>JBHGBF010000176.1:0-17805 GCA_041946865.1 Acidobacteriota bacterium | reverse complement strand
GAAATGTCTGCATCTGTCGGAAAAGATTCGCGCTGTCATTCGGAACAAATCAACCCTGAGGGGTCCGTGAGGTCCGTGAGGACCCGTCGACACCCCAACCTCTCGCCGGTATAATAACTGCTTTTATTCTCGATTTTTGTTGGCAGGGGAAGTGAAAAAGGTGGGATGACGATCCCCCTAAAAGGAATCATAATCTAGATATGTCGAATCCCAGTCAGCCGTTGCGGGTGTGCATGTTCTCGGCCGAAGCTCGACCTTATGCGACGGATGGCGGCTTGGCCGACGTGGTGCAGGCGTTGCCGGCCACGCTGGCCAATCTCGGAGTAGATGTGCGGGTCTTCACACCGCTGCATCGGCAGGTGCGAAAGACGGCCCGACTCCAGAAAATCGCCGACTTGCCGCCGGTGCAGATGGGCGCAGTGGCTTATCCGAGCGCGCTGTTCGTGGATGAACAACAGGCGCCTTTCCGGAACTACTTCATTGAGAACGACGCGTTCTTCGACCGGGACGGGGTTTACAACGAGCCGACGACGGGGGAGGGGTATTCGGACAACTTCGAGCGCTTCAATTTCTTCATGCTTTCAGCTTTAGACGCAGTGAGGCAGATGACGCCTGTGCCGCAGGTGATTCACTGCCACGACTCGCAGACCGGTCTCGTTCCGGCCTATCTGAAACTGACTCGAATCGGCGATCCGGTGTACCGCGGCATCTCGACCGTTTTCACGATTCATAATCTGGCTTATCAGGGGGTCTACGAAAGGGCCAAGTTCGCACTCACCGGCCTCCCCGATGACCTCTTCTATGCCATGGGGCCTTTTGAATTCTACGGTCACTTGAACCTGATGAAGGCCGCTATTTGCTACGCTGACGTCTTGAATACCGTCAGCCCCCAATACGCGCGGGAAATCCAAACGCCCGAACTTGGCTACGGGCTCGACAACGTCCTGAGGACGAGGCAGAACGACTTATACGGAATCCTCAACGGCATCGACACGAAGGTCTGGGATCCCGCCAATGATCCGCTGATCTTTGCCCCTTTCTCGTCTGATGACCTTTCTGGCAAGAGGATCAATAAAGAGAAGCTTCAGGATTTGTGCGGCTTTGCGATCCGCGACGTGCCGCTTATCGGCATGATTTCGAGGCTGGTCGATCAGAAAGGGTTCGATCTCTTCCTGGACGCCAGGGAGCAGCTAAATCGACTGGATTGCCAGTGGGTGATGCTCGGGACCGGCCTGAAGAAGTACCAGCAGGCGCTTCGGGAGCTGACCCGCGAAAGCCCCGAGAAATTCACGGTCTTCCTGGAGTTCAATACCGCGTTAGCGCACCGGATCGAGGCGGGTTGTGACATGTTCCTGATGCCTTCCCGTTATGAACCGTGCGGGCTGAACCAGATCTACAGCATGCGCTACGGCACCATTCCCATCGTCCGCCATACCGGCGGCCTGGCCGACACCGTACGTGATTTCAACTCGAAGGACGGGCTCGGAAACGGCTTCAAGTTCAACGAATACAGCGCGAATGAGTTGCTCAAGGCCATAGCGCGCGCCACCGAGGCCTGGCGCGATCGCGAGGTCTGGCAAAAGCTCATGCGCAACGCCATGGCCGAGGACTTCTCCTGGGAGAGAAGCGCCCGGCAGTACCTGGAGCTCTACTCCAAAGCCATCACACACTCATGATGAAGGAACCTGTCTACGTCGGCATTGACCTGGGAGGCACCACTTTTTCGATCGGGCTGGTGAAGCCGAACGGGGAGCTCGTAGCCTCGGGAAACTACGAAACGTTTATCCAGCGCGGTCACGAGGACATCATCGACCGCATGGCCCAGGCGGCAATCAAGCTCTGGGAGTGGGAAGGGTATACCCGTGAGGAGATCCTGGAGGTAGGGATCGGTTCGCCCGGCCCCCTGGACCTGAAAACCGGTACCGTTATCACCACGCCTAACCTCAAGTGGGTCAATGTCCCGCTCAGGGACATGATGGCCGAGCGGCTGAAGCTCCCCGTCACCATCGACAATGATGCCGTTTCCGCTACCTTCGGCGAATTCTGGGTAGGAGCGGGCAAGCCCTATAACGACGTCATCGGCATTACACTGGGGACCGGGGTCGGGGGCGGCATCATCCTCGGCGGCCGTATCCACCACGGCGCTCAGGACATAGCCGGCCACGTGGGCCACATGGTGATCCAGACGGATGGACGGCAGTGCGGGTGCGGTAACCGCGGTTGCCTGGAGACCTATGCCTCCGCAACCGGCATTGTGGCCAGCGCAACGGAAGCCCTAATGACCGATCGTCCCTCCCTCCTGCGCGAGAAGAACACGTTGACATCGAAGAGGGTTTACGAAGCCGCAGTCAAGGGTGATGAGGTGGCGCTCGAGGTCTTCGATCGCACCGGTTTTTACCTGGCGGTGGGTATCAACAGCCTGCTCAACATCATCAATCCAGAGGCGGTGATCCTCATGGGCGCTGTGGCAAACGCCGGCGATGTCTTGCTGAACCCGATCAAGCAGTATTTAAAGAAGATGTGTTTTCCCAGGATCTACGAGGAGACCGGGATTCTGCGGGGCACGCTCGGTGAACAGGCCGGCGTGATTGGGGCTGCCGGCTTCGCCAAATTCCGATAATGCCGCAAAGGAATACGCCGGGAAAGCCTGGGGAAGACGCAGACAAAACCATGGTTTTGGCGCGCTTCCGAATCCTCTGTCCAGCACCATTTAGCGGGATCAGTCAGGCTTCTTTTTCTGCTCGTCGGTCAGTTTGAACCCGTTTTCCTGGAACTTACGGCCGTCGTCAGTCAGTTTCTTGTCTTCGTCTCCAGCTCTCGGTATGTCGGTATGGCAGAATGTGCACTTCTTCCCGGTTTCTTTCTTATACTTGAGAGTCGCCTGCGCGGTATAGGAATAGAGGCCTATAAAAAAGACAAGTAGAAGTCCCACAGTCAGCATTAACCTGAGGAATCTTCGCATTGACCCCGCTCCTTCCTACTTATAAGGATGAATTCTAGCACGGATAGTTGGGGGTCTTTTGCGCACACCGCAGTGCTATCATGGTCATTGACATGGCGGTCGGACAAGCAAAAATCAAAGCGAAAGCCCGGGAATCTGAACGAGTTCGGGAAATCCTCGCAAGACTGGCCGAGCATTATCCCGACGCGGTCTGTGCTTTGCACTTCCAGAACCCTTTTCAGCTCCTGGTGGCGACGATTCTGTCCGCTCAGTGTACCGACGAGCGGGTCAACATGGTGACACCGGGGCTGTTTAAGCGTTATCCGGACGCGGCCCGCATGGCTGAAGCCGATCCGGAGGAATTGCAGGACATGATTCGATCGACCGGCTTCTTCCGGAACAAGGCCAAGAACCTGATCGGGGCCTCCAAGGCCCTTGTGGCCGAGTTTGGTGGCGAGGTGCCGCGATCAATGGAAGAGCTGCTGCGCCTTCCCGGAGTGGCGAGGAAGACGGCCAACGTCGTGCTCGGAACCGCTTTCGGCATTGCCAGCGGAGTGGTCGTTGACACTCATGTCGCCCGGGTGTCGGGCAGGCTTCGCCTGACCAGGCACACCGAGCCGGAGAAAATCGAGAATGACCTGACGCGGACCATTCCGGGAGAAGAATGGATCGCTTTCGCCCACCGTCTGATACATCACGGTCGCAGGATTTGCCGGGCCCCCAAGCCGCGATGCCAGGAGTGCATGCTGACCGATCTCTGTTATTACTACCGCACGGAAGTGGCGAGCTGAACCGGACCGACCATGCCTTTGACCTATAAGTACTCGCAGATCTTCTTCGGCTTAGTCTTCTTGCTGATCCTTTTCGTGTTCTACAAGATGCTGAAGCCCTTTCTTGTCTCCATTATCCTGGCGCTGACGCTGGTCTCGCTGTTTTACCCGAACTACCGCCAGCTGCGAATCAGACTGAAGGGGCGCACAGGCCTCGCTTCTCTGCTGATGTGTACGGTGATCACCATCCTGATCATCATCCCCTCGCTGCTGTTCTTTCTAGCTCTGTTCGAAGAGCTGAACACCGCGTACGATTCTGTTCGCCAAGAGCTGGACAGGCAACCGGCGCAACAGCAGGAATACGTGATCGAAAACCCGGTCATGCGTGAATTGTGGAGCCAGGTTAACCGGTACCTGGGCGTCGACGGACGTAACCTGCGCGTCACTTTTTCGCGGATCGTCGATCGGGCGGTCGGCTATCTGCTCGAGCACTACTCCTCCATCCTCGGCGGCATTGGGTTCTTCTTCTTTAACTTCTTCATCATGATTTTCAGCATGTTCTTTTTTTTCCGCGACGGTCACGTGCTGCTTAATGAGCTTAAGCGCCTGGTACCGCTCGCACCGGAATACGAGGAGATGCTGGTCGAGAGACTGAAAGAAGTCATTTACGCCACGTTCTTCGGGCTTTTTGCGACTGCTGCCTGTCAAGGCGTGGCCGGCGGGCTGATCTTTTTCGGTTTGGGAATCAGTAACCCGGTGCTTTGGGGCACCGCTATCGCTGTTTTCTCGCTGGTTCCCATGGTGGGCACGGCAGTGGTCTGGGTGCCCGTCGCGGTTTATCTGATCCTGACGGGTTCGATCGTGAAAGGAATCGTGCTCGTGTGCCTTGGCGGCGGCGTCATTGGCCTCGTCGACAACCTCATCCGACCCTTTATCATCGAAGGCCGGTCGGAAGGCTTGCATGTCCTGCTCGTCTTCTTCAGCCTGGCGGGCGGCCTGACTCTTTTCGGCGTGCCCGGACTGATTCTCGGACCGCTCGTTGCCGCAATCCTCGTCACCTTCCTCCAGATATACAAGATCGAGTTCAAGGAAGACCTGACATAGGGCATTGCCACCGGCCAGGCGCCAGGTAGAGAATACCCGTGTTTTCGGCGCATTTGCGCTCGCGGTTCTATGACAGGGAGAAAGGCCTATGTCAGTCCGTCAGTCGGTTCGTCGCCTGGTCAGTGTCGGTTTCATCCTGTTGTTCTCTGGCGCCGTCGCGCTTTTTGCCCAGGAGCGGGCACAGGAAAACGAGGTCGAGAGGCTGCGCGGTGAAGTCGAAGACCTGCAAAGCGACGTCCAGTCATTGGCAAAAGCCGTGGACGACATCCTCTGGTTCAATCGGCTGGGAGATGTCGCAGAGATCGACAAGATCACTTACGTAGGGCCACCAAACCCTAAGGGACGAGAGATTTACGGAATCAAGAATGAGAGACATCCTCTCCGGGTTTACGCCTATGTCTTTGTCCCGCGCAAGCTCGACAAGTCGCGCAGGCACCCTCTTCTCGTCCTGCCGCACGGCGGCGTGCATGCCAACTTCACGACGTATCACACTCACATCATCCGGGAAATGATGGATCAGGGTTATGTCGTCCTCGCGCCCGAATACCGGGGATCGACCGGCTACGGGCGGGAATTCTACCAGGCGATCGATTACGGAGGTCTGGAAGTCGAAGACGTGGTAGCCGGCCGGGACTGGGCCGTGGAAAACCTTTCGTTCGTGGACGATAAGAGGGTCGGTATGATCGGCTGGAGCCACGGCGGCCTGATCTCCCTGATGGCCGTTTTCAACCACCCGGACAAGTTCCAGGTGGCGTATGCCGGTGTTCCGGTCTCCGATCTGCTCGCCCGGATGGGATACACCACGCAGGACTACCGCGACGAATTCTCAGCCACTTACCACATCGGCAAAACTGCCAATCAGGACGTCGAAGAATACCGGAGGCGGTCCCCGCTGTGGAATGTGGCGAAGCTCAAGACTCCCTTGTTGGTCCACACCACGACTAACGATCGAGATGTCAACGTCGTAGAGGTAGAAAGCCTGATCCAGGCGTTAAAGGCGGCCGGCAAGGACTTCCAGTACAAGATTTACCAGGATGCGCCGGGAGGCCACAGCTTCAACCGGATCGATACGCCGCTGGCCAGGCAGTCAAGACGCGAGATCTACGAGTTTCTCGCGCAGTACTTGAAGCCCTGAAGCCCCACCCCAGAGCCGCGAGCGAAGCCAGGTTGTTGAAAAAGCCCCTGAGCGGGGGCGCCTCAAGACCTGGTAAAGAAATCGGCGAACGGTGCTGCGAGGTCTACAGAGCCGCAAGCCCTCATAGAAGGCGGAACCACGAACCGGGCAGCCCTTCGGCGCGCAGCTCTGCAATCCTACGGGTGGTGTCGCTCCGTGCGGCCTCTGGTTACCACTTCACCTCGTACACCTGCACGGCTTCGGTCCGGCCTTTCACCGAGATAAGGCCGACGGGGCGGACCTCAAAGGCGTCGTCAAGCGCCTGTCTGACTGATTCACTGATGAGGATCTGGCCCGCCTTGGCCTGTTTTTCGAGTCTGGCGGCGAGGTTGACCACGTCTCCGACTGCCGTGTAGTCGGTCCGCTCCTTGGAACCGATGTAGCCGACGGTGCCGGTTCCGAAATTGATGCCTATTCCGACTGAGATTTCAGCCTGCGCCTTTTCCTTCAGGTGGCCGCTAAGGTCTCGTAGTCTCTTCTGCATGGCAACCGCAGTCTTGACTGCATTCGCGGCCGCGTCCTGGCGCTCGTACGGGACACCGAACAGGGCCATGACGTTATCGCCCATGTACTTGTCGAGCAGTCCCTGGTGCTCAAACAGAATCGGCGTCATTTCCGAGAAGTATTCGTTCAGAACCTGAACGACGGTTTCCGGAGGGAGTTTTTCGGACAGGGAGGTAAAACCCCGGATATCCGAGAACAGGACGGCAATCTGCCGGTTCGAGCCCCCCAGGGTCAGCGTATCCGGATGGGCCAGAATCTCGTCCACGACATGCTGAGGCATGAAGCGGGCATAGGCGGCTCGGGCCACGGCCTCGCGCAGCAGCTTTTCGTGAGTCCTGGCATTATCGATGGCGATCGAGGCCTGGGCACACAGGGCGTTGAGCAGCTCGAGGTCGTCTGCATTGAAAATCCGGGAGCGACGCCGGCTGTCCGTGTAGATGACGCCCAGCAGATTTCCCCGCTGCAGAAGCGGCGCGCACAGGATCGAGGCGATTCGCTGCGCAACAATTGATTCTGCCGAAAGAAGCCGCTCGTCATGAAGTGCGTCCAGAGAGAGCAGCGAAAGTTTTTCACTCACGACCCGCTTCACGACCGTACGGCTGATCGGCATGTCGCGCTCACTCTCGGCGGTCCCCGGCCTTATCCTGACCAGTATGTTCGACAGCGAATCTATTTCGGATTCCTCGCCGAGGAGAACCACGAAACGCTCGGCCGGAGTCAAGCGGAAGAGCATCTCGCTGACTTTTTCAAAGATATCATCGAGCGAGAAGACGGAAGCGAGCAGCCGGTTAAGCTCGTACAAACGCGACAGCGTCTCAGCCTTTTTCCTCAACGCCGTAAGGTTCTCCTGCAGGATCTGTTCGCCTGATCCAGCGCCGTAAACGGCGCTCTGTTCCAGGGTTTGCGGAACAGCTGGTACAAGCTGGTCCGACGGCCGGAACAGTACAGTCCGGGTGGTATCAATCTCTTTATAATGCAGCCTGATCTCGGGCGGTTCCTTGTGAAAGACCAGCTGAAACTTGCCGATGGTGAAGACGTCTCCGTCGTTAAGAAGATGTTCCTTGATCCGCTGTCCGTTGATTTTGGTGCCGTTTGAGCTGTCGAGATCGATGAGCCGGTAGGTCTCGCCTTCCGATCGGATAAGGGCGTGTTCCCTGGAAACCTGCGCCTGATTCAGGACAATGTCATTCAATTGAAGAGCACGACCTATGCGGGATTCGGGCGAGACGAGTTCGTACTCAAAGGACTCCCCGTTGGACGTATCGGTCACGACGAGCCGGGCGGCGGTCTTGATGGCCATGATCTGATGATAAGCGCCGAAGCGCCGAATAAACAGCCATCTCTGCGATCAGTTTCCTGTCGGCTGTTCCGCCTCCGGGTAGCAACCCAGGAACCGGTAGAAGGGGGCCATCTTCTGGACACCTGCGAGGGCCTTCTGGACGACGGGGTCATTGATCGATCCGTGGAAATCGACAAAAAACACGTAGGTCCCCAAAGTCTGCCGGCTGGGCATCGATTCGATGCGGGTGAGATTGATCCCCTGGTCCGCAAACTCCCGGAGCACCCGGAAGAGGGCGCCGGCGGTGTGCTCCGTCGAAAACACGATGGAGCATTTGTTGCCCTGGCGTTCACCGGCCTCCTTGGAGAAAACCAGGAAGCGCGTGATGTTCTCCCGATCTTCGATATTTCCCGCCACCACCGCGAGGTTGTAGAATTCGGCGGCAAACCGGCTGGCAATTGCGGCCGAGCCTTTCGGTCTCTCGCGAAGGAGCATTTTGGCGGCTCCCGCCGCGTCATAATATGGACGTCCCTCGCAATCATGCTCGGCCAGGTATCGCTGACACTGGGAAAGCGCCTGGCGGTGTGAGTAAACGACTCGGATCTCCCGAGGGTCAGTGTCAGGCAGCGCCAGCAGCGCGTAGTGAATCGGCGATCTCACCTCTCCGATAATCTGCAGCTCGCTCTCCATCAGGAGCTGGTTCACGTCGGCGATGGTCCCGCCGGCCGTGGTTTCCACTGCAGCAATCCCGTAGTGCAGCAGGCCCGAGCTGACGGCCTCGAAAATCTCGTGAAACTCGGCGCAGCTGATGTACATCAAGTGAGGATCGAACTCCCGGGCGGCCACTTCCGCGAATGCGCCGTGTTCGCCATGAAAGCCGATCAGCTTGACGCTCTCTTCCTGCAGCCTCTTGGTTTCCGAAATGATCTGCAGGAACAGACGCTTGCAGAACTCCGGTTCGATCAGTCCCTGCGAGTGCTTCTGGATGTATTCGATGACTTCGCTCTCCCGCTTCCCGTCCGTGATGGTGCGCTTGAATTTCTTGGTCCGCAGCCCATACTCCATCCGGCTGTTGAGAAGCTTCAGGATTTCGAAATCGATCATGTCGATTTTCTTTCGGATATCGCTAAGGTCCATGGCTTTGCTCCGAGCATATAAGATTACAGGAAATCGGCAATCTGGGCCACGCAACCGCGGCGGGCCCCCGGGCCCTGTAACCCCTCAGTCTTCTTACCGCGAGGCTCCGAAAGCGCCGCTTGCCCCGCAGCGCCTGAGACAGAGCGCAAGCGCAGCGCTTTCCAGAGGACCCGTCAGCGGACGGGAAGCGCGTCCGATGCGTGCCGGAACGAGGTTCGTTCGTGGATACCCCGCACACCCGACGCGCTCCGCTGGAAAGCACTGTGCTTGCGGCTCTGTGGAAAACGGTGCGCTTGTTTTAGGAGCAAGCGGCACTGTGGCGCTTTCGGAGCCTCGCCGTTAGAAGACTGAGGCCCCCCCGGGCCTCTGATAGCGGTTATAGCGGCTACGGACGATTGCACTTTGCGTGTACAATCCGGCTCCATGAACGCCGCCTCGTGTCTACGAACTCTCGTAATTGTTGCGGTTTCTCTCATTGTTGCTGCCCCCCTGGCCGCACAAACTGCGCCGACTGCGCTCGAAGGATTCAAACTCTTGCCGGGCGGGACTTTTCACGAGGGCGACGTCGTGACCGAAACCGACCGCCCGCTGGTCCGGGTGGAAGCTTTCGAAATCCTCGATCACCCGATAACCAACCGCGAGTACAAGCGATTCGTAGACGCGACCCGGCGAGCCTCACCGCTGCACTGGACGAGAGGCCGAATTCCCCTCGGGAAGGAGGACCATCCGGTCATCTTCATCAACCGCGAGGACGTAGCCGCCTATCTTGCCTGGCTCTCCAAACGCGACGGGCGACAGTACCGCTTGCCGACCGCAGCCGAGTTCGAGTACGCGACGCGCGGCGGTGAAGAGGGGAAAAAGTATCCATGGGGAGATGGCGACGCGGCCGGGAAAGCGAATTTCGATCCTGACGGGAAACGGGTCTTTACCCAGTGGGCAGAACACCTTCAGCCGTCCCGTTCGGGCGTGCCGAACGGTTTCGGGCTGTTTGGAATGGCAGGCAACGTATGGCAAATGGTCGCTGTCAACTCGGACCCGGTAACTTCCCGCTACAAATACAGGATCGAGAAACCCTCCACGACAGAGGGAACAGTGGGAGGCGGATCATGGGCCCGCGGCGCCGAGTACCTCCGCTGTGGCTACTTCGTGTCCGTGTCCGCAGGGAGCCGTCAGCCTGACGTCGGCTTTCGGCCTGTCCGAGCCCCGGAAGGAGTCGACTGGCGGCTGGAGACGCGGAGCCTGGTGGCGCAACCGCTCGGCCAGGGTTCGGTCCTCCTGAGCTGGGCCCTTCTCGCCTCGGATTCAACAGAAACCGGCTTCAACGTCTACCGATCCGGCTCGCGCGCTCATGCCGGTTTTCAGATCAACCAAGGGCCGGTGCGCAACTCGACGACTTTCCTCGATACCGGTCTGAGGACCGGAAGCCGTTATCACTACTACGTTCGGCCGGTGACGAATGGGAAAAAAGAGGGCCGCAGGTCCGAATGGGCCGGCGCGACTGTGACGGACGCGCCGCAACTTGCGGTGGCCACCTTTTTCCCCCTGACCCGAGAGGGCGGCCTTGTGCCGATTTTCGGGGACCTGGACGGGGACGGCCGGCTGGATTGCGTCATCCGCCTGGACAACGGCAATGTGGAGATGTCACAGGATCCGGGCGTTCCGGTACAGCTCGAGGCGTTCACTTCCTATGGCCGCTCGCTCTGGCGGCTGTCTGTCTCCCAACATGACCACTGTTTCGGCAACAGCAACAATGTCCCTTTTAACGTGTGGGACATGGACGATGACGGAAAAGCGGAGGTGATCACCAGGCTGCAGATTGGAGATCAGGACTATATCGCGATTCTCGACGGGATCACCGGCCGAGTCAAAAGCAAAACCCTGTGGCCGGCTATGGTTTCCGACTTCGAACGATCTTCGACCCGAATTCACCTGTCCATTGTCGTTCTGGACGGGAAGCGCCCGGCAGTCGTAACACAGACCGGCCTTTACGAGAACGAAATCATTGCCGCTTACGACGCCTCCCTCAAGAAACTCTGGCAGTACGATAGCTTCGCCGAGACAAACGGGAGCGGCGGGCACAAAATAGAGGCTGCTGATGTCGATGGAGACGGCAAGCAGGAAGTGTTTGTCGGGACCATGTGTCTGAATCCAGACGGGACGCTTCGCTGGTCGATCTATCGACAGCATCCGGACATTGTCTCCGCCCACGACTACCTTCCGAACCGGCCCGGGCTTGAAGTGTTTTACATCGTGGAATCCAGTCAGCATGCGGGCGTTTACATGGTTGACGCCAACTCCGGGGAGATCCTATGGAAACACAACCGGGAAGAGGATCCCCGCTGGACCCACGGACACGCAGGATGGAGTGCCGATATCTCCGCTTCGTCCCCGGGACTGGAATGTGCCAGCAACCGGGCCGGACACGGTGACAGAAACTGGGCCCTTTATTCGAGCGCCGGGAAGCTTGTGGTGGAGCCTTTTCCGGCCGGTTACCTCCCTTTTGAATGGGACGGCGACGAAACCCGGGAGCTGTTGACTCCAGACGGAAAGGCCATCGGGAATTTCAACGGGACGAGCATCGTCCCGGAGCACGGCCTCCCTCCCAATCCGTTTGCTGACGCCCGGGTGCTGATGACGGCGGATATCTGCGGCGACTTCCGCGATGAGCTGATTCTCGCCATAAACGCGCAAGATGGACGCAAAGGGATCGCAGTCATCATGGCAACCAGCCCGATCAACGCACGCTTCATTTCACGAACACAGGACTTCGAGTACCGGCTGTGGCTCGCGCGTAACATGGGTGGCGGCTATCGCATGCGATCGAGCGTGCGGGCAGGCTTTTATCGTGGCCGGACTCTCCAGAGTCCGGCAGCCCCGGCCGTTTTTGGCCGGGCTCAAAAAACGAGCCCGGCTGCTGGACTCTGGAGAGTCCGGCCACGATAAAAGCCGCTTGAATTTTTGGGATCGCGGGTGCCCAAGGGGCATGGCGGACTCCGAAAGAAGACGTGACGAGAGCAAAACCAGAAACCTCTGTGGGCGCGTCACCCCCGGTGACCCAATCCCGAAGGGATGAGGGAACCGTGCGCCAGGGCCGAAGAGCCCCGTGGAGGGGCGGAGCACCCTCCCTGGGCGCGCAGTTCGCGAACGGGGCGGAGCACCCTCGCTGCGTGCGCGGTTCGGGAAGGGGGCGGGTTATAATTTCCATTTGCCATGCGGGTATTGGTTTTACTGCTGCCCTTCCTGTTTGCCTCAATCCCTGCCCAGCCGGAATTGACGGTAACGGTAGTCGATGAGAACAGGATCCCCGTATCGGCCGCTCTCTTGACCCTCGTCAATGCTCAAACCGGCGATGTCGTGAAGGGAGAAACCGACTCATTCGGCCGCTTCGCCTTCCGGCGGCCGGCGCCGGAAACAGATTTCCAGATCCGTGCCGAGAAGAAAGGCTTTTATCCAGCTGTCCTCAAGAGCGGCGAGTTGCCTGAAGCCGCCCCGAACCTGACCGAGGTAGAAATGGTCCTGACCCACCAGCAGGAGCTCTCTGAGCAGGTCGAAGTGGTTTCTTCGCCGGCTCGCATGGACCCGAAGGAGACGGCAGCGGGCGGGCAGATTTCAAATGTCGAGATCCTGAATGTCCCGTTTACTGCAACCCGGGACATCCGGAACGCCCTGCCCCTCATCTCCGGCGCCGTCCAGGACCACTCAGGCCGTATTCATGTGGACGGCTCGGCCTCCTCGCAGACGCAAGTCAGGCTTGACGGCTTCAAGATCGATAACCCTGCTACCGGATTGTTCGACACGCGTATCACGGTTGACGCAGTCAGGTCGATCCAGCTTCGGTCTTCGCGCTTTTCTGCCGAGTGCGGAAATGCATCGGGAGGAGTCTTTGATCTCACCTCCGCTTCCGGCGACGATCACTTCCGTTTCTCGACGACTGACTTTCTGCCTTCGTTCCAGAGTCGCCGCGGGCTGCATCTGAACAACTGGACACCGAGGATGACTTTCGCGGGGCCGATTGTGAAAGGGAAAGCCTGGTTTCACCAGGCGCTGGATGGCGAGTACGGGCTCGACATCATAGAGGAACTCCCGGCTGGTGAGGATACGAACCAGACGTGGCGCGTGGGAGGCTTGACCAAAGCCCAGGTGAACCTTGGCCGCTCTCATGTCCTGACCGGCATCTGGCTGTTCAACCAGTTCAGGTCCGATCATGCCGGCCTGAATCCCTATAATCCGGTTGAGGCCAGCGTTGATGAGCGCCACTCGGCCTACGTGGCCGGCCTTCGCAGCCAGTCTTACTGGCCCAACGGCTGGCTGGTTGAGATCGCCTTGGGCATGAACCAAAACCGCGACACGGCACGGCCCATGGGACAACTCCCCTACGAGATCCATCTTGAGCAAACGCGTGGGAACTACTATCGCTTTGCGTCGTCGCTCGCGCGTCGGTTCCAGTTTGCCGTGACTGCCACGCTCCCCGTTCAACAGGGGTTCGGTCGACATGAGCTCAAATGGGGTATCGAGGCGGATCGAACAGCCTGGCACTCCTCAGCGGCCCGCGGCCCGATCAAGGTCTTCAATTCCAGAGGGAGAGTCATCCGGGAGGTGAGCTTTGCCACGACTTCTCCATTTGCGTTGCGCGACCTCCAAATCGGGACTTTTCTCCAGGATCGCTGGAGCCTCTCAGACCGCCTTCTCCTGGAGCTTGGATCGCGTTTTGACTGGGACGACGTCCTTTCGGATTTCTACTTTTCACCTCGTTTGGCGGCAAGTTACCTGCTGGACGAGGACAACAAGCTCGCTG
The DNA here is from genome assembly GCA_041946865.1 of Acidobacteriota bacterium. Lineage (GTDB taxonomy): Bacteria > Acidobacteriota > UBA6911 > RPQK01 > RPQK01 > RPQK01. The sequence continues at coordinate 4,101 of JBHGBF010000176.1, read as the reverse complement.
CCGGTGTCGGGCTGTTTCACGATGCCGTCAGATTGGACCTGCTGGGCCGGCCGCTCTCCGGCCGGCGTTTCGACCTCGCGATAGACGTGCCCGAATCGTCTTCTCCAGAATCGATCGAGTCCTTTTTCACCGTTGCCCCTCGGAGTCTGAGGGTGCCACGTTCCGTGAATTGGAGCGTCGGGTGGGAGCGGCAGCTTCGGGACTCTCTGGTCCTGAATGTACAAGTCACAGGCAAGGCTGGCCGCCATGCCTGGTCTTTTGAGCCGAACCCCGGGGCACAGGCCGAATCCGGCGATCAGGAACGCCACTTTCGCTTGACGAGTCGACGAGAAGACAGATACCGGGCGCTGAAACTCGGGATTGGCGGCACCCCGACCTCACGGCACACCATTTCCGCTTCCTATACATGTTCGTCCGCGCGATCGAGCTACTTGCTTGATCCCGACATCGACAACCTGGTCTTCGGAGCCCCGGGAGAAGGACCTGTCGCCTGGGACGCGCCCCATCGGTTCCTGGCCTGGGGCTGGTCAACTGTGACTAAACGGCTTCAGGCAGGTTATTCGCTCGAGTGGCGGTCAGGCTTTCCCTTCAGCGTGCTTAATCAGAACCAGGAAGTGGTGGGAGCGGCAAACTCCCGAAGATTTCCTGATTACTTCTCTCTCAATCTTCACCTGGAGCGTCGCTTTCGATTCGCTAATTACGAGTGGGCGTTACGAGCGGGGTTCAATAATCTGACCGACCACACGAACCCATCGGTGGTGAACAACAATATCGATTCGCCGGGGTTTCTCAGCTTCAGCGCCCTGCAAGATCGAGCTTTTGTAGGCCGGATCCGGTTTCTGGGAAAAAAGTGAGAGGGTCGCTGCGTTACCACAAATCGATGTCGTACTTCTCAGCGAACGATTCGATGAAATGCAGGGCCGAAGCGCAAGCAATGATCGCTCCAGCGGTCAGGGTTTGGATCGAGCCCGGCATCAGATAGGCGAACAGGCCGCGGACTGGAACGAGCGTTTGCCAGAACCGGGCTGCATATAACCCGCTGCCGCCAAAGCCGAGGATCGAAAAAATCAGGTAAAAGGACAGGGCATACTGGAGGGTCCGCATCCGCAAGAGCAGTCCGCTGCGGTTCGATTTGTTGCCACCGCGCGCCACCCGCAGCTCGTTTCTGGCCCCGAACCAGCCGGCGAGAAACCCCACGATCAACATTATCGGCACTCTCCAGACCATCAGACTGTCGTACATAAACTGCCGTTTTTCTCCTGTATTGCGGACTTAGACGCGCCGGGGCGAAAATTGTTCCGCCGGCCCTTCGATCCCTAGCCCTGCGGCTCTACGCTTGGCTGCGGATGATCCACGCTCCTTTGCGGGCGTGAGCGCAGCCAGTCTCGCCCGCCTGCCAGAATCTCGTAGAAGGTCGGAATCACGAGAAGGGTCAGGAGCGTGGAGGTGATAACCCCGCCGATTACCGCCATTCCAAGGGGACGACGGAAATCCGCTCCTTCTCCCCAACCGAGGGCGACCGGGACCATTCCGGCAATGAGGGCAAACGTTGTCATCAGGATCGGCCGGAGGCGAACCCGGCCCGCCCTGATCAGCGCCTCGCGCAGAGACATTCCTTCTTCGTGAGACCACTTGGCGAAGTCAATCAACAGGATCGCGTTCTTGGCGACGATCCCGGCCAGCAGGATGACCCCGATCATGCTCATCAGATTGAGAGTGGCGCCGCTTACCAGCAGGGCCAGCATCACGCCGATGAGAGACAACGGCAGCGAAGCCAGGATTGCCAGGGGGTCAAGAAAGGATCCGAATTGGATCACCAGCACGAGGTACATCAGCATGATGGCGAGAGCGAGCGCCGTGAGGATGCGAGTGAATACTTCCTGCTGGTCCTCGACCTCGCCGCCCTGGGTAATTCGGTATCCGGCAGGAAGGGCAATTCCGGCCAGCGCCTGGTTGATGTCTCTCATCACCTCACTGAGCGGTCGACCGGCGGTGTTGGCGCCGACAGTGATCACCCGGTCGCGGTTCAGGTGGTCGATGCGAGCCGGTCCGAGGCTCTGGCTGATACTCGCCACCTGCGCGAGCGGGAGCGACGCAGCCGCTCCCTCCTGGCCAAAAACCATGAGGGGCAACCCCTCGATATCCCGCATATAGGTCCGCGCGCCTGGAATCAGGCGCACTTCCACGTCCCGGGTCTCGCCTTCGGGATCGACCCAGTCACCCGAATCGATTCCCGCAAAGGCGGGCCTGAGCGCCTGCGCGAGCTGCCCTACCGTTATTCCCAGGCTGCCCGCCATCCCCCTGTCAATCTGGATGTTCAATTCAGGCTTTTGCCCGCGAGTCGACAGACCGACATCAACTGCCCCTGGAACTCTTCTGATTTCAGCCGCAATCCGATCCGCCAGCGCGGCCAGCTCGCGGGTTTCCGGCCCTCGTAACTGCGACTGAATTCGTTTGGCGTTGTCCTGACATCCGCACTTTTGAGTGCTTCCGGCTTGAGCCCGACTACCAGTTGTCTTTCGACGCCACCCACGACGTTGACCTCGGCGACTCCGGTCACGCTCCTCAACTCCCGCGTTATCCCTGGATCGGCCAGACGCGTCAGCTCAGCCGGAGAAAGCCGCCGCGACGTCAGGCTGAGAGAGATGATGGGAATATCCGCCGGATCAAAACGGGTCAGAATCGGCTCTTCCATCTCGGGAGGCAAGTCATTGCGGATCTCCGAGATCTTGTCCCGGATCTCTTGCGTGGCCTGGTTGACATCCTTCCCGAATACAAACTCGACGGTAATGGTGGCGAAGGAGTCAAGCGACGAGGAGACGATCCGTTTCACACCGATGATGCCGGCAATCGCCTCCTCCATCCGATCCACCACCTCGCGCTCGACAATGTCGGGGGAGGCCCCGGGATACGGGATGGCAAGATTCACAATAGGCGGCTGTACGTCGGGAAACTCGTCGGTATCGAGCTTGGCCAGGGCAAAGATCCCGAAGATGGCCAGGGCCAGCATGACCACGGTGGTGACCACCGGTTTTTGAATGGCGTAGTCGGAAACAAACATAAGAATTCAAGATGGTGCGCGTGCGAGGCTCCGTAGAACGTTCCGTCAAACGCTCGACTGGGCTCTCATTCAGCACCTTCGCGTGGTGCGCGGCTTTGAAACTGCTCCTGACCCGTCACGGCCTGCCCGGCAGCACGCGCTTCGCCGGGCTCTTCAATCGTCACCGACGTTCCGGGGGTAATCTGCTGAGCCGCGCCAACCAGGAGCAAGTCGCCCTCGTTGAGGCCCGCCAGGATCTCTACTCTCTCGGTTCGCTTGTCTTCAACGCCAAGCCGGACCTCGACCCGTTCAGCCTTGCCGTTGCGTATTTTCAGGATCCACGGATTGGATTCCCGGGTTCCGACTGCCTCGGCCGGCACGACCAGGCTTTTCCGTCGCTGGGTCGCTACGCGGCCCTCGGCAAACAGCCCGGCAACCAGGCGCCGGCCCGGGTTGGGCACCTGGACAAAGATCGATACTTGCCGGGTCAGCGGATCGGCCACCGGGCTGATCCGCTCGATTCGTCCGACAAAGTGGGGTCGGAAAGATCTTCAAAATTCCCGCTGGGCCCTCCGCATTTCAGAAAACGCTCGAGCTCTGAGACGCGCTGGTCCAACGAAGCGGAGGAGAAGGCCACGAAAGTGTGGGTTTTTTTTTGCAGCTCGCCAATCACCCCTTCCTTGCTCTTGAAGAAGTAATAGAGAGTTGGACGGCTGATTCCGGCCCGTTCACAGATCTCGCGGACCGAAGCAGCTTCGTATCCCTTCTCAGAAAATAGCTCGAGGGCCGCGTCCAAAAATCGGCGCTCACTGGGAGAGCGGTCTATTTCCGGGATTATATACCTATCGGTAGATATACGAAACATTGATACAAATGACGCAACAGGAGGGTGGCCGGATTCGGTTTCAGCAGACAGCTGACCCTGCCTTTTCCCGGCACGCACTCTTTGGGAGTGCGGTGGCCATGCCCTGGACCTTATACATATTTCTGGACCCCGTTAGCCTTTTCCGCCTGTGGTTACAGAGCCGCACCCATTCGAAGTTCGGTTGTCAAGAGAAAGA
>JBHGBF010000175.1:0-16560 GCA_041946865.1 Acidobacteriota bacterium | reverse complement strand
ACAGGCCGACACATTCCAAAAGAGCGCGGCCCCTCCCTTAAGTGAATGCCATTGCCCAGGCGGGGGCACATTTTACGTAGCCCTGGGTTGATAACTCCTGTGCCTGAAGACGGCCCGTCCCCGGCTACTTTCCCTGCCCTCTGCGTGCCTTCTCCCCTCCCTGGAACTCGTTTTTGATGGGCTATAATGGTGTCACTCCCATGAAACCGAGCCTTCAAGAAGGCCCGCACGCGGGTCACAGGGTAATCACGCTCCCGATTCTCTACCTGACGGTTCGCACCGGATGCGACTGCCGCTGCGTGATGTGTGACATCTGGAAGGCGGAGGACGGCGGCGCTGACATGTCGTTGGCCGACATGGAAGCCCAGGCTGAAGCAATTCGAAGGTTGAAGGTGCGGTACGTTCTGATCTCGGGGGGAGAACCGCTCAAGAATCGCAACCTGTGGACCTTCTGCCGGTCTTTGAGGGAGCAGGGAGTAAAGGTGGTCCTCGAAACCACCGGTCTTCTGCTCGAGCCTAATGCCGACGAGACCATCCGATCAATTGATCAGCTGACAGTCTCGGTTGACGGGAGTCCCGCCGTTCATGACCGGATCCGACAGGTAAACGGCTGTGCTGAACAGCTAGCAGCCGGCATCAAGGCAATCTTGGCCCGGTGTCCGGACTTTGCTATTGTCGCCAGGACGGTGGTCCAGAAATTCAACTGCCAGGATCTCCACAATGTGGTCCGCTTTGGGACGGATCTCGGCCTGCGCGCGGTCTCCTTTGTGGCCGCCGACGTTTCGAGCACGGCGTTTAACAGGCCCACTCCCTGGGATGAGCCGAAGATATCGCAAATAGCGCTGAGTCACTCCGAGCTGTGCAAGCTGTCGCGCTCGGTCGAGCTCTTACTGACTGATTATTCAAAGGAGTTTGAGCGAGGGTTTATCCTGAACACACCGGCTCAGCTCTGGGACATCTACCGATATTACAAGGCGCTCCTCGGGCAGTGTGATTTTCCTCCGGTCAAGTGCCGCGCTCCCTGGATTTCGGCTGTCCTCGAGGCGGACGGATGCATTCGCCCCTGCTTTTTCCACGCACCCTACGCCAAGGTCGGCGAGAAGGGGCTGCTCGAAATCCTGAACTCCAGGGAGGCAATCCGGTTCCGCCGGGAGCTGAAGGTGAGCAGGAGCCAGATCTGCCGGAAATGCGTCTGGGCCGAAAGCCGTGCAGGCTACGATATCGTGGTGTGATGGTGCGAGGCATGACCGCCCGCGGCAGACCGGGTTCCCCAGTTCTGAACCCTCCGCCTCCGAGCGGGTCTGCGACCTGCAGCCAGCCGGCGCTCACCGGCCAGCAACGCTTTCACTTCTTCGGCGGCTTGGATGGGCGCATCTCGATTCGGCTGGTCAGACAGCGGGGGTGGCGCTTAAGCGTCTGAACCACCACCTCCGCCACATCGGAAGCTGCAATTTTCCACGATCCGGACGGCGACCCCATCCCGACCCCAAAGTCCGTGTCGACGCTCCCCGGCATGATGTAGGCCACCAGAATGTCGTCGTGGCGCACCTCCTGCATCAATGCCTCGCTGAAGCCGATCAAACCGAACTTGGACGCGTTGTATGCCGCGCCGCCGGCGAAGGCATTCTTCCCGGCCAGGCTCCCGATGTTGATGATGAAGCCGCCCCCTGCCCGCTTCATGTGCGGAATAGCGAGGTGACAGCAATAAAAGAGACTGTCGAGATTCGTGCTCAGCGTAGACCGCCACTCTTCGGGGCTCAACTCTTCGACATTCCTGAAAATCCCGATTCCGGCGTTATTGATCAGGATGTCGACCCCGTCCCACTTTCTCAGGCAGAAGTCAAACAGCCTTTTGACATCCTCCAGGCGGCCGACATCGCAGTTTTGCCCGATGACCCGGCCTGAATGACCTGCTTTCTCCAACGCAGCCACAGCCTGTTCGACCTCGCTCCGGTTCCTGGCGGCAAGCAATACGCGCGCCTGTTCATGGAGAAGCGCCTCGACAATAGCGCGGCCGATGCCTTTCGTGCCGCCGGTAACGATCGCTCGTTTCCCTGTGATTTCCATTCGAACCTTTTTGATCAGAAAGGGTTTGCGAACCAACGGGCCTCTCACCATAATAATCAAAAAATGTGACTCGGGCCACGGTCGGCCAAATGCCGAAATCGGCATCATATTTAAAGTAGGCGCTCTCCAGAGTGCGAGAGGCCGGGCCTGGTCAATGAGGTTTTATTCGGGGAGTTTTTTGAGATGAAAGAACCACGCTTTTTAGTCTTTGTCGTTGTTTGCTTGATGGCCGCATCTTTCTCTATTAACGCGCAGGTAACGAAGATCACCAGCACGTCAGCCTTTGACGCGGACTCCGTTGGGTTTGATTTCCAGGAGTACCAGGCGGAGGTCCAGGTGCCCGATGTGGTTGCCAAGTGGGGACTGAGCTTTCAGAACGTCGATACCCTTCCCCCCAAGATTGGAATGATCGTACCTCCGATCGGCGGTGGTGACCCGGACCGGGTGCTTGAGAACCCGACCGGCGCCGGTGCCAATTCGCCCCTGATCGTAAACTTCAAGTACCCCGTCTCGAAGGTCGGCTTTAATGCCTCTAACGGCACTTCTTCCACGGTCGTAACCCTTACGGCTTACGACCCGCTGGGTACGAAGCTGGGAACAGTCACCGAAACCGGCCTGGCCAGTGAAAAGTTCGTGGGCGTCAGCACGACTTCCAACAGGGGAATCGCCAAACTGACGATCGATTACGGGGATGCGACGGAGGCCGAACAGATCGATAACCTGACGTTCGATTACCTGAGCCGCCCCAAGTTCAACACCTACCTGGCTCAGGTAGGCGACTTGAAAGGATTCCTTCAGACCATCCTGGTCATTTCGAACCTGACGAACTCAACCGCCCAAGGCGAGCTGCGGCTTTTCGACAGCGAGGGGGCACCCCTGTCTCTGAAGCTCGGGAACGAGACGAATAGCGTGTTCCCGTTCTCGGTCCCGCCTTTCAGTTCCAAGAACCTTCCTACGCAAGCAGACAGCGATCCACTCAAGTTCGGGTACGCCGAAATCGAATCCAACGTCCCGGTAGAAGGCACAGCGATTTTCAGGTACATCTCCGGGGACACGACGCTGGCCGAGGCCGGTGTCGGCTCATCGGTAGTCAGGCCGCTGGTGGTCGGTGTTGCGCAGAAGGTGGTGGCCAGGCAGTTTGACACTGGAGTGGCGGCCGTCAATCCCAACGGCGAAGCGATCAATGCGCGGGTCAAGCTCTTCAACGAGGCCGGTACTCTCGTCGCGACCAACGACGGCGATCTCGATCTTCCGGCCCATGGTCACAAGGCGCGGTCTCTGAGTGAGCTGTTTCCGGAGTTCGCCGAATCCGATTTCACCGGGACCCTGGTCATTACAAGCGACAAACCTGTAGCGCTCGTCATGATCAGGACCCTGGGAGGCATCGCCCAGTCGACCCTTCCGGTCGGCAGCACGTTCCAGTAGGACACGGCCAGGAGCTGACGGCTGAGACAAGTGGGGAGCCTGAAAGGCTCTCTTCTCGCCGTCAGCCGTCCCTTTTATTTTTCCTTCGTCGCCCGGTATTCCTGCCGCAGCGACTCCAGCAACTGAGGCAACTGCGCGTAGAGACGGCGTGGCTGGCGCGGGGGATGGTTGGCGATGGCATACGCGGTCAGAATCGGCAAGGCAACCGTAGCATCGATGTAGCAGACCACCGCGTCCGGGAGGCGGTCCGGATCCACCTTCCCCCAGCTGACGGCCTCGGAGGGAGTGGCGCCGGAAAGCCCTCCGGTATCGGGACGGGCATCGGTGACCTGCAGAAAGTAGTCGTGTCCCTTTTCGTCGATCCCGAGAACTTCCTGGATCTGCGGTTCCGTCTGGAGCATGAAGTTCTTGGGCGATCCCCCGCCGACGATAAACACCGCGCTCTTGCCTTCGGACCTCTTCGCGGCCAGCACAATCGCCGCCGTTTCGTTGACGTCCCGCGCCACGTCGAGCCTCAAGCCGCTGCCGTCCAGGCTCAAAGCCGCCACGTTCATCCCAATCGAGCTGTCGCCAGGCGAGGAGGTGAAGACCGGAACCTCGTACTCAAAAGCGCCCGAGAGCACCGACCTGCGTCCCGCCCCAAGCAGCTTTTCCCGCTCCGCCACGTACCGGCCGATCCGGTAATGAAATTCAGCGGTACCCATTTCGTGCTGAAACTCGGGAGCGGCAAGGACTTCGCGATAGAACTGATCGGTTGAAAGCAGCACTCTGTAATCGAAGAAAACATCATAGATGCGGACCACACCTTCCTGGCGTAACACGACATCGCTGATTGAATGCTGTCCGCGATGCAGCGTGTGACCAATCGCGAAATGGGTGTCGTGATAGAGGTTTGCGCCGGTCGAGACAATCCAGTCGACAAAGCCGCGCTCGATCAGGGGAAGCAGACAGGAAATGCCGAGCCCTGCCGGAGTCAGCGCCCCCGTCAAGCTCATCCCGATGGTGACATCAGCTTCCAGCATCTTTCGAACAAACAGGTGACAAGCCTCGGTTCAAAGGTTCAAAGGTTCAAAGGTTCAAAGGTTCAAAGGTTCAAAGGTTCAAAGGTTAACGAGCTAAGCGACAGCTGTTACAAGATAAGCAATTTCAAACGCCCGCACAACCTCTCAACCTATGAACCTTGGAGCCTTTCCGTTACAATCAGGCTCCATGGGACAGTTATTTCCGTTCAGGGCCCTGCGATATGCCTCCTGCCGGGTGGAGAACCTGGCCGATGTTCTCACACAGCCGTACGACAAGATCACCGCCGAAATGAAGAGCCGCTACCTCGAGCGCCACCCCTTCAATATCGTGCGGGTGATTAAGAATCCAGATTATCAGGACGCGAGCAGCCATCTGAAGCGGTGGATCGAGACCGGAGTGCTGGAGCAGGATCCGGCTCCGGGTTTCTATCCCTACGAGCAGATCTTTGACTTCGAAGGACAACGAGAGCGCCGCCTGGGATTCATTTCCCTCATTTCTCTGCGGGACTCGAGCCTGGCTGTAAAAGGACACGAGAATATCTTGAGAGAGCCGCTCGAGGATCGCCTGAACTTGATCCGGCAGACTGAATCCAACGAAGGCCTCATCTTCACCCTTTACTCGGACCTTACCCAGGTCGTGGATCGCATTCTGAACGAGTCCACATCCGCCTGCCCGCCTCTGGCAAGCGTGGACGATGAATACGGCGTCACCCACCGCCTGTGGGCAGTCACGGACCCGGCGGCTCAGAAAGCGATCAACGAGGCGCTCGGCGATGCGGCCATCTACATTGCCGACGGCCATCACCGATTTCAGACTTCGGTCCTCTTTTGCAAGGAATGCGAGGACAAAGGCTGGCGTCCTGCGGCAGTCGAGAGCTTCGACAAGCGAATGATCGCGCTCTTCAACATGCGGGCCCCAGGCCTGCGGATCATGCCGACGCACCGCGCCATCAGAAACCTCAACGGTTTCGATCGGGCCTCGTTCTTATCTCGAGTAGCCCAGTTTTTCGATACGACTGTCCTTGAGTCTTGGCCTGCTTTGAAGCGGAGGCTCACCGAAAAGGACCATCGTATCGGCCTTATCCTCGAGGATTATCCGCAGTTCCTGATGCTGGATCCCAAGAAAGGCAGTCTGGAGAGCCCGGCTTTCCTGCCCGGTCTGGGATCACCAGCCCGCGAATTGAACGTGAATCTCCTTCATGAGGGAATTCTGAGGCCGTACCTGGGCATCGGGCCGGAAGAACTGGCCAGCCAGAAGTACGTCGACTATTTCCGTGATCCGGAAGAGCTCCTGGCCGGAGTTCGGGCATCGCACTACCAGCTCGGCTTCATCCTGAATCCGACGACTCTTGAGCAGGTTCGACAGGTCTCGGAGAAAGGCGAGAAGATGCCCCAGAAATCGACGGACTTTTATCCCAAGCTTTTGACGGGCCTGGTCATCATGAAGATGGAAATCGACAAGGGCGCCGCCGTGCTACCATGAAACGGTCTATGAACCGAGCAGCCCTCCTCTTAGTCGTTCTGTTGACGGGCGGGTCCCTGCCCGCCGGTTTTGCGGGTTTTGGGCAGCCGCGACTTCAGCTGGAGAAACCTTACGGCTACCAGGTAGGGGAAAAAATCGATAAGGCCGTGGAGGTTCTTGATGCGAACCTCCAGCCTCACAGCCTGGTCGGGCTGATCAAGCCGGAGACGAAAGTCCTTGTTCTCGTCGAGTTCGGTGGATTTGCAGCACGCATCCCGGAAAGGAAGTTTCGAGGCCCCTTGTGGTGCGAGGACAGCTTCGACGATCTGGCGGTTCAACGCGCGCTCGTCGCGGCTTTCCAACATGCGCCGGTGCAGTTCATAGGAATCGCAGTGCCGCCCGTGTACAACCCGCCGGCCTACGGCTATTCAGAAAACGTATTCCTGGGTCTCCCGGAAACCTCGCCCGAGTATGCCGCCAACGTCAGGCGTTTCATCGACGGGACGAAGGAGCTGGTCAAAAAAGGCCTGATCCCCTTTGAGCAGGTCTACTATGATCCGAAGTATCGTCTGGCGGAGAAGGGCGAGGCGGCCACCTGGCAGGGCAAAATGAGATGGCACCTCGACCCGCGCAAGTACGGCCTGCCGATCATCTGGCTGATCGGTCCCCAGGGCGAAATCCTGCAGGAGCCTTTCTTTTCGAACGACTACACCTCCGATCCGCCTCAGATCATGTACCAGTTTCAAGACCTGAAGGCGGCCATCGAGAAGTATCTTGACTGACCGCCGCCTGCCGCTGCGGAATCGCGATTGGCTCCAGCGGTCCACCGCTTCACGGCTTCCTGACCTTCTCCGCCTCCAGCTTGTGCCCTTCTTCGGCAAACCACTCGACCTGGCTGAGGATGCCCCTGATGATCTGAATGTCTCTCGGGGTGAGCTCCGCCTTCCCCAGGAAACGGCGGATTGATTTCATAATGTGCCCGGGATTGCTCGAGCTGAGGAATCCAATGCGAAGGAGCGTTTTTTCCAGATGCCCAAACATCTCCTCACGCATCTGCTGGGTTGCCAGTACCTGGTGAGGAGAGGGGTCTGGTTCCTGGCAACTGTAAATCTCGTAAGCCAGAACCATGACCGCCTGGGCCAGATTCAGCACCGGATGCCCTGGATGTGCAGGAACCGTCACGAGGTACTGGCAAAGCGCCAGTTGATCGTCCGTCAATCCCCTCTTCTCCGACCCAAAAACGAGCGCGACTCTCCCCGACGCGGCATGCTTGAGAATGACGGGAGCAATCGCGCGAGGCGAGTAGATTCGCTGCCTGGCCGCACGATCTCGGCTCGACGTCGTCCCCACGACCAGGTTTTCATTCCCCAGCGCCTCGTCAAGGGACTTGAAGACGGCCGCGCCAGTCACAATGTCGACGGCCTTCCCCGCCATTTTCAGGCATTCAGAGGAGAGCACGCCCCGAGGATTGACCAGCTTGAGCCGCGACAGCCCCATATTGCTCATGGCCCGCGCCGCCGAGCCAATGTTGCCCGGCTGCACGGTGTCCACGAGCACCACCGAAACATGGTTGAGGGCGTCGTCAATCGTCAAGGTTTTATCAGGCGCGTGACCGCCGCCTTGATCCGTTGCAGCCCTTCCCGGAGGTTCTCCATGGAAGTCGCGTAAGAGATTCGAATATAGCCTTCCATGCCGAAAGCCGAGCCGGGAACCGTCGTCACGCGGGCCTCTTTGATCAGGAACCTCGCAAATTCCTGGGAATCATGTATTCTCGAAGTCTTCAGGCAGGCTGTGATATTCGGGAAAACGTAGAAGGCCCCGTCAGGCCGTGGACAACTGAAGCCAGGGATTTCCACGATCGTGTTCAGCACGTACTCACGGCGCCGGCAGTACTCCTCCTGCATGGCCTTGACCAGGCTGGGATCACTGAGAATCGCGGCCAGCGCTGCCTTCTGCGAGACGGAGGTCGGGTTCCCCGCCGCATGGCTCTGGAACTCTCCGATCTTGTCGATTAGCGGGTTGCTTCCAAGGATGTACCCGATCCTCCAGCCGGTCATCGAGAAGGTCTTGGAAGCGGAGCCGACGATCGCATAAAAGTCGTCCGCGGCCTTTACAAAGGACGCCAGAGAAACGTGCTTTGTCGGCCCGTAAGTGAAGTACTCGTACGTCTCGTCAAAGAGGAGGAACAGGTTGTGACGCCGGCCGATCTCGGCAATCCGTCCCACCTCGTCACCAGGAATGACGGCGCCAGTCGGATTGTTCGGGGTGTTGACGATCAGTCCTCTCGTCCTGGCGCCAAGCGCAGCTTCCACGGCCGCGGCTTTAAGGATGAAGCCCTCGTTTTCGGTCGTAGCCAGGTCGACTGGCCTGGCGCCCGTCATCTTGACGACCTCCGGGAAAGTGACCCAGTAGGGCACCGGGTTGAGGACTTCGTCACCTTCTTCAAAAACAGTCGTGCAAACGTTATAAATCGCATGTTTCGCGCCGCAGCTGACCACCACGTTCGCCGGGGTGAAATCCGTCCCCCATTCCCGGTTGTATTTGTCCGCAATAGCCTGCCGGAGCTCTGCAATGCCCGAGCTGGCGGTGTATTTTGTGAAGTCGGCCTGGATCGCTTCGATTCCGGCCTGCTTGATCGGTTCAGGAGTAGGAAAGTCGGGCTCTCCCGGACCGAAGTCGATAACGTCAATTCCTTGCTTGCGAAGACGTTGCGCTTCCTGCATGACCGCCATGGTCGGCGAGGCAGAGATTCCGGATAGCCGTTTTGCAAGTTTCATAGAGCGCTCATTATAGGTCAACAAATTTCACGGGTAACAACCACACAGCCCGGCCGCGCGAGGAGGGTCTTAAAAATGCCTGTGCTTGTCTTGCCTTTGTTGGTTGAAAGAAAAGCTATGCTGCCCGGAACTGGTCACGCAGCCGGCGCCGCGCCTCTTCGACGTCTTTCTGGACCTTTTCCGCAGCTTTGCCGGTGATCATCGCCACCTCGACCGGGTCAAATCCTTCAAGAACGCAAAGAACGAAGGACTCCCGGATCTTGCGAGGCAGACGCGCAATGGCTTTATGCAGTTCCTGCTCCGTCTCCTCGACTTCCATCAGGAGCTCGGGATTCCCGCCCGTCTGATCGCTCAGCACATCTTCCAGTCGCAACGATTCATCCGGTTGATAGAAATTAAGGACCTCATCCTCCCACTGCGGCTTGCTTTGCGGAGTTGAATCCTCGATATGGGGCGACTCGACGTCAAGCTCATCCAGACGCCGGTCGATCTGCTCGCGAGCCACCTGGTACATCCATTGTTCCAGGGACATGTTACTTGGCTTGGCCTTTTTCTGGGAGGTCATAAGGAGAAAGACTTCGTCAACCACGGCCTCCGGCTGGAGAATCCCAGGCGGGATGTTGTGGGCGAGTGCCTTGTGGAAAAGCTCGCGGCGCACGTAGTTTTGAATCTTGTCGAGATTCTGATTGATGAGGTTCTCGAACTCGCGAACACTCTCAGTTCGAATCCTGGGCGTGGTCTCCGGCTGGCGCTGCCAGAATTTCTCCCGGTTCAGCTGGCTCTTGAACTTCTTGATCTTGCGCAACAATTCGTCAAAGCCAGCTTGAATGCTCCCTGTCGGATTGTCAGCCAGTTCTTCGACTCGAATCACCGTCTGCGGAATCGTCAGGACAACAGTTGCGCCGTACTGGCTGCCCCGCGGCAGCTTCTCGAGCGTGACGTGCAGGTCCAGCATATCATTGGAAAAGGTGGGGAGCATCCTTTGAACCTTCTGCGCCTTTTTCTCGATCAAACGCTGGACAGTTTGAGGGATATCGAAATTGCGGTGCTGAATCTTGAGGTTCATAAACCCGATTATATGATCGGCAAGGGGGTCGAGCAACTGAGGCTGGAAAGTCAGTCTCGCGATTCCCGGGCCCCGGCAACCAGGCGCAAGGGCCGGCTGGAGTCAGCAGGCGTCATCGACGGCTCCTGGCTCTCGGCGCCGGCAGTTCCCTTAAACACCGCACGGCCGAGAAATCGATCGAAGGCTGTGAACTCGGAATCGTTCTGGTCATCGCGCAGCAGCCGGAAGACCCGATTCATCTTCGCGTCCAGATCGTCGATGTAGTGCAGCACCAACGCCTCCGGCGTCTTCGGCTCCTTGGGCGAGCCCCACTCAAGCTGCCCCTGATGGCTCAGGATCACATGCTCTAGAAGCATGAGCAGGTCAGGGGGAAAATCCGGGATCAGGCGGGCTTCTTCACGGAGCAGGTCGCGGCCGAGCACCACATGTCCGATTAGCATCCCCTTCGCCGTATACGACGGATTCTTAGGGTTCGCCAGCTCCTCGAGCTTCCCGATATCGTGAAGGACGGCGCCGGCGACGAGAATGTCGATATCCAGAGCCGGGTATTTTGACGCAAAAAACAGGGCGCTCTCGAGCACGGAAAGCATATGCTCCAAAAAACCGCCCCAATAGCTGTGATGGATTTCCGTTCCCGCAGGGAAGCTCCTGATTTTCTCCCGGTTGTGTTCCAAGACCGAGCGCAGCAGCTGCAACACACAGGGCCGCAGGCAGTGGCTGGAAATCAGTTGGTGCAGCTTGTTCCACATTTCGTCGATATCGTATTCGCTGGCGGGAATCACTTCCGATTCAGCAAATCCTTCGGCCTGGTCGCCGGGCGCCACCTTGCGCACGCGCTCTACAATCAGTTGGCGACTGCCGCGGTAAACCTGCACGCGCCCTTTGTATTTGATGAAATCCCCCTCTTGCACCTGCTCCCGCCAGACATCGACGTCGTCCCAGATTTTCGCCTCTATTTGACCGGTTCGATCGGCAAGCACCAGTTCCAGATACGGTTCCCCGTTTCGCTTGGACTTGAGCTGCTTGGATCGCACTGAGGAAAAGGAAACCACGATTTCGTTTTCTTTCAAGTCCCGAATGTATTTCATCTGCCTGGGAAAATAGCAGAAAGCCCTGACAAACAGGCGCTTTTCGGCCGCTCTTGGTTTGAAAATGCTACAATTGCGGAATGCAGGTGCTGCCGCTTGCGGTAGCTTCTCCGGCCTTGCTGGAGCAGGTTTTTGCCGAGGAACTCGAGGACTGGCGCGCCCAGCTAAGCTGGGATTGCAGCTCAGCTGTGGCCTTAATAAAGAGACACATCAGTTGTCGTACACTTCCCGGCTTCTTCCTCGCCGCCGGAACGGCCGCGGCCGGCTACTGCTACTACGTGACCGCCCCGCCCCTGGGATACCTCGGCAACATTTATGTGGTGCGTGATCATGCCTCCCCGTCCAGCTACGAACTGCTCATCACCAGCGCCCTTCGAGCGCTTCAAGCGCATCCTGATGTTCGGCGGATCGAGAGCCAGGTTTTCGACTTCAACTGCGACGTCGCACCCATCATGGTGCGCGAAGGCTTTGTCGCCCTGCGGCGCTTCTTCATGAGCCTCCCTCTCGACCGCGACCTGCCTCTCACTGAAGTACACTCTCATCCCCGGGATTTTCGTATTCTGGCCTGGGACCGAGGCTACTTCCTCCCCGCGGCCGACACGATCTTTGACAGCTACTCCGGCTCTCCGGACCACGATATGTGCTACGACTACCAGTCGCGCGAGGGTTGTGTCCGATTCCTGCGCAACCTGGTCGATAACCCCGGCTGCGGCAAATTCTCTCCGGAAACCAGCCGGATCGCCCTGGATGCCGCCGGGCGTGTGACAGGTGTCTTGATCACTTCGCTGATCAGCCCCGGAACCGGTATGATTCCCCAGATTTCGATAAAACGTGAGGCGCAAGGCAAAGGGCTGGGAACAGCCCTTCTGACTCGGTATTTCAAAGCCGCCAAAGAGCGGGGACTCTCAAAAGTCACCCTTTCGGTTTCGGCGCAGAACGTCGGGGCACACCACCTCTACTCGCGTCTCGGGTTTCGCGAGACCAAGGAATTCTACGCGTTCATCTGGACCCGGAAGAACTAAGTGCTTTCTGGGCTTTCCGGCAGAATCAGGTGCCTCACTTCAGCCCGCTTGCGCCGCACGATTACGCAGCGTCCCGATCTTTTCGATTGAAACCTCCACGACATCGCCGGGCTTGAGGAACACCGGGGGATCACGAAACACGCCCACGCCGGCAGGCGTGCCGGTATAGATCAGGTCGCCGGTCTCAAGCGTAATCGCCTGAGAAATGTAGGCCACCAGGGCAAAGCTGTTGAAGACCATCTCGCGGGTGTTTGACGATTGCTGAACGCGGCCGTTCAACTCCAGCTTTATGTCCAGGGCATGCGGGTCATCGACCTCGTCCGGAGTCACCAGGAACGGACCGCAGGGCGCAAACGTGTCGCACGATTTGCCCCGGACCCACTGCCTGTCTGAAAACTGCAGGTCGCGGGCGCTCACGTCATTTCCGACCATATACCCCGCAATCGCCGCGCGAGCTTCCGACTCGGTAAAACCTCTCCCGGTTCTTCCGATCACCACGCAGAGCTCTGCTTCGACATCGACTTTCTGGCTGATCGCCGGCAGTTGAATGTCCTCTTCATGCCCGATGAGAGCGGTAGGGAACTTGGCAAAGATGAGAGGGGCCTTCGGCAAGGGCGCCTTTTGTTCCGCCGCATGGTCCCGGTAATTCAGCCCGATAGCGATAATCTTCCCGGCATTCGGAATGGGCGGCGCAAATTGGACTCGGGATGCCTCGAACAGAGCTTCAGGACAAGTCCCGTCCTGAGCCAAGAGCAGCTGCCGGAGCTGACCGGCGACCTCGACGGCAGTCTGTCCGCCGGCCAGCCACCTTTTCAGATCTGAGGCTTGAAGCAGCGGCTGAGGCGACGGGGCAACAGATCCGCCCAGGCAGGACAGGGCAGCGGGAATATCGACAATCCGGCGCTCGTCGAGCTGGAAACCAAAATGGGTGATTCCATCCCCGGCTCGGAAGGAGCAGAATTTCATTGGTTCCCGCCGATCTGGACAAGTCCCGACCTTTGCTCGGCCCGCTTTTCCAGCCGAAGCGTCTGACCGGGATAGATCAGCTGGCCCCTTCTGAGATTGTTCCATCGACGCAGATCCTCGACCGACACGCCATACCTGTGAGCGATGGTCGAGAGCGACTCACCCCTGCGGACGATGTGACGGGAAGCGACCGGGACCTCCGGCTTGGGGGTTGCCGCGCGGGCCAGTTCGCGCCCCTCGCCTCTCCACCCGGCGCTCGGAATGATCAGATCCTGGTTGATTCTCAGGCTCCTGGCACGCTTGATGCGGTTCATCTGGGCGATAGCTTCGACGGAGGTGCCGTGCTTACGAGCAATAGTGCCCAACGTGTCGCCCTTCTTCACTCGGTAATGGGCAAACTTGAGCCGTTGATGCGGCGGGAGGACGGCCAGCCTGGCTTGCACCGTTTCGCCGGAACCGGAGGGAACCTTGAGCATATACCCGTTCGGCTCGGCCGGGGTGATGCCGTACCTGAGCTCCGGGTTCAGTTCCCGCAACTGGTCCACCGGCACGCCCGCCGCTTCGGCCACGACCTTCAAGTCAACCTGGAACTCCAAGCGAATCGAATCGAACTCCAAGGGCAGGTCGGGGACCACATCAAAGCCGTATCGCTCGGGGTTTTTGAAAATAATCAATGCGGCAAGAATGGAGGGAACGTGGTTGATCGTCTCGCGAGGCAGCAGCCGGCGCTCGGCCATCGTCCAGTAGTCCATCTCGCCTCGCCGCCGAACGATTTTCTCGATTCGTCCGGGACCAACGTTATAGGCGGCAAGCACCAGGTGCCAGTCTTTGAAATCCTTGTAAAGGTCCTTCATGTAACGGGCGGCCGCCTGAGTGGATTTGACGATGTCGGATCTCTCGTCCACCCACCAGTCCTGCCGCAGGTTGTAGAGCTGCCCCGTGCCTTTCATGAACTGCCACAAGCCGATGGCCCGAGCGCGCGAGCGTGCTCGCGGATTGAAAAGGCTTTCGACGTGAGACACGTAAGCCAGATCCAGAGGAATGCCCTCTTTCTCAAAAGTCTCCCGGAAAATGTCCAGATATTTCCCGGAACGGCGCAGCCCCTCCTCCATGATTCTCCGGCCCCGGTTCTGATAGTAGTTCAGGAACCTGACCACCTGGTCATTCAAGACAACCGGGATGTCGTATTTAGTCTCCAGCAGGTCCTGGCTGACCAGCTCGCTCAAGTGAGGGTCGACTTCGATTGAATAGAGGTTGAGGTCGGAGATTTCGTCAAGGGGAGTGGGTTCTTCAACTTCTTCGGGCGCCGTCTGCTGCGACAGAGCCATCATGACGCGCAGCTCTTCGGCCTGAACCTCCGAAAGGAAGGTATAGTACGCCTGCTCCAGCTGCGGGTTCTCGTAGAAGCCAAGGCCGGAGTTCTTGAGGCGATCCAGAGCCAGTTTAAAGCATCTGCGCCCGTCTTCGACCTTCCCTTCTCGGCAGTACCGCTTCCCCTCGTCGATCAGTTCCCTGGACTGGATCACCAGCAAATCGACCTGCTCCTGCAAGGGAGTCGGTGGCGGTGGGATCACAAGAGGCGGCCGGCTCTCGGTTGTCAGTGGGACCGGCTCGGCCGGAGCTGAAACCGGTACGACGGCGGGTTCCGGTCTCAGCACAAGACGTGTGACAGGTTTCTTACTTGATGTACAGCCCAAAAGGAGCGCCAGCCCGAAATACAGCACCAGGCGGGCAAGCCAACGTCGATGCTCCACGCTCACCCCGCTTGAAAACGCCTGGCTAGTTTAAGAACTTCTATCTTTGCCTGGCAACACTATTTTGGGCCAGCACTTGAGCCTGCGGTAGAAGTTCAATTGCCTTTTGAACTTGCTGGTCTATCTCAAGCGCGACCCTGTACCCCTCCCGGTCGCTTTCAAAGACTAAAAGAAAAAGTTCCTGTTTTAGACGATTTCGGATCAGGTCTTTGCTTTCCTCAAAGCTCTGTTCTGAGAAGGCGACCTTCTTCTCCTGGAGATATTGTTTAAACAATATCAGAGTCTGATCGGTCACGTCCAACTCGCTCTTGATCCGGGCTTTCTCCTCCTCGGACAACTTCTTCCCGGAGTAGTCGTATTTGACATCAGACTTGACTTCTCCGGTGGTGAGTTTGGTTGCGAAATCGTAGAAAAGGTTGCGGCGGTCAATCAGGCGGCCCAATTTGTCGGCCTTTTGGGTCACCTCGTAGTCGGGCGTGATACCGCCCCCGCCATACACCGTCCGGCCGCCGTCAGTCTGCTTCTGCTGGCGATTCTTGCTCTCCACTTTGGCCCTTGTGTAGAAGTAATCGTAGAAGCCTTGCGAGTAGTCCCGCTGAATCAACCGGTCGGCAGGCGTGTAGTAGCGGCCGGTCGTCAACGCCAGGCCGCGCCGTCCATCGAGCGGATAGATGGTCTGGACCAGAGCCTTTCCGAAACTGGTTTCCCCGACAATCAGAGCCCGATCATGGTCCTGCAGCGCCCCCGCCACGATCTCACTGGCGCTTGCGCTGTTCTGGTTGATGAGAACGATCATTGGGTACATGTAGCGCCGGCCTCTCGGCGCGCGATATTCGTGCGGTTCACGACCCTGACGACCCTTCGTGCTCACGATGACCTGATCCTTGGCCAGGAAACGGTCGGCGACTTCGATCGCCTGGCTGAGCGCTCCGCCGGGATTATCGCGAAGGTCGAGGATCAAACCCTTCAGGCTTGCCTCGCCAAGCTTCTTCAAGGCCTCGTCCAGCTCATGACTGCTGGTTTCGGAGAATTTGTCGAGCCGGATGTAACCAATGCCTGGTCGGACGTGGAAGGCGTATTTGATGGTGTAAAGCGGGATCTCGTCGCGTTCCACGGTCAGTTCCAGCGGCTGAGGCTCACCAGGACGCTCGATAGTGATGTTCACCTTGGTCCCTTTCGGGCCCTTCAGGTTCGGAATGACGTCCTCGTTCACGTCCCAGTCTTCAATTGATTGGCCTTCGATCTTGGAAATGATGTCGCCGGCCTTCATGCCCACCTTGTAGGCGGGGGTCCCGGGAGCGGGCGGTTCCACCACCACGACTCGGCCACTGCCCGGTGATTCGGCCCGAATCGTGATCCCCAGACCATAGTACCTGCCCTGCTGCTCCTCCTGCAGCCGGCTGTAGTCGGACGTCGCAAAAAACGAGCTGTGCGGATCGAGAGTCCTCAAAAGCCCCCGAACCGACGCTTCAATCAAGGTTTCGGAAGTGACGGGGCGAATATAGTTGGCCTGAATCACGGCCAGAGCCTCGGTGAAAGTCTTCAGCAGCGCCTGTGTGTCCTTTTCCAGCGGAGGGCCCGCGCTGACCCGGTCGCCTAACCAGCCGCCCAGAAGCGCCGCAGTGATGATGACTGTGGTGACGAAAAGAGCCAATCTGTTTCGCATCAATTCCTCAACCTCTACTCCCGAAATTGCGCGCGGGAAGCGACCCGCTAGCCTATACAGTATAACATCAGGCCAGAACCCGCCACAGAGAAGCCGCGCGCGGCTCCGCAGCGCCCTGCGGCGCTTCCGCAGCCACCGCCTGCAAAGACTGACGGAATACCGCTACTGCCGCTACTGCTCCTACTAGTAATGCCTCAGTCTTGTTTGTAGTGCCGCCTTTAGGCGAACTTTTTCGAACCGTAACC
>JBHGBF010000174.1:0-15534 GCA_041946865.1 Acidobacteriota bacterium | reverse complement strand
CTATCGCGCATGATAAGATCTGAGGGACAAATTCTCAGATTTGCGGCGCTAGCCCGCTAAATAAGTCCCATATAAGAGTGTGCTGCCCTGCTGGACTTGACCGCCCGCTAGCATTCCATGCCCAGACGCATTCTTCAAGAGCCAGAACACACACTAACCCTGGCCGGCTTCCCGTCTCGTTTGTAGTGCCGCCTCCCGGCTCCAATTGGTTTCGAGCGATTCCAAGGAAACGTCATAGCTCTCTGCAATACTGCCGGACGAAAGGAGGTCTATGGCCAAGTGTTCAGTTTGCGGCTTGAGAAAAGGGAAACGACCATGCTGCCTGTGTGCTTACCTGGTTTGCCCGCTGTGCTGCGCCTCGATCAGGCAAGAGAGCAAATGCGGGACCTGCGCCTTCTACCAGCCACCCCAGCGTAATTACAGCGACCTGCCGCGTTACTCGACCGCTGAGATGGAGGACTCAGAGCATCTCCAGGAGATCGCGTTCCCAATTGAATCGGCGGTTTGCTCGCTGGACAGAACATGTGGTTTTAAGCTGACAGACGCCGAGGCGATCGAGATCTTCGAACTGTTGCTGGACCTCTACGCCTTTGGCGACAGGGAGGAAGCTGTCTCTGCCCGAACCTGCAGTCTCGGATGTCAGGAAGTCATAGATCTTTTGCGCCGTGAACTACGGACCTTTGACCGCGACGAGATTGTCAAAGTCCTTGGCGTAGTGCGGTTCGTGGCCAAGCGGCGGGCCTGCGGCGGGCGTCATCACCTGGATGTGCTCCATCAATATTGCGGAGCTTTCGTGACGAAAGGCGTAGGCCTTCGACGCCTCAGCGACGGCACAGACCTCCTTTTCGGAGCCTTGTGAAGCTGCTGGAGATAATGGAGGGGAAGGATGGCCGGGTTGATTGACCGACTCGCTCGCCTCAGATGGGAAGATCTCAGCAAGTGGGCGAGTCCATCGTCGGTGCGCAAGGGACGACCTTACAAGGGCAGGGTCACCGGAATCGCTCAGACCGCCGACGGAGGTCTCCTTGCCTGGGTGCAAGGGTCCGGGCGTTATGCGACTCGCGTGGGACTCGACCAGGAAGGCAAGCTGGTATCGTCCTGCAGTTGCCCGGTCGGTCATTGGGCCTGCAAACACGCGGTGGCCGTTGTCCTGGTCGGTATCGAGCAGATGGGCACGCGGGCTGGCATCAAGACCGCAGCCTCGGACGACATCCGACTTTCGATGTTGACTTCCCTGACGAGCGCCGAAAGCGAAGCGTCGAGGCCGCGAGAGTCCAGCGGCGCCGGCAGTCTTCAGGCCTGGTCTGCCGAAACCGGGCAGGCGTCCGGGGCCTGGCGCCGCAGTCGGTTTGCCCTGGGCCCGGCGCTCAGCCTGTGTTCGCGCGGTCTTCTGAAGGAACACACACTGAGTGCCGGGCCGACGAGGACTGGCGTGCCTTTCTGAAGAGCATGCCTCAGGCGGAGATGGCAGACTTCCTGAAAGAGCTGGCTGAGAAGCAGCCCTCGGTCCTCCGGGCGATTCGTGAACGAATGGACCTCAAAGACGGGCAAATCCCGAAGATCGTGAGGTCGTTGCGGAGGGAGATCCAGAGACTCGCGAGCGACGATCCCTGGGCCGATTCCTGGTCGGAACGCGGCTGGATTCCGGACTACTCTCACGTGCGAGAACAGCTCGAGTCTCTACTCGCAAACGGCCATGCCGATTCCGTTATCGAGCTGGGCGAAGAGCTGTGGCGCCGCGGCCAGGACCAGGTCGAACGCGCGCAGGACGAGGGTGAGACCGGACAGGAGATCACATCCTGCATGAAAGTCGTCTTGTGCGCGATCTCCCGCTCGTCCATGGCTCGTCCGGACCAGTTGCTCTGGATCATCGACCGGCAGTTGGAGGATCAGTTCGATTTACTCGGCCGTCTGGACAAGATTCTGGAACAGGAAGGCCACTTCAGCCCAGGCGACTGGAGTTCGGTCGCGGATGATCTGGCAGCCCGCCTGGCTGCGGCCCAAACTTCCCGTTCCGATCACGGGGGACTCAGCCGGTATGATCGTGAACGTACCATGGGGTGGTTGATCCAGGCGCTGGAGAAAGGCGGCCGGGAAGATGAAGTGCTTGTCGTCCTCGAACGCGAGGCGCCGATCACGAAATGTTACGGTATCTTGGTTGGCCGTCTTGTCGAGGCTCGCCGGTGGGATGCCGCGCGCCGCTGGGCCATCCGCGGACACGAGGACACGGCCAGCGACCTGCCTGGCATAGCAGCGGATCTTCGCGCGCGTCTGCGGGAAATTGCAGCGAAGGAGGGGAATGTTGCCCTTGCCGCTGCGTATCGGTCGGCGGAATTCTTCGGCCAAGCCCAGCTTGCTTCATACCAAGAGTTGCGCGCTGCGGCGGAAACGGCGAAAGTGTGGCCCGAGGTGCGGGAGTGGGCACTGGCGTTTCTGCGCCATGGCTGCTTGCCCGCCACCCTCGGGATGCCGAACCTTGCCCCGTCCTCTTTGCCAGTACGAGCGGCCACCCGCCAAGGACGATCAAACCGCGCCGCGCCGCCTGGTCAGACCGTACAGCCGCCACCCGAGGCGCCTCCCGGGCTGCCTCCCTGGCCGCTCCCAGCCTGTGAGATCATCTTGCCTCCCAGCATGACTGCTGTCAGGAAGGAACCGAACTTCTTCTGCCTGATCGAGATTGCGATCCAGGAAGGACGGAACGATGACGCGCTCGCGCTGCGCGCCGAGATGCTGAGCGGCCGCTTCTACGGCCCCTCGGTTTCCGGAATCGACTGTCAGCTGGCGCGGGCGGTGACAAAGACCCATCCGGACGCAGCTCTGGCGATTTTTAAACGCCTGGCCGAGGCGCAGATCGCGCTCGTGAAGCCGGCAGCCTACGAGACAGCCGCCCGATGGCTCCGCGAGGCGCGAGATATCTACCGAACGACTGGGCGCGAAGCCGAGTGGAGAAGCTATCTGGTGAGGCTCCGTCAGGAACACCGGGCCAAGCGCCGCCTGATGGAAGAGCTGGACGGCCTGGAAGGTCGCCCGATCGCCGGCGCGAAATAGCACACGGGGGCATTTAGAAGACTGAGTGAGTTGCAGAGCTGTGAATTTTTCGAGGCTCATACCTTATGACCGACATTCGGAACGACAAGTGTGGCTTCGGCGAGCGCGGACGACCTGCGCTTGCACCCGATGATTACCGGCGTCGCCGGCGCGGGAGGCGGCTGAAGCGCACGCTGCAAGCGGAAGCGGCAGTCCGGGCTTGGGCTCAGAAGCACGGCTTGGCGTTGCGCGTGCTCAACGGCGGACACCATTGGATTTTCGAGAAAGCCGGATTAGTCGCTGAATGGTGGCCCAGCTCGGCCAAACTTGCGCTCAATCGGGATTATCTCCGCACCTTTCACGCGCCCCACTGGCCGGACGTGGAGGCAGTACTCGAACGCTCGGCTGTTGGATAATAGTCCGCGCACGTCACCGGGCTTCCTACGTCGCCAGGCTCGCTTTCAGTCTGCCGCAGCCGCTGTATCACTGCAGTCGTCACCCGCTGCATCCGACAAGCTCCATCGGATCCTGAATCCGCAACTGGCCCCGGGAGATGGCTCGCCCGAAGGCGCGATGCAGCCGGTCGTCCATGATCAGCATCCAACTCTTGGGGCCAGTCTGCTCTTTCACCTTTTAGGCGGGCGTATTGCCGACGCCAAAAGAGGGAAAGAGCAGACTGGACCCAAGATTCTTCACCGCCGGTGGACAGGGATCGGGTAAGTTCGGGGACAGTCCCTGTTTTCCCATTCTGTGTAAAGCGTTAGCGCGCCCTGTAAAAAGGAAAAGAGGTGACGGTCCCCGAATTTCGTCCCCGAATTTCCAGGCGTCTTCTTTGCAGATCTCAGTTCGGACTAACGCCCTCGGACGGAAGTCGATGCGGCGATTTTTCGGACGGTCAGCTCAGAGCCCGCCTGAAAGTGCCACACCGAACACAGCACCGCAGTTCACACAGTGTGAACGTTTTTGTTGAAATCTCGCCTGATATATTGAGAATAGTTCTCAGAGGTAGAAAATACCACTCTCCGAATGTCTTCGTTTCGCCCGGACAAGAGTCCAGATAACGGGTGCCCGCGTTGAAGAACTGACCGGGATTCAGAAATCCGCGATTTCCGCCTTTGAATCCGGTCAGCGCGAGCCCAGTCTTACTCAGCTCCAAAAACTGGCCTCGGTGTACCATCGACCGGTTGCGTTCTTCCTTGAAGATGATCCTCTTCCCGTCGAAGTCGTGCTATGGCGACAAAGGCCGAGCGACGAAATCGCAGGCCCACTGGAGACCGAGTTCCTTCAGTTCTGTAGACAGTACAGGAATCTCGAGATCTGGTGTGGTGAGAAGGCACAAAGACCACTGCCGCAAGTCACTGGCAATCCTCGTCAGTTCAGCTACCTCCAAGCTAAGGTACTGGCCAGTAAGGTCCGACAGGAACTGCAGCTGGGAGATCGGCCGGCGCAAGTTCTTCTGTCCGTCCTGGAGGAAGTTTGTGCCGTCAAGGTTCTTCATCGTGCTTTTGAACCCCACTGGGGCAGCGGCGTCTACTGTGAGTTCGGAGTTCGGAGCGGCGGTGCTACTCAATTCGAGGAGCGTCCGCTGGAGGCGCAATTTCGATCTGGCGCATGAGCTCTTTCACCTTGTCACCTGGCCCGTCTTCCACACCGGTGAAACGGCTCCAGGAACCATCAATGACCAGGAAGAGAGGTTAGCTCAGGCCTTCGCCAGCACACTCCTTATGCCGGATGAGGCCATTAAAGCGGCCATTGCTGAGCATCAGCGCGAAGGAAAGCTGAGCTTCGAGGAACTGTTCGACATTGCCCGACAGTTTGACGTCTCCATGGACGCTCTGCTGTGGAGACTTCATTTCCTCTACGGCCGATCCGAAAGCCAGACAAAGGCGGATATAGAGAAGTGCCGTACGAACGTCTTCGACAAGAGGAGCGACACCCAGCCTGACTCGCTGCCAAACCGTTACGAGGCTCTCGCGATCAGGACGTTCCGCCGCGGAGATCTTTCGACGGGTCGCTTTGCGCAGTACATGGGGATCAGCCGGGACGCGGCTTTGAGTTTCGCGGACGAGGAGGGCGATGACGAGGAAATTAGCCTTCCTTCTGATTGACGCGAACATCATCATCGAAGCATTTCGTCTGGGAGTCTGGGAAGCTCTAGCAAAGCATTGCGACATCTACCTTCCGGAGGTGATGCTCACCGAAGCCCTGTACTATTTTGACTCCACTGAGACACGTCATCCAATCAACCTGAATCCTTATTGCCAGTCGGGAGCAGTAACGGTTGTCGCGTCGAACTCCCCGCTGCCCGGGCGTTCCTCGACCGCTTCGATCCTTTTTATCGGGACACGCTCCACGACGGGGAGGCGGCGGCTCTCGCATACTTCTTTGAACAGGATGAGAGCTGGCGATTCTGCTCCGCCGACAAGATCGTTTTCCGAATCCTTGGTAACGCCAATCGCTCTGAGCAGGGACTATCACTCGAGTTATTTTTGACTAAGTCATGATATATCAAGTGGTTGCCACTTTCAGAGGGTGTGATTGATTTGATTTTTCGACAAGACAGGACAGCGGCTCAAAGCCCGGGTGATAGCTTGCGGCATGCCCTCGGTCAAGACCGCCTTTTCGCAAGTGATGGAGCAGGGTCCCCCTCAGCAGTTCCGACGCTGCGTGGAAGGTTACGACGGGGACCGACGATACCGGTTCACTGAGCTAATCGGGACCACACAATCAGTAAACAGCCGGCTTGAAGATCCGGATTACGAAGGCCGGTCCCTTTCTGTCCTCGAGCGGATAGCGACGGCCCTTAATCAGAAACTCACGGTCGAAATGACCGCCAGGGAGCCCGAGTTGCAGGAGATTCGGGCAACTCTTCCTAAGTTTATTCAGATGCTCCGTCGGTCTCATGGGCTAACGATTGCCAACCTAGCCGAGAAGACGGGAATTGAACGGAAAGAAGTGATCGCTCTCGAGCAAAACCCGGCCTATCGACCGTCGCCCTTACTTTGCATCTTAGTCAGTTTTTCAAAGTGCCCCAACGAAAACTGGCAGTTCTTGCAGGTACCGTTCGTAACGTGCCAAGCGACTTCCGCGAGCAGGCGGTGAAATTCGCGGCCGAATCGGAATCGTTTCCCAAGCTAACCATAAAAAGAACAGCGAGTGTTGGATGAATTCGTCGGCTTTCTTCGTTCCGACGATTAGTCGATGGGACAGGAAATGGAAGAGTCGACACGCAGGGCGGCATAGCCGGTGTTCGAAAACGACAGGCACAGCGAGTATCAGATCCAGAACAGGGCAGGAAGCGCGCTCGCGCGCGCTACCTGCCGATCGAGATCCAGCTTTGTACGAGAATGTTCTCGATCGTTACCTCCGGTCCGGAAACCGGCTCAAGTTAGGCCCGCCGGCACTTGTCAACAAACTCGTTCAGGGAAGCGGGCCCGAACGGGCATACGAGATTATCTCCGAGGCTGACTACCATGCACGTAACTCGTGGTTATTCCGTTACTGCGCGGCTATACCGGCAGACTTCGCAACGCCGGATCAGCTCGAGCGACTGTACGAACTGTAACCCGAGGAGATCCAGTGGAGGGTGCCGGCGGGCGAGATCGTGGCTCACGCCGCCAAGCAGCTGGTTCCCTTGGCGCCCGCCAACCGGCTGGCCCGCCTCGAGCGCATTCTCTACTGGCATAAGCCCGAGTATTGTTGACGAATGTCAAAAATACTCGCGAATTTTTTTGACAGGTGGATAAAAAAGTAGTAATGTCGACGGTCGTGAAGCCAAGGTACCTGATAGGGCAGGTGAGGCAGGATCTCCAGAAGAAGATGGTTTTTGTCACCGGTCCCCGCCAGGTCGGCAAAACGACGCTTGCCCGTAGCCTTCGGGGGGCTGAGGCCGGCTATCTGAACTGGGACATCGCCGAACACCGGGAGCGAATTCTAAGGCGCCAGCTACCACCCGGCCTCCTGTGGATCTTCGACGAGATTCACAAATACCGCGCCTGGCGTGCTTTCCTCAAGGGTCTGTTTGATGGGCGCCGTGCGCGACAGCGTATCCTGGTCACTGGCAGCGCTCGGCTCGAATGCTATCGTCATGGGGGAGAATCACTCCAGGGACGTTACCACCTGTTACGTCTCCACCCCTTCTCCGTGGCTGAGCTCGGATTGCAGAAACCGGGCGAGCTGCATGATCTTTTGACGCTTGGTGGCTTTCCGGAACCCTATCTCGTCGGATCTGAGGTTGAAGCGAAGCGGTGGTCAAGGGAATATCGCAATCTCCTTTTGCGAGAAGAAGTCGCCAGTTTGGAACAGGTCCAGGACCTCGGTACACTGGAACTGTTAGCACTACGGCTGCCGGAACTGGTCGGGTCTCCGCTGTCAATCAACAGCCTGCGCGAAGACCTCCAGGTAAGTCACAAGACGACCGCCAAGTGGATCTCCATCCTTGAGCGTCTGTTCGCCATATTCCGGATCCCTCCTTTCGGGGCGCCCAAGATCCGGGCGGTCAAGAAGGAACAGAAACATTACCAGTTCGACTGGACGCTCGTTCCCGACCCCGGCCTTCGTTTCGAGAACCTTGTAGCGGCGCATCTGCTCAAATGGGTGCACTTTCTACAGGACACCCAGGGCCGAGATCTTGAGCTTCGCTACTTCCGCGACGTAGACGGGCGCGAGGTGGATTTCGTGCTCGTCGAACACAAAGCCCCTATTGCCCTCGTGGAGTGCAAGTGGTCCGAGGGAGAGGTCGACAGAGGGCTCCGTTACCTGAAGGCGCGATTCCCGGGCGTCGAGGCGTGGCAGATCGCGGCGACCGGACAGAAGGACTACTTAACGCCGGAGGGCATTCGCGTCTGTCCAGCCTTGGTTTTCCTCAAGACGCTGGTATGAGGTCAGGGCCCTCCCAACAGGACTGATCTGGCAACTCCTTAAAAAGAACGCGACTCTGCCGCGATCTCCGCGTGTTCGGGGATGCGCATGGGAGTGGCTATCCGTCATGATAATGACTGACCAACACGACGAGTCTTGTCCCCGCCGGCGGCACATCACCGGAAATTCTCGACCAGCATCAGGTCGGACTCCTGGATTTTCATGCGGTTGAAGACGATCGTTCTGCGGTCAGGACTGACTCCCAGAACGTTCCTGAACGGGCCGTCAAGCACCGTACGCCGAGGGCGGTAACACGATTCCTGATTTCCGCCCGCGACACCTTTGACATGGAATCTCGAAATCGCGAGCCATATAGGCGAAACCATGGGAATGGAAGCCGTCGTCGCGCTCCACTCTTTGAAAGAGGCGATTAGAGGTGGCGCACATAGCGCCGGAGCAGGCGGCCGAGTGGCTATTACGACGGCCATCGCCAGCATCGGCCCGTACGGCTGGGCCGCCTTCGGCAGCCGATCAGCGGCATGCCGCGGCGGCCGCCTGGCTGGCCCTGAGCTGATCCGCTACCGCCAGCGATCGAGCGCGGCGACTTGGATCAGATTACCGCAGGTGTCGTTCACCATGGCGATGGTCGAGCCGGTGACTTTGGTCGGCGGCATGGTGAACTCCGCGCCCGCCGCCTTCATCCGGTCGTATTCCCGCTGCACGTCGTCTACATAGAACATGGCGGCTGGCTGGCCCTGCTCGAACATCGCCTGCTGGTAGGCCTTAGCCGCCGGGTTGTTATTGGGGGCGAGCTGCAGCTCGGCGCCGTCGGGTTCCTCGGGTGAGGCTACGGTGAGCCAACGGAACGGCCCCTGGGTAAAGTCGGCTTTCTTCACGAAGCCCAGGACATCGGTGTAGAAGCGCAGCGCTTTCTTCTGGTCGTCCACATAGATGGTGGTCACTTTGATTTTCATGGCGCTTTCCTCCTGTCACATCGGTTTGGTGTGGTTCGTCACTCCGCTGAACCGCTCTAACGAGGGCGCGCGGTCTTTCTTGATGAGGTCATGCACCGCCTCGCGCGATGTGCCTCGCTCCCGAACTAACTTCTCAATCTCGGAGTCACGAATCTTGCCCTCCTTGGACGAGGGCTGAGGTTGCTTCGATTTCGATCCGCCCTTGCGCCCAGTCTAGCACCCTGTCACGGCTTCGACCAGTTTAGGGTGCGATTGCCGTGCGGGGATAGTGGCGAATGAACGCTTTCCTCGAAACGTGTCGTTTGAAGAAAGTCCTGGCTGCTCTCGAGCGTTCGCGCTCCGGTCCAGGACACTCTGCCGCAAGGAGGATTCGGGAACTTGATTGCGCTGCCCCTCCAAAAGGCGGCGCGGGAACAGGGGAACGTATCGTCGCCTGGAGACTCTCCCGGCCACTGCTGGACGATTTCGTTTGAACGGAGAACTGCCCATCCCATTCGCTGGCCACAGCACGATGGAAGTGGACTTTTTGTGTCCGGAGACAGCGATCGTGTTGGAACTGGATGGCGCACAACATCTGGCGAGTGCGGAAGCTTATCGAAGCGACCGACGAAAAGACTATCTACTGCAGGAGAACGGTTACGTGGTGCTCCGCTTTCTCGCCGAAGACCTGGGAAAGCAACTCGACGAGGTCTTGAACACCATCCTAAGAGCGCTCGCTCATCGGCCGAAAGAGCCATAACCAACCTCTTGGCGCCGGCCCCACAACAAGCCCGCCCAGCTTCACGCCTTCGCGTTGAATTCGCGGGCAGCGTCCAGAAGAGCGAGAATGTTTGCCTTCGGCATTCCGGGACTAACCCCTCCGCCGAGTGAAAGAATGTGCGGTCGTCCTCGACTCCTGCTCAGTATGTCGGCGGCGGCTTTTCGCACCTCGTCCGGGGTCCCGTTCACTCCCAGCTCCAGGGGACTCACGTTTCCCATGAGGGTGAGTTTCGGACAGTCGCCAAGGTGACTGTAAGCTGCCGTCACGTCAAGCATTTTTCCCCAGTTCAAAACATCGAAACCGGTTTTGTCGAGATCGGCGAGGAAGGCGCCGACATTGGCATCGTTATGATAGACCTTGACCCAGTCGGGAGGGAAACTGTCGCAGACGCGTTTGAGGTATGGATCGGCGAATTGCCGGTAATGAGCGGGGGAAAGGAACCCGACGATATCGTCCAGAACCAAAATGCCTTCGACCGTCTCCCCGATAGTTTCGGCTTGGGCTTTCAGCCAGCTGATCGTTACTTCCGTCGTAAACTCCAACAGGTGGTGGACCTCTTCAGGATTCTCTACGAGATCCATCATCAGCTCGGTCACACCGCGGAGGAATGCAGCGGTACAGAGGGGCCCGCGGGCTGCGACAACGGGAATGGTGTAACCGGCATCGAAGACTCGGGCTTTCATCGATCGGTAGCGGTGCAGCGCCATCGGCATCAGTCCGTCCGTGAAGGGGTTCACAGGTTCCAGCCTCGAGTGATCTTCCAAGCGACTGAGCAGGGGCGACTGGCTCGGCGGCCGATCAGACCAGAAGTGAATCCTTCCTCCAATGGATGAAGGCTCGATCGCCATACCGAACTCCACCCACCAGGAGGGGAACACGATCAAGTCACGGAATTCCTTGACAATCCGAAGGTTGGCCGCGAACCATGTCTCGGGGTCGAAGTAGTAATCGTGATGGCTCAACCCAAGGTAACCGGGCATCCAGGGACTGTCGATGATAAGGGCGACAGTCACCTCGTGTTGAGGACGCTTCTTGGCGACACTTTTGAAGATCGACCACTGTTCCTTTCGCATGATCTTACTGCTCACTT
Organism: Acidobacteriota bacterium; assembly: GCA_041946865.1. GTDB lineage: Bacteria > Acidobacteriota > UBA6911 > RPQK01 > RPQK01 > RPQK01. The sequence continues at coordinate 4,823 of JBHGBF010000174.1, read as the reverse complement.
TCAGGTTGCTTCACCTTGACCGGGGAGAATTCGGGGCTGGCCGCGCGGATCAGATTGACAGCGAAGCGCCGGGCGGCGGGATCGATCTCCACGGATCTCTCCAGGTCTAAGCCGCAGATCCAAAGGCGACCACGGCCGATAGTGATTTCTACGAGTGCGGTCAGCACGATGTCCCAGAGCTTTCCTTCGAGAGGGTAGCCGTGAGCCGGAATAAACCGAACCAGGACCCGGCGGCCGGCGCCGGGAAGGACTCGGTAAGCGCGGTTCAGGACAAACACCCTTTCATCACCTGGCCGTGCCCACCATTTCAGGTCTGTCACTTCCAACCCGGCCGCGAGCGGTTCGCCCACAGAAGGGGCAAGGTCGGCAAACTCCCCGGTGAACGCCTGGACCTGAGCCAGTTCTTCGGGGAAAAGGTCTAGCAGAGCGTCTCCAGGTGAGAAGATTATCGCGGCACTCCCATTCTTGATCTGGTTCATTATTGACGTCGGCTGATCGAACCCGGCGGGCAAGTGCAGGATTGGGACTCGCAGAACCGGCCAGCCGCGCGAAGATTCTGGTCCACCGTATAGTCCGACACGCGCTACCTCCCCGCCGCCGCGATCAGTTCCTTGCGGGTTGCCCCATAGAGCTTGGGGAACTCGTCTTCGGGCTTCCGCGACTCGTACAGCTTCATGAAGACTTCCATGCCCGCTGCTTCGACCAGGTACTTCACGAACCGATAACACGCGTAATAGTAGACGGGCCGGCTTGCCGGGTCGGCCGTCATCCTTCGCGGCGGCTCCTTGGTGGTTCCCAGATAACTGGCTATGACGCTTGGGACCTTCACGGACCAGTCGTAGCCTGCCGGGTTGGGGCCCGCTGCCGGCGCCCGGTCGGATCCGTTGCGCAAGGTAATTCGCGATCCCCTCCCTTAACGTGTGGCTGTAATACTTCCACGTAAGCAGATGGGCCATTTCGTGGATGAAGGTGGCGTCAGTTCCCGCCATTGCGCCGGCGTAGACTCTCGGGTTCAGGAAAACGATGCCCTTCGGATCCTGGCTCATCTCGGCCTACCGTCGATACGAAGAATCCGCGTGCCCAGAAATGCTGCCCCACGAAATTCCTCTTCCGCTCTCCATACACCCGACCCAAATGGATCGCACTCTTTCCCTTGATAAACCCAATCACCTGCGATACCGCGTACTTGGGTGGGATCGCGATCAACATGTGAACATGGTCGGGTTGCAGGTGCCCTTCCTCAATCCGGCTTTCCTTCTGCTCTGCCAGCTTCCGAAACACCTCTCCAAGGTGCCGCCGCAACTCAGCGTACAACGTCTTCCTTCGACATTTCGGTATGAAGACAACGTGATACTTGCACTCCTATTGTGTATGACTTAGGCTTTCTGCATCGTCCATCGCAAAACTCCCTTTCGTGCGCTTGGCGGCTCACGTAGGGAGTTTCTACGATGGACTCCAGGACTTGTCAAACTTCTACTGTCTCCCCGGCAGAGCCGGGGGGTTTCCCTTTTGGGGCTAATCCGTCCTGGTAGATTTCGACATGGGGCCGGCCGCAACAAGCTGCGCTTTTCTGACCAACTCCTGTTCCCTCTGCCCCTGCAAAGCCTTCCTGATGAACTCCTCGGTCCTCGGGTCTCTCGGATGTCCCGGCCGGCCGATTCCGGGTCCGTCGCGGGGGCGCATTTGAGCCGGGACCGAAAGCGACTGAAGGGCCATCAAGACGACGAGAATGACCACTTTCGCAGATGAAAACATCTGTCTGGACTTTGGCGAAAATAAACAGATGTGTGAACGTTCTTTACGCCGAAGGCGTAAGAGGCCCCAAGGGGCCTCGAAAGTGATGTATTGCTCGATTCCAACGGGGGGTAGACGCCCTGTGTGGTAAACGCGCAATCCCGGTGGGTTTCAATTCGCCGCCCAAAGCGGGTGCGGATTCGAAACCCACCCTACGTTTGCGGGTTGATCGACCATGAAATGTCCCCCGGCTCTAGCGGAAGCCCTCGACGAGGAAAATGTCCGAGCTTCGTTTCTCGTACTGAGAATAGAGTATGAAGGCGCCGTCGCCGGAGGTCAGCGCTCTACTCTTCCGCCTTGAAGGGGGGCAGCTGTCAGCTGAAAGCCGGAACCGGGAGCTTGACGAGCTCGCAGTCAACCGGCGATAGTTAACAGCTGACGGCTGATAGCTGATGGCTTATAACTGGATCATTATGCGACGCAGAGACTTCATCGGCACCGCCCTCGGGGCTGGGCTGGGCTGTCGGCTCGCTATGAGCCAAACCGGCTTGCCGGGTCCCGACTGCCCTCTCTTCCGATCATACCCGCGCCGGATGATCCACGCTTGTGGCCTGAGTACCGGCAAGCTCTGACCCAATGGCGAACCGAGGTCCGGCAGCGCATCAAATACGATCGGTCGTTGTATGTCCGCCCTGACTTTGATTGGGTCCCGTCTTCGTTTGCGTGCTGTTTCCTCATGCCCTGCGACGAGGCCTTCTACAGTCGGGAAAAGCACAAATATCTGGTCTCTGAATGGGTGGAAGACGGACGTCGCCGGTTCGGCGGCTACGACTCCGTGGTGCTCTGGCACGCGTACCCCCGCATCGGGCTGGATGACCGCAACCAGTTCGATCATTACCGCGATCTGCCCGGGGGTATTTCGGGAGTGAGGAAGCTGGCAAACGATTTCCAGTCACGCGGCGTGCGGGTCTACATCGATTACAACCCCTGGGACACCGGCACTCGCCGGGAGTCAGCCACGGATGTGGACAGCCTCGTCGCCCTCGTCCAGGCCACCGGCGTGGACGGAATCTTCCTGGACACCATGCACAAAGGCGCGAGCGAGTTCCGCGGCAAGCTCGACGCGGCACGCCGCGGAGTGGTGCTGGAAAGTGAACTGGATCTGCCTCTCGAGAATCTCCACGACCATCACATGTCTTGGGCGCAATACTTCACGGATTCCCGCGTCCCGGGCATTCTCCGCAACAAATGGCTCGAGCGCAGACACATGCAGCATCAAACTCACCGGTGGGACCGGGACCACACCGGTGAATTGCACACTGCGTGGATGAATGGCAGCGGGATCATGATCTGGGAGAACGTGTTCGGAAGCTGGGTCGGCTGGAATGACCGCGACTCGTCGGTTCTGCGGTCCATGCTCCCCATCCAGCGCCGTTACGCGCGCGTCTTCTCCGGGGAAGGCTGGACCCCCCTTGTCCCGATCGAGATGCCGGACATCTACGCAAGCCTCTGGGAAGGGGAAGGAGTGCGAATCTGGACCGTGGTGAACCGTTCCGAGGAGGAGAGAAGCGGGACGGTTCTGACTGTGTCCGACCGCCCCGGAGCCCAATACTTCGACCTGATTGCCGGTCGCGAAGCAGACAGGCGAGCGGTTGGCGCCTCGGTCGCCCTGAGCTGCGGACTGCGGCCGCGTGGGATCGGGTGCTTTCTCTCGGTCGAGGCGCCACAGGCGGAAGCCGGACTGCGGGAATTCCTCCAAGACCAGGCGGCCATTAATGCCCAAGCCAGTCCTCACACGACGTTCCCTGCGCGTGTGACCAGGCCGATTGGCGTCGGATCAAAGAATGCTAAGGCTCAAGCGCTCGACGACATGGTCGAAATATCGATCTTGGTTCCGGTTCGCACCCGACGCGCTTCCCGTCCGCTGACGGTCCGCAAAAAAACGCTGCGCTTTCGGCTCTGTTTTGAAACGCTGCGCTTTCGGAGCCTCGCCGTGCGAAGACTGGGGGGGTACTCGCTTCGGCGGTATTGGATTGACAAAACGCCGGTGACCAACGCGCAGTATCTCGAATTCCTCGAACGCAGTCACTACCGGCCGGAGCATGCGGGCAATTTCCTCAAGCACTGGGTTAATGGCCGTCCTCCCGATGGATTGCCGGATCATCCGGTGGTTTACGTCAACCTGGACGACGCTCGCGCGTACGCCGAGTGGGCCGGAAAGCGGCTTCCTACCGAAGAAGAGTGGCAGTATGCGGCAGCCGGACCGAAGGCTCTTCGTTACCCTTGGGGGGACGAAATGGATCCCCGGTTGTGCAATGGCGGCGCCTCCGGAGGCACAACGCCGGTGAAGGCGTTCCTTGGCGGGCGATCCCCTTTCGGCTGTTGTGACATGTGCGGAAACACCTGGGAATGGACGGAAAGCGAGCGAAGCGATGGGCGTACTCGCTTCTCAGTGCTTCGAGGCGGCGGATCTTATTTCCGCGCGCAAGGCTCAGACTGGTACTTCGACGGCGGTCCCCAACCTTCGAGCTTCAGCGCCAAGTTACTCTTATCCTCGCCGGAATCCGACCGCTTTGCCACGGTCGGATTCCGCTGCGCGGTTTAGATGCAGGTCCACAAGACAGGCAGGTCACAGGCCCCAAACCTGCGGTCGTGGGTTACCAGCGTGAGGATGCAGGAAGCGTGGATGAATCCAATTGCGTCGCAGCCGGTTGGCAGTAAAATTGTGCGTGATCGGCGTGATGCCTCCGGGGGGTCTCGACTCCCGGGATCTCACGGACGCGCTCCATGACCTGGTCAAAGAAGAGAGCCGGCTTGGTCGCCCCCGGTGGCGCCATGACATAGGCGACCACAACGTTATTTGGATCGAACCCCATTTCGACGTCCAGAAGCCGGGAGAAACTCCCCGGGCATCGCTTCAGCAGGTCTGTCACCGGAGAATGTGAACACCCAGGTTCGATAAGCGGCAATATCCTCAAAGACCTTATTCTGCTTGCGACAATGGAGCTGGCGTCGGGTAACCGCTCAGTCTTCTGCGAGCGAAGCGGCAGGCGCTTTTGGAGTTCATCCTGCCCCTTGCGCACCCGGAT
>JBHGBF010000173.1:0-12098 GCA_041946865.1 Acidobacteriota bacterium | reverse complement strand
GGGCATGATGAACTCCAAAAGCACCTGCCGCTTCGCTCGCAGAAAACTGAGCGGTTACAACCCGACTCCAGTTACACTGTACTTCAATCCCCTACCCTGTTACGATTCTGGGCGCAATGCGTTGGCTCTCTCTTCTCCTCTGGTCTCTGGCCGGCCTGGTTTCAGCCTCAGTCGGATTCCTCACGGGCGGGCTGCTCGGCTCGTTCGGGCCGCAGACAGTCATCGCCACCGGCGCGGCCGGCGCGGTGTTGGGATTTCTGCTTGGCCGTGGGCGTCTCGCCCTCATGGCCGGCGGTGCGGCCGTTGCAGTCAGTCTTTCAGCCGTCCTCCTCGGCAGGTTCGACCTTTCGCCGCTGCTCGCCTGGCCGGTGGCCGGGTTGGCGATCGCTTTGGCTGCGCTCCCGGCGTTTCCAACCCGGCGCGCCAGGATTGGAGCGGCCGTGTCTTCGCCATTCCTGGCGGGCGCCGGCTTTGCCTGTGGCGCGGCGCTGGTCATTTTTGCCGGCCTGAGCCTGGACAACAGCCGGTGGCTGGCTCAGTTCATGCTCGGAGGGGCAGCGGGATTCGGGTTTCTGGTTTTTGCGGGCATGCGAGTGGCGAGTGGGAGGGCAAACCGATGAAAGCGCCAGTTCCCGGCGAAGAAACCCATTTTTCGGGCTTCAGCCGGCGTCGATTTTTGCAACTGGCGGCCGCAGGCACGGCCCTTTCTTCAGGTTTGTTCTCGTGCAGGACCGGCTTGCGTCTGCCTCGGCAGGCGCCGCCTAATCCCTTTGTAGAGAACGGACGCCCGCTGCTCGTCGTGGTGGAAGGCGAAGACTTGCGGGCCATGCTGCGGGCGGGAATCGAAGCGCTGGGAGGACTTGATCGCCTCACCAGGATGGGCCGGGAAGCGCTTTTGCGCGGTAATTACGTGGCTGGGCAACCCTATCCGGTGACCACGGATCCGCAGATGATCATCGCCGTTGCGGAGGAGCTTCGACAGGCCGGCTTCCGGCGATCCACCCTGTTTGACTCGCACGGCACGGAACTGATTCCCCGCGTCCGGCCTGAGAGGAACCTGCGTCTACTAGGGATTCCAGAGCGTGTCGAGAAACACGGCGTCGAGGTCGTCATGCGCGACTTCCTCGACCCTGACGAGTTCCTTTTTGTGCGCAGTCCAAACTGGCAAGTCCCCTCACCCGTCGGTGTTCACAGACTGATTCATGAAGCTCCTGTGATCATCAGTCTCCCGGTGGTCAAACGCCACGGAGAAGCACGCTTTACCTGTGCCCTCAAAATGCACTTTGGCTCGGTCAGCATGGCCGATCGGATCGTCGTCCACAAGAACTCGAGGAGGCCGGACTACTTTGACCAGCGTCTCGTGCACTTTGCGGACACGACGAAGCCGCAGCTCACCATCGTCGATGCCCGCACGCTGCTGGCTCGACGCGGCCCCACGATTTCAGGCGGCTCTGAAGTCGTCCGGGGCGTCAACCGGCTGGTCCTGTCGGGCGACATGGCGGCAATCGACTCTTACTGCGGCCGGTTCATGGCCCGGCATGACCCGACCTTCTCCACTGAAATGATCACCGATCAGCTTCGTCACGCGGCTGCCCTCGGACTGGGTTTCCCCGACCTTGACCGCGTCAGACTCGTGGAGATCCGGGCATGAGACGCGCCGTGATCAGCCTGGCGTTCATACTGGGCGCCTGCAGCTCATCGACGGATCCTCTGGAAAGGGAGCTGAGCGGCGGTTACATCGACACTGAGGAGTCCGGGAGCTACAACCGGGGAAGCCTCTACACCTACATGGACGGCGGCGCCGACGTTTACCTCGAATACGGGTTCTCCGGTCTCTCGGTCCGGCGCTATGCGCGCGGAAGAGAACGGTACCTGGTCGAGCTGTACGAGATGAAAGGGTCGGAATCGGCTTCCGCAATCTATAGTTTTAACCGTCGAGCGGGCACCGAAGCGAATCTCCTCCCCGGTTGCGTGGCTGGGATCACAGATGCCGAGATCCAGTTGGCGCGCGGGTCGTATTATCTGGTCTGCCGCAATGAAGACCCGATGTCCAAAAGTCGCCAGCACCTCGTCGACCTGGCTCGGCAGATAGCGGAGAGGCTGCCGGGGAATTGTGGCGTCGGCGACCTCTTCACGCGCCTGCCCGCCGAGCGCCGGGTTGCCGGGTCGGAAATCGCCCTGCTCGGACCGATCGGTCTTAACGTGCGGCCCTGGCTGGCCGGACTGGGCAAGGACGGATTCAGTCGAGGATGGCTGGCGACGTACGACTTCCCGGTTGGCAAGGTCGAGGCGCTGCTGGCTGAATATGGCGACGCGGCAGAGGCGGAGCGGGCTGTCGCTGCATTCAAGGATTCCGACGAGCCCGGCGTTGACGCTGAATCGCGCGCGGAGCTCGTCGTCGTGACTCGTGCCCCCGGTGTGCCTCGTCAGGACGTGTCCTCGCTGGTCTCGAGCCTCCTTTCCGAGCCGAAGTGGAGGTAGGCAAGCCCGCTCTAACGTCAGAGCCGCACCCATGATCACCGCCACCATCGTATTCCTGGCTACTTACGCCATCATCGGCATCCAGCGCATTCCCCGGATCCACATCGATCGTCCTTCAGGCGCGCTCTTAGGCGCCGTCGGGATGGTGGCGTTCGGGGTCCTTTCTTTGCCTGACGCTTACGCAGCGATCGATCTGGACACGCTTTCCTTCCTGCTCGGGATGATGATCCTGATCGCCTACCTGGAACTGTCCGGTTTCTTTGAAGTCCTGGAACGATGGATAATTGGATTTGCGCGAAGCACGCGGATGCTCCTCCTGCTGGTCATAACCAGCGCCGGTGTTTTATCGGCTTTCTTCATGAATGACACGATCTGCCTGCTCTATACCCCGGTCATCCTTCGTGTCACCAAACGGCTCAGTCTCAACCCCGTCCCGTACCTGATCGCATTGGCTACTTCAGCGAATATCGGGAGCGTCGCGACCATTATCGGGAACCCCCAGAACGCGCTGATCGGCCTGCGCTCGCAAATATGGTTCCTGGACTTTGCCAACCAGCTGTGGCCAGTCGCCGCTGTCGGCCTGGCGCTCGATTTTGCCTTTATCTGGTGGATCTATCGCCGGGAAATCCACGGAAAGCCTTTGATCGTTCCTCCGCGCAGGCAGCCGCCTCAGCTTTCCTACTGGCTGCTTGCCATCTCGCTGACTGCCGGGGTCGCCATGTTCACCCTGCTGGCCCTCGACTTCCATCCTCCTTCTGTCGCCATGGGATTGGCTTCCCTGGTCATTCTGGCTGGCAGCCGCCAGCCGCGGCGTGCCTTGGCGCGAGTAGACTGGACACTGCTCTTCCTTTTCGCCGGGCTTTTCGTTGTGATGCGGGGCGTTGAGCAGGCCGGGTTAGTCCAACTGCTGCTGGGCCGATTGGATCTCAACCTGGCTCACAGTGTCTCCGCCTGGCTTGGATTCAGTGGAAGCGTGATCCTGGTGTCGAACCTGGTGAGCAACGTCCCCGCCGTGATGCTCTACGCTCCCTTGATACCGCACCATGCAGACCCGCGATCCCTTTGGTTGCTGCTCGCCATGGCCTCCACCCTGGCCGGGAACCTGACCTTGATCGGTTCGGTGGCAAACCTGATCGTGGTGGAGGCGGCAAAGGATGAGGCCAACATCTCGTTCCTGGAATATCTGAAGGTGGGCCTGCCGCTGACGATCGGAACGGTGGTCATAGGGACAGCAATTCTGCTTTTGTAGAAAAAGGGTCGCGGAGCGGACGGGCTCTCCCGAGCCCGGCGCCGGACTCCATGACGTTTTCCCAGCGAGAAGCCCTGCGGGCACCCTAGTCCGTCACCGGCGGCTTCCCCGGCCCTTCACTCATTCCCGCCCAGTGCAATGCGTTGAACAGAAGCTTGAATGTCGATTCCATCTGCGCCCGGTACTGCACCGGAAAACCGAACAGAACGATCTTCCCCTTACCGTAGGTCAAAGCCACCGCGGCGGCAGTACGTTCCAGCTTCTCGGCCCCGCGAATCCAACCTGATACCAGGACGTCCTCAGCGTCCTCCGGATAGTAAGCCAGAATCTCCTTGGACAGGGCAGGACCGGTGATCGCGGTCCGGAAAGCGAGAGGCTCGCCCAGAAAAGCCACTGCTTCTTCCGGCATCCCGTAAGTCACAGGATGGTTGTTGGCGACATGGATGCGCAACAGCGAGCCCGGGCAGTTGAAGTCGCTTGAGCGACCGGGCAGGGCGTTTGCGACCGGGATGTTGAATTCATCCATCAAAAGCTCCGTTCCAGACGAAAGGGCAACGATCGTGCCGCCCTTTTCGACGAATTCCTTCAGGTTTTTCACGCCCTCCTTGCCGATTCCGCCCACGTATTCCGGCGGCAAGTCTTCGGTGTATTTAATTGCGCCGTCGCGCGGTTGGGGCTTGCCGTCGACAATCACTTCCTTGGTCAGGTCGGGGATCAGGACCACGTCAAAATCAGCCGCGATGTTTCCCGATTTGACGGCCTGATTGTCGATGTTCTTCAGGTTGAAGTCGTATTGCTCGAGTACCCAGCGTGTCCACCCCTCGTCCATCGACGCCGTCCAGGGCCTGTAGAGCCCGACTCTTACTCCCCTGAGGACGTCGGTGGCGACTGTGGGTCTTTCGGCCAGGCCTTGGAGCCGGACGTGGCTTGCCCGGGCCAGATCCGCCAGATCCGCTGCCGGCTCAAGGAGCAGTGTGCCGGCCGGGAAATCGGCGCCGTTGGAAGTGAATGCCTGCCTCGCCAGCCGGACCACTCTCTGTTTGTTCTTAAGCAGCTTGTTGATCAGGAGGGTGACCGCATTGCTTTCGTGAGAGATTGCGTACATCGAGGCATTAGGGCTCCCGGCAAGCCCGCTTTCCGGCCAATCCGAATCCAGGATCGGTCGAAGACCTTGCTGCAGTCCAGAGCTCAAAGTGGTTTTCTCGACCTCCACCCCCATCATCAAAGGCAGTGACCATGTGGTTACATCATAGGGGGTGAAATAATCGGATGAAGCGGTGGGTTTGATCTTCGGATAGCGTTGTTTATTGAGCACCTCTTCGAGGAAACGAGCCATCGGCTGATGGGTCGGGATGTAAAAAGCGCGGTCGCTGCCCGACCAGAAGACCTCGGCGCCGTTTTCTCTGATCAAGTGCGCCAGCCGGAAAGCCGCCACCGGATCACGCTGGCGCTCGCATATCTTGTAGTATTCACCGGCCTTCCCCAATCCCAAGGAATCGAGCGACATCTGCACTTTGCCCTTCAGCAGGTCGGCCCGATAAACGGAGCAGGCCTCGAGGAGCGCATCCGAAGCGATACGCTCATAGTCCATAATGTCTCGCAGCCGCCAGGTCCCGCCGGGCCAGGGGCTCGGGAAGTTGGTCTGCCGCCGGTACTCGGCCAGGCCCTTGCCGCCGCCCCGCAGCTCGACCGGCGCGATCTCGATCGGAGTCGCCAGCCGGCAGGAGGCCACCTCCGTGAGCAGGCCGACGATGTTCTTCCACCAGGCCGTGTTCTTTGTCCCGCCGGGCCAGTAGGCATCGAACACATAGCCGTAAATAACCCCCGATTTCTGGTTCAGCTCCAGCCTCCACGACATCATCGTGCCCAGGTGATCCACGGCCCGCCAGAGAAGCGGATGCAGCCGCTCGGCCACCGGGTTGGAATACGGCGGGACGAACATCCGCGGGCCGGTCGAGCCCATCTGGTGCTCATCGAGCCAGACCTGCGGATACCACTCAAAGTACACCGCCCGGTTCACTGCCTTGCTTTCCTTCTGCGTGAGCATGAACCAGTCACGATTGTTGTCGTGACCCGCGTACGGGTGATAAAGCCAAGGCATCCGCCCGCCTTCGAAAGGAGTCCCGACGTACTTCCGGTACCACTCGACTTCCATTACCTGGCCATCGGGATTGAGCGACGGGACGAGCAGTAGAATGACGCTATCGAGCCAGCTGAGAGTCGCCTGGTCCCGGGCCGTCACCAACCCGTGCGCCCATTCCATTGCCATCTGGGTCGCCGCGATCTCGGAGGCGTGGATATTGCAGGTCACCAGCACGATGGCTTTCCCCTCGGTGATGAGCTTGTCGATTTCCGCCCCCGAGAGCCCGCGCGGATCAGCCAGCTTTCGGGCGATCTCCTGGTATTTCTGCTTGTTCTTCAGGTTCTCTTCGCTGGAAATGGCGGCCAGGATAATGGGGCGCCCCTGGGTGCTCGGTCCAAGATCTTCCAGTTGAATCCTCTTCGACACGGACTCGAGTTTCTTGAGGTAAGCGACAATCTGCCCGTAGTCGGCCAGTTGCCGGTCGGCGCCCACCTGGAATCCCAGGAATTCAGAAGGCGTCGGGATGCCGTTCGGCTCTGCCGGCAGCGCGGCTGGAAGGACGAACAGGAAGGCAAACAATACGGCCAGGTTGAGGCGAATCCGGGGTCCAGTCATCTATGCCTCCTTGGTGCGGTTAGCGTAAACGCAAGGATGATGCCCCGGACTCTTCACACGGTCAAGCGGATTGTCCCTTGTCCGGTAAGCCTTCAGTCTTGTTTGTGGAGTGCCGCCTTTAGGCGACCTTCAGGTCGGCCTTCTTCGAAAGGCGGCACTACAAAGGAGGCAGCTTTAAGGGCCCTTGCCCCGTGGTCCGAGACTGAGACATTCACGGAGCCGTGAAAAAATCAAAGTGGCGGAGAACCTTGGCAAGTTCGATGCGGCCGCGGTTGATTCGTGATTTGACGGTGCCTTCCGGCAGATTCAGCACCCTCGCAATTTCCTGGTAACTCAGCTCTTCCAGGTCCCGCAGCACAACCGCCTCCCGCAGCTCGAGCGGCAGGTAGGTCAGCGCCTCGCGCAACAGCTTCATGCGCTCCCGTGCTTCGAAGACTCTTTGCGGAGTCGGAGCGGAGGAGGCTATCGTCTCCTGAAGCTCTGTGCCTTGAGCCGGCTCATCCATCGAAATCATCCACTCCTGAGCCTTGTCTTTGCGGTACTCATCGATGAGCAGGTTACGCACGACACTCAGCATCCAGGTTGAGAAGCTTCCCTGGTCCGGGTCGAACCGATTCAGGATCTGAAACAGTTTGATGAAGGCTTCCTGGCTGAGGTCCTCGGCCTTGTCGGGTGTTCCAGCAAACCGGTAACACAGGCTGAACACCGGCCCGGCGTACTGCTGGACAAGCTTCTCCCAGGCGCGCGCATCACCGGTCTGCGCTTTGCGAATAGTCTCCAAGCTGGAACCACCGCTCAGATCCCTCATCCCCGTCCCTCAGGCTATTAGACTCTCCCTTTCCGGAAATAGTTCCGAAAAGGGGATTCACTTACCATTAGACGCTCGAACTCCCGATTTTCTTAACAGATTCGGGACTCGGGGCCCCTTTTTTGGGGGACGATGGCGGCGGTCGTTTACCTCACCGCCGACAGCTGGTATCTGGCCCACAGGTGGCTTTGGTTCATCCGGGTCGCCTGTTCCAGCTCCGTCCGGGCTTGCTCCCGCTGCCCCTGGCCGAGGAGACCCAACGCCACGATGAAGTGGGCGGAAGCCTTCCTGGCCTGCCGCGTCTCCTGTTCACCGAACTTGGCAAAGAAGTCTGAGGATCCATCTTCGGCAAACCGCCTTCGCCCGGTCTCGATCAGCCGTTCGAAATTCGCCTGAGCCTCCGCGTCCCGCCCCAACTTCTTCAGGCACAGTCCCTGATAAAACCGCGCCTCCTGCCATTGAGGGAGAACCGGCTCCTCGGCGCCCTGGAGGTAGAAATCCCTGGCTGTCTCCGAGTCTCCGAGCGCCTCGTAAGCCGAGCCGAGATGATAGGCGACCTCTGCCGCTCGCCGGTCGTTTGTGGGCCTTCCTACCGACAGGTTTTCCGGGTACTCGGAAGCCTTCTGAAAGTGGGCGAGCGCCTCCCGGTGCTTTTTCTCGTTCATGAGCTGCAGCCCTTTGAGGAGGTGAGCGTCGACGTAAACATCATGGATCTCGCCGCCTCCTTCCCGCACATGGAAGAAGTTGTTCGTCAGATAATCGATTGCCTGGTCGAGCTTGCCGTTGAGCAAGAGGACCATGATCTCTCGGGTCAAGGCCTCTTTACGAGCCAACAGGACCTTGTGGTTCTTCTCGAGCGTGGCAAGGCGATGCGCCGGCTCGACGTTGCCCAGCTCGTAAAGCAAGTCCAGTTCCAGGAACCAACGTGGATCCTGATTGGAGCGGGCCACGGCCTGCTCGTACGACTGAATCGCTTTCGGCACATCGGAAAGGGCCCGATAGTAGCCCCACCCGAGATTCCGATGGACCAAGGCAAAGCGGGTGTCCAGTTCCCGGGACTTCTCCCAGGACGCGACCGCCTTCTGCGGCTGCAGGTCGTACAGCAGATTTCCCAGGTAGTAGTAGGCTTTTGAATCAGAAGGATTGGCCTTGAGAGCGGCCCTCAGGACCTCCTCCGTTTCCAGGCGGAAAGGAAAACAGTAATCGGGGGGCATCGACTGCGCGTTTCGGTAGTATTCGGCAGCTCGACCGGAGTCCCCGGACTGCTCGTACAGGAAACCAAGATAGTAATGAACCAGCGGGTAAGTTGCGGCAAACTTCATCCGGGAATCGACCGGGCGGCGGAGAACATCGATGGCCTCGGCCCAGGCGCCCCAATTCACGTAATCAACCGCCAGCTCGAGATAAGACTGCACTTCATCTCTCATCAATTCCCGAAGCGTGGCCAGCGTCTGCTGCGCCGACTGTGACCCGGCCTTCGATTGCGCGAGGCAGAGCTCGTTTCGAGCCAAAAAATCGAGTGGATCGGCTTCCACTGTTCGCGCAGCAGCCTGCTGAGCCTCGTCCAGGCGGCCGAGTTTCCGCAACAGCGCTGCCTGCAGGCTGAGCGCTTTTGAATCGAGAGCGTTCGTTGCCAGCGCTTCCCGGACCTGCTCCAACGCTCGGGCATAGTCGCCCGCTCGTGTCGAAAGCTCGGCCAGCTGGTAGCATCCGGCCGAATGAAACGCTGAATCCCAGGTGGCGCGGTAAAAGCTGTCGTAGGCGTCTTTCATTTGGCCCTGCGCACGCAAGGCCAATCCCAGGTAATAGTAAGCCTCGGTGTTGATCGGGCGGGTATACTCGGCAGAAATCCGTTCGATCGCCTTGCGCAGATGGTTCGCCGCATCTTCGTACCGGCCGCGCTTGAGGTAATTGATGCCCAGGGCGGTGTTAGCGCGCGAATCCCCCGGGTCTCTCCTGACCGCTTCCAGGTAGTACCGTAAGGGATCGACCGTTGGATTATGGATCTGCTCGACCCGCAGCCCCGTCAGGTACAGCTCCTCGGTGGTCTTGATGTCTGTCGGGGCCGCAGGCGCCTTTACGGGGTACGGAAGCGGAGGATTCTTCCGCGCAAACGGCTGGTAAGTGATTAGCTCCCGCCCGTCACCCGACCGGAGGACAACGCGCAGATCAGTCTCGTGCACGCCCGCCGGAACCGGGACTTCCTGGCGAAAAGGCTTGCCCGGCCCGATGTCGACGACCTTCTCGAAAATCGTCTTGCCTCCAGCCAGAAGCAGGGCCTTCGCGCGCGGGAACGCCGCCGAAGCATTAAAGCCGATCAGCGCCACATTCCCCGCTTTGAGCTCCAGGTTTGCGGCCGCGTCAAGGTTCGCGTTCTTGAAGCCGCCGATCTCGCGAATCGGGTACCAGTACTGTTTGAACGTTTTCACCTCGTGCGGCTTGATCCAGCTGTAATCCGGCTGGTTGTCCGAAAACGCGCCGACCATCAGCTCGGCGTACGGCCCATCGGTATCGGTCAGGATCTGGTCCCACATCTTGGCTGAAGGACCGGTTCCCCATTCCCACAGCTTAGCGCCGCAGACGACGTGGTGAGTGGCGACGTGCACCACGCCGGCCTTCTTGCCGTGGTCGTAACCTCCCATGAAGTCTTCCTGCAGATTCCAGGCGAAGAAAGACGTGCCTTCCGGATGAACCTTCCACCAGCTGATGTCTTTGCCCCTATAGTCGACTCCACGGTATTTCTCGTTGGAAAACGGCCAATGACTGAAATCGATCTTCGAGTGGAAGGTGGCCAGCTCGACGCTCGGCGGGAAGATCACTTGAAAATTCTCGTCCACGTGAACGGCCACGTTCGCCCAGTAAAGAATCGAGTTGGGCACGGGCGTCCGGTTGAAGAGCTTGACCGTGGCTTCCAGATAGGACTTGCCGGGGTAGAGCGTGATGCCGATCAGCCATTTCATGCGGTGGCGTCGCTCGGTCTCGCCAAACCAGACGGTCTTGCTTCCATCCGGGTTCTCCCGAACGGTGTAGTCGACCGGCATGTACGTGGTGTTCCGGTGGTGGTGGAAGACACACCATTCGATTCCTCCCGAAATCCACGAACCGAGCATACCGATGAGCGCCGGTTTGATCACATGCTGGCGATAAAAGAAGTCGTACTGATTGGTTTTGTCAAGCGCCGAAAACAGGCGTCCGCCAAGCTCTGGAATGACTGATATCTTGATGTATTCGTTCTCGAGATAGACGACCCTGTAGGTCTTGTCCGCCCGCACATGCTTGAGATCATCAAGCATCATGTAGGGATAAATCCTTCGCTGGGCGCCCTGGTAAGACTCATTGCTGTAGAAAAGCGGGTTGGGATCCGGCGGGCCGATCCGATACGTCGGAATGTTTACGTTTTCCTCCCAAATGCGAACCGGAGAGGAGCTGGCCATAGCCGCGACCGGGCAGGCCAGGAAGAGGACGAGGACGGGAATCTTCTTCATAGCCCAAAATTCTCCCAGCTTTCTCGCCGGCAAGGCAAGGGCACGGGATCGAATACCGTAGAGAGCCGCACACGGGGGCGGAGAACTCGTGTTCAAAGGTGCGCCTGCGGATCTTCTCTGACCCTGCTACACTTAAGCTGCTATGCACTGTGCTCTTCGCGCGCTGCCGCTGATCGTTTTTCCCATGCTTTTTGCTCAGCAGACCAGCACTCCGTCTTCGCCGGCATCGGGCCTCGACTTCCGGGTCCTCGAGGTGCGGGCCATGAGTGAAAAGGAGGCCTTGGAGAAATCAGCCGGGTTCGTAGGGACCAATATCCTTGTCCGGCTCCGGCTGGAAAACCGATCGGCCAATGGCGTCCTCTTACTGCTTGTCGAAGACGCCGTTGACCCACTCGCCTGCATTGCCAAAGAAAACAAGACTACCAGGCATTGCTGGCCCAAACTCCTGGGGATCCCCAATCGCTGGCTGGTCTTACCTTCGGGAGGCGCCTTGGAGTGGGAGGAGACAGACTCCGGGTCCTTTCAAGGCGAAAGCCACTTCATCGGGATAATGGTCAAGCGGGAGCAGGAAGGGCCACCCGAGGAGCTCGTCTCGCCGGCGTACAAAGTCCCAGTCCCGCTTTACACTCCCAAGCACGAGGAGCACGAGCACTAACCCCACGAAGCTCAACACGCGTTACGGTCCCGCACCAGGCAGCGCAGAGGCCCAGGCTATGTCACGACTGCGCTGGCCGAAGCCGGAATCCGCAAAACGCCGATAAGCACGAAAACGCCCGACAGGACGGATGACACCAGCTGCGCATAATCCACAAACGTCAGGTCCTCGATGCGGCCCAGAAACCAGCCCACGATGCCCTTCAAAGCGATCGTGTTCCAGCCGTATCCCACGAGGAAGACGACGACTCCGACGTACACGAGCTTAAGGATCAGTTGCACCACAAACAACCACACGACCATCGCGGGAAACTGCGGCATGCGGGCGAGCCGCCGGTAGAGATGGCGCCACGTTCGGCGCAGGCGGCCGAGAAGACCGGGCGGGCCGATGCCTACAAGGTCCGCTCGATCCAACAGATCGCTCAGGCAGGCCACCAGCGGATTATCCGGGTTGCACTTTCGCAGAAGCGCCAGCGTCTGCCGGCGTTCAGCTGAATCCAGGTCTTGAAATACCACTTCCTCCATTCGATGGAGAGCATTCATCAGCTACTCAGTCGGCGAGTAGCGGGGACGCGAATGGATAAGGTGAATGCTCAGGAAAGTGAGGACAAAAACCACGTAAATCAAAGCGACAGCCGGCTGGAAAAAGTAATCGTTGTCTGAGGGAGCCAATTGCAAAAATCGGCGCCCCGGCTTTCGACCTGGCCTGCTCCACCAGACCAA
>JBHGBF010000172.1:0-12142 GCA_041946865.1 Acidobacteriota bacterium | reverse complement strand
GCACCGGCCTCTCTCCTCGTTGCTGCCACACTCCGAACAAAAAACTGAGGGGTTACATCATGTCATCGAACTGCAAGTCACTGGCTTCTGCCTGGAACGGAGGACGAGATGGCACTGATCGAGCAGATCCAAAAAGAGATGATCGAAGCGATGAAGGCGAAGGAAGCCCTGCGCCTGAGTGTTTTGCGAGGTTTGAAGACCGCGCTGAAGAACAAAGAGATCGAGAAAATGCGCGCGCTCAATGGAAACGAGGAAATCCAGGTTCTGCAGACGCTCGTCAAGCAACGAAAGGAATCCATTGAGCACTTCACGAAAGGCGGCAGGCCCGAACTGGCCGAACAAGAGCAGGCGGAGCTGAAAATCATCGAGGCGTATTTGCCCGCAGCGGTCAGCCGCGAGGAAATCGACCGCGCAGTGAGCGAGACAATTGCGGAGGTTCAAGCCGGCTCCCCGAAAGACATGGGCCGGGTGATGAAGACGGTGATGGCGAAGTTTGCAGGGAAAGTCGTGGACGGCAAGCTCGTGAACGAGATCGTCCGTGCGAGGTTGGGAGGATAAGAGACTGCCTGGAGCAGAGGCATCCTGCCTGTTCTTGCCGCGTACGGAGTCTTGCCGGCAACACAAGCAGGCAGGACGGCTGCCGCCCCAGGTCAGCCACGATGCTGCGCTCCGAGAAGGAGCCTTTATGTGGTCAGGCTCCAGCCTTCACGATACTTCGGGAAGACGAATTCATTGGCCTCGTCGAAGTTGGTGACCTTCATGTTGACGCCGTCCCACTGGAGCTGCTTGCCGGGGAAGCGTATCGCCAGGTTCCCCATAACCACGGTTTCGGTAAAAGGCCCGGAGTAGTCAAAGTTTGAGCAGGCGTGCTCGCCTCCCTTGCAGGCTGCTATCCAGTTCTGCTCGTGACCTTCCTGTCCACCCTTGACTCTCGGAAGGGTCTTTTCCGGCCGCTTGTACTCCCTCATCTTCGATTCGGGGATAATCCGGACGCTTTCCGTGTAGGTCGGGGTGATGATCTTGCCTTTATCGCCGACAAAGATCGTTCCGCTCTCGGGGAGTTCGCGGCCTGGTTCCAGCTCCTCTGGTCTCTCCGGCTTCATACCGCCGTCGTACCAATGGAGTTTGACCGTCGGCATGTCGCCACGAGCCGGGAAGTGGTAGTGAACAATGGAAGCGGCAGGATAGGTCTCTTTGTTCTCCTGTTTTTTCCACATCTCGACCACGATGTCCGAAGTAAAGGCCTCCACGCTGGTGGGGTACCCCAGCTTCAGGGCTGAAAAGGCGGCATCCATGACGTGGCAGCCCATGTCACCCAGCGCTCCGGCGCCGAAATCCTGCCAGGCGCGCCAATTGAAGGGGTGATAGGCGGGCGAATACGGTCGCATGGGAGAGGGTCCGATCCACAGGTCCCAGTCGAGCGTTGCCGGCACGGGCGGGGTTTCGGCAGGGCGCTTGTACATGCCTTGCGGCCAGACCGGGCGGTTGGTCCACATGTGGACTTCGCGCACCGGGCCGATGGCTCCGTCCCAGATCCACTCGCAAACGAGGCGCAGACCTTCATTTGAATGTCCCTGGTTTCCCATCTGGGTGGCTACTTTGTACTTGCGGGCCGCCTCGGTGAGTTTCCGCGCTTCGCCAACCGTCCGGGTCAACGGCTTCTGGCAGTAGACGTGCTTGCCGAGCTGCATCGCGGCCAGGGCCGCAACCGCGTGAGTGTGGTCCGGCGGAGCAACAATGACCGCATCGATGTCTTTTTGCTGCTCCAGCATCTTTCTGAAGTCCTTGTATCTCTTGGCCTTGGGATACCGCTCGTACATTTTGGCCGCTTTGTTGTCGTCCACGTCGCAAAGGGCCACAATGTTCTCGGTGACAGCACACCTGTTCGTATTGCTGCCTCCCATGCCGCCCGGGCCGATGCAGGCGATGTTGAGCGTATCGCTCGGAGCCTGATAGCCCTTTCCCCCTAGCACGTGACGGGGAACTAAAGTGATACCGGCCGCCGCCGCCACGCCTCTCACGAACTTCCGACGAGATATCCCTTTCTCGTCTTTCTCTCCAATCAGCTTCGAGTAGTCCACAATGTCGCTCCTTGTTGAGTACCTAGATGAATTAGTTTAATATAACCCGGTTCTTGCAGGTAAGTGAATCACACCCGCAGCCGTCGCAGCCTGGTGAGAGCCGACTCGCGACTCGTCTGGCGAAATCAACCGTTCACCGTCTCCGACCCACCGTTCGGGGAGAAACAGTGGAGTCGGGGGTTCGGCTATCATACACTCCCGCATGACTGCTGGAGGAAAACATGTCGAAAAAGACGCTTATTGGACTGGTGGTGGCGCTGGTGCTGGCCGTCTCGGCCTCAACTTGGGCTCAGGACACACAGGCCCAGCAACCGAATCCCGGGCAAGCGCAGCCGCAAGAAGGCACTCTGAAGCTGATGGTCAAGTACACGGGCAGCGAAGGACCCGTCGATCAGGATCACAAGCTCCTGGTTTTCGTGTTCGACACGCCGGACATGACGACGGGGCAGGTGATGCCCATCCGATTCGAAACACTGGCCGAGAACGGTGGAACTGTCTCCATGGGGTTCACGGTTACGCCGGTATATGTGGCCGCGGTTTACGACAAGCTGGGAGGGTACGACTTTAGCGGGCCACCGGCTTCCGGATGCCCGGTGACGGTGTACGCGAAAGACGGACAAGCCCCGGCGCCGATTGCCATTGACCCTGGGAAAACGACCGAAATCGAGTTGCAGTTTGACGACACGATCCGGATGCCGTAGTACCGCGGAACAGTGCGGAAAACCTGTTCGCGGAGTGCCTGAAAGTGTTTCGCGCCTTCCGCAAGCAGGTTGTCCGCGGCTCTTTTACAGTCCATCCTGTTCGCAGTTCCGCCTTTAGGCGCCTTTAGGCGGCCTTTTTTGAGCGTGCCCGCTGCACCAGGCGCGCTTTGAAAGGCCCGCCTACAGGCGGAACTACGAACACGTTGCCGCTTCCGCTCGTTTGCGTGCTCGCCCAATGAATGTTGGGACTCCCCTCCGCGGGCAAAAACCCTTAAGTCAACAGTGTTGGTCCTAGGCCGGCAGCCTGCCGAAGACGCGGAGGAACGCCCGGTGGACACGGTGGAGCCACGCTGCGGGTTCGGCGAACATCAGGATGCAGCGGCCGCTGACCAACCCAAGGTTCTTTTCCTTACACACCTGAACGGCTTCGGCTGATTCCGCGCCCTGCTGGACCCATACCGACTTTACCCCGGCCTCGGCCGCGTCTCTCAGTGCGCCAGGTGTTACTGCCCGCGGCGTCATGATGATTGCAGTGGTGACGGGTTCCGGCAGCTCCTTGAGACTGGTGTAGACTTTGATTCCCTGCACCTCGCCGCCCGCCGGGTTGACCGGGAAGACCCGGTAGCCTTTCCCGCTCAATTCACGATAGACGCTGTTTGAGAACTTCCTCCCGCTTCTCGAAAACCCGACCAGGGCCATGCTCCGGTGGCTGAGGAAGTTCTGAATTGTTTCGGCTGATCCAATGGTCGCCATAGCAATCCGCATTATATACCCCGGGTAGTCAGTTTGAGACCCAGGCGGCGTTTGCATTCATCGAGTATTTCGGTAGTCCGGCTGGCCCCAACCCGGGTCACGCCGAGCGCGCGCACCTCGAGCAGCTTATCCAGATCCCTGACACCCCCTGCAGCCTTCACTTGCACGTGCGGAGGTGAATACCGGCGCATCAGTGTCAAGTCTTCAATGGTCGCGCCGCCGGGAGCGTAGCCGGTCGAGGTTTTGACCCAGTCCGCCCCAAGCTCGCCGCAGATCTTGCACAGCATGATCTTGTGCGGCTCTTTCAGGTAGGCATTCTCGAAGATGATCTTGACCTTCTGTCCGGCCGAGTGCGTGAGATCGATCATCGCCTTGAGCTCGGTCCGCACGTAACCCCAGTCCTCGCTCAGAACCTTGCTGATGTTGACGACCATGTCCAGCTCCTCGCCGCCGTCCTTGAGCGCCTGGTCGATCTCCGCCAGCTTCACGGTTGAAGTGTGCCCACCGTGCGGGAAGCCGATGGTTGTGCCCGCCTTGACGTCACTTCCCCGGAGGATCTCGGCACAGCGCCTAAGCGAATGAGGCATGATGCAGACGCTGGCGACATCGTAGTCGAGGGCCAGCCGGCATCCCTTTTCCAGCTCCCCGTCCGTCAGCACAGGGTTCAGCAGGGAATGGTCGATCATTTTTGAAATATCTTTGTACGTAAACTCCAATCTGGACCTCCTTCAGGTCGAGAGATCAGGCAAATCGCCGCCGTCTCATTCTTCCCGGGTGATGAACTGCTTCAGGTAATCGCGGCTCTGGCGCAGAGAAGTCTTGCGTTTGGAGAGAGAGCCTTCATAGGCCCGGTCCTCGACCTCGATACACACCGGGCCGTCGTAGCCTGTGTCTCTGAGGACCCCCAGGAAGCGTCCCCAATTGACATCGCCCAGGCCGGGAAGCTTCGGCGTATGAAACTGCAGTGGTGTGGCCAGGATTCCGACCTCCTCCAGCCGGTTGCGATCCAGGCGAGCGTCTTTGGCGTGAACATGAAAAATACGTTCTCCGAACTCCCACAGCGGCTTGATGTAATCCATCTGCTGCCAGATGAAGTGAGAGGGGTCAAAGTTGAGGCCGAAGCTCTTGCTCGGAATGGCCTCGAACATCCGCCTCCAGATCACCGGGGAGGTCATCAGGTTCTTGCCGCCCGGCCACTCGTCGTTGGTGAACAGCATGGGACAGTGTTCGATGGCGATGCGGACGCCGTGATCTTCGGCACACTTGATCATGGGCTTCCAGACGCTCAGAAAACGGGGCCAGTTGTCGTCGACCGTTTTCGTCCAGTCGCGTCCGATGAAGGTATTGACGACCCCGACGCCCAGGAGGCCGGCGGCGGCGATGACGCGCTTGATGTGTTCGATGTAGACCTCAGCCTCTTTCACGTCGGGGGCCAGCGGATTCGGATAATAACCGAGGCCGCTGATCTGGACGCCTGCCTGTCCCATCAGATCCTGGACTTTTTTCGCATCATCTTTTGTGAAATCGACAACGTCAAGGTGCGTGACGCCGGCATAGCGGCGCTCCGCTTTGCCCTTCGGCCAGCACATCAACTCGACACAGGTGAAGTCTTCCTCAGAAGCAAACTTCACCACCTCTTCCAGGGAAAGCTCGGGGAGGATCGCACTTACGAAGCCCAGTTTCATGCCTCTTCTCCTTTCAGCTCGACCCACCGCTCTTCTCGGTGGCTTCTCAGAATAGCCTCACACACGGCGATTTCACGGTGCCCGTCACGGAAGGTCGGGAAAGGGGGAGCAGCCGAAAAGTCGCCCGCCCGGATATAGCCGTAAAAAGCCCGGAAACACTGTTTGAAGGTATCCGGAAACCCTTCGTTATGACCGCCCGGGTAGCTGATGAACCGGCGCGTGGCCTCTGAGACGAGAGCCGGATCGCGGATCAGGTTTTCGTTCGGCCGCTCGCGGTGTCCAATCCACAGCTGGTTGGGCTCTTCACTCGACCAGGAAAGGGCCCGGCGGGATCCGGAGATCTCGAAGCGGAGCGAGTTCTTGCGCCCGGCCGTCACTTGGGAGACCCAGAGGCAACCCTGCGCGTCGTTCGAAAAGCGCAGGAGAATGGCGGCAAAGTCTTCGGTGGTAACTCCGACAGGCTCAGTCTCGATTCGGGCAGCCTGTTCTTTGCCCTTGAAAGTCTCGACCTCCCCTTTAGGCCTGAGCCTGACCGGATGGACGGTCTTCAGGCTCGCGCAGACCGCTTCGACCTCCAGGCCGGTAATGTGCTGGACCAGATCCAGCCAGTGAGTCCCGATGTCTGCGACCGCCCGAAGCTCACCGCCCGCCTCGGCCAGCACCCGCCAGTTGTAGTCCGTCTGGTAGAGCAGCCAGTCCTGGACGTAACTTCCGCAAATGGAATACACGTCGCCCAGGTCGCCTCGCCGAACGATTTCGCGCGCTTCAAGGCAGAGCGGGTAAAAACGGATGTTGTAGTTCACGCCGGCCGCCAGACCGCTAACCCGCGCCAGATCGACCAGCTCTGCCGATTCCCGGGTGTTCATCGCCAGCGGCTTCTCGCAGAGAACGTGCTTTCCGGCCTTCAGAACCTCCCGAGTCATCTCGAAGTGAAGGATATTGGGGGTTGCGACGTGAACAACGTCCACTTCCGGGTCTTCCAGGATCTCCCTGAAGCTGCTGTAAGCGCGCGGCAGGTTGAGCGCAGTTGCGGCTCGGGTCGACTCTTCGCCGGAGATTCCCAGGATTCCGGCAACCGGTACGCCGGCGCGTTTCAGCCCTTCCACGTGGACCGGGCCGATGAAACCGGCTCCCACTACAGCGGCGGTCAAGGTCTTCATTCTGAAGACTATTAACCCGCAACAGGCCGTGTGTCAATTGAAGAACGGGGCACCTTGTAACCGCTCCGTCTTCGTACGGCGCCCTAATCCGCTACGTGATCCTGACCCACTTCCGGCCGCGCGCCGACTCGTACATCGCTTCCATCACGACGACCCGGGCCGCGGCTTCCAAGGGGGACACCAACGGGAGGCCCTGCTGTCCAGTCACCGTATCGACAAACAGGTCAAGAGGAACCGGGTAGCCTTTCGGCAGCTCCGTCCAAGGCCTTTTCCCGTCCGCACCCGGAATCCTGCTGGTTTTATAGAAAAGCTGGTCGTTGATCACCGCCGCGTGACCTTCGGTCCCGCTGACGAGAAGCGAGACAGGGTCGGCAACATCGACCCAGCCGGCTGCCAGCGTACCGGTCACTCCATTCCGGAAACGGATCAAAGCCTCACCCGACTCGTCACAATCCCGATAACGGCCCGTGACCGCCTTAATATCCGCTGCGACTGCTTCAACCCCGCCTACCAGCCACATGAGAATGTCGAGCGAGTGAGTACCCAAATCTCCGAAGGCGCCGACGCCGGCGATTTTCGGATCAGCCATCCATCGCCATTCGGTATCGAACCATCCGTTTAGAGATCCGGCATGACAATTCGATCCCCTGACGCGGGTGATCTGGCCGAAGTTTCCCCTGTCGACCTGCTCTTTGATGAAGAGGTTGACGGGTGAGCAGCGCTGGAAGTAGCCCGTCGTGAAATGCACGTTGGCTTTGGCGATTGCCTGGGCCATAGCCAGGCTGTCCCGCCCGGTTGTCGCCAGCGGCTTCTCGACAAACATGTGTTTCCGGGCCTTGGCGGCGGCGAAGACGAGGTCCGGATGCCGATTGGTTTCCGAGCAGATCAGGACCGCGGCCACTTCGAGATCGTTCCAGATCTCGTTTACGTCCTCGACCGCCCGGCTCTCCAGTTCTCCAGCCCGCTTCGCGGCTCGAGCCGCGTCGTGGTCCCACACGTACTTCACGGCGACGTCACGGCGCGCCTTGAGGAGATTCACAAAACCGGGAGTGTGGATGTGGGCGCATCCCACCAGGGCCAGCTGAAGCTTCGCCGGGTCCGTCTGCGCGATCTCCCGGCCGCGCCATCCCAGCCTCAGCCCCGCGGCCCCGGAAAGGCGAACGAAGGTCCGTCGATTGATCAGTTCTGTCATGGAATGCCCGATGCTTGATTTGATCGCCGCCCTATTTGGAGAGCCCGCCTGGAAGGCGGAACTGCGAACAGACCGGGAGGCGCATCCTCCATCCTTTTTCAACACCCTCGGTGCGGCGCGGCGGCCGCAAATTCTTGCCTACTTGCCGGGGTTGGGGGTCGGTTCGCCCGGGATCAGCCCCATCGACCATTTCACGGCTTCGATCCAGAGCTTCTGGATATCCGGCCGGGCCCAGACTTCCGGCGGATGGCCCAAGCCACAGTAGAAAACCCGGCCCTTACCATACTTCTTCACCCAGGTAATCGGAACCGAAGTGTACTTGACCCCTTGCCGCTTCATGTCCACTTTGGACGTGTCCAGGCTCATCAGGACCCGCACCTTGTCCGGGGCGAACTGCCTGGTCTGGTAGATCTCATCCACGATTTCGAGGCCGGGAGGAAGGTGTTTCACGATGGGGAAGTTAGGGTCGTCTACCTTGATCGGCGCCTTGAAAGTCATCCAGGGGTGGCCGTCGAAATACCCGCCGATCAGATCGCCGTACTCCGGCCACTGGTAGAACGTGTCCGTGGCGTTGTGAGCCCCCAGGAAGCCTTTGCCTTCATCCCGGACGAAGGCGAGAAGTGCGGCTTTCTGCTCGTCATCCATCGGCAGCTCGCCGGTGGTCATGAAGAAAACGGCGTCGAAGTAGTCCAGGTTCTTGGCGTTCGCAGGCAGCTTCTTCTTGGTAATCAACTCGGTGTCGGTCCGAATGTAGGTATCCCATATACCTGTGTCCTTGCCAAGCTTGTACATCGTCCCCAGCGCGTCAGAAACCGAGTCGTGCTGCCAGCCCTTGGACATCCCTATGGCCAGGAGTCTCTTCTTGGCCGGCTGCTGTTGGGCGCAAAGCGGAAGCACCAGGGCCAGCGTCAATGAACAGAGAACAAGAGCTCGAAAGATCTTCATGTCACCTCTCCAGTTTCGAGGGATGATCGCACTAATCGAGACCGGTTTCAATCCGGCTTCACTACTTCAGCAGTCCCCGCAGGTACTCGCGCCGCATCCGGGCGATGACTTTGATGGAAATGTCCTTGGGGCAGACCGCTTCACACTCGCCGTGGTTGGAGCAGTTCCCGAAGCCTTCCAGGTCCATCTGGCGGACCATGCGGAGGGCGCGAATGGAGCGTTCCGGCTCTCCTTGCGGGAGGGTCGAAAGGTGGGTGATTTTCGCGGCTGTGAAAAGCGCGGCTGACCCGTTAGGACAGGCGGCCACACAGGCGCCGCATTGGATACAGGCGGCCGCATCCATAGCCTCCTCGACCTTCACCTTGGGGATGGGGAGGGCGTTGGCGTCGGGGGCGCCGCCGGTGTCAACCGAAATGAAACCGCCGGCTGCCATGATCCTGTCAAGCGCGCTCCGGTCGACGACCAGATCCTTGATAACGGGGAAGGCGCGGGCGCGCCAGGGTTCGATCGTAATTCGATCCTGGTCTTTGAAGTGGCGCATATGGAGCTGGCAGACGGTCGTGGCATCCTGGTGGCCGTGTGCGGACCCGTTGACCATCATGCCGCACATGCCGCAGATTCCTTCGCGGCAGTCGTTGTCGAACTCGACCGGCAGCTCGCCTTTCTTGATCAGGCCCTCGTTCAGAACGTCGAGCATCTCGAGAAAAGACATGTTCGGCGAAACGCCGTCAAGCTTGTAATCCACGAATTTCCCCGGAGCATCGGGGCCTGACTGCCGCCAGATCTTCAGATAGAGAGTCATTCCCTCGCGCTTTGCCTGATCCATTCTTTCACCTGTTACTTGTAGGTCCGTTGTGCCGGCACGACGTACTCGAATTTCAGCTGCTCCTTGTGAAGTATGGGCTCCCCCTTCTCACCGATGTACTGCCAGGCGGCCACATAGGAGAAATTCGCATCATCACGTTTGGCCTCTCCGTCGGGTGTCTGTGATTCCTCGCGGAAGTGGCCGCCGCACGATTCGTTCCGATGCCGGGCGTCGATTGCCATCAGCTCTCCGAGTTCCGCATAGTCGGCCACACGGCTGGCCAACTCCAGGTTTTTGTTGAGCATATCGTTCGTCCCCGGCACCTTGATGTCCTGCCAGAGCTCCTCTCGCAGCCGGCGAATTTCCTGGATGGCGTGCTTCAAACCCGCCTCGTTTCGCGTCATCCCGACGTAGTCCCACAGGATTCGTCCGATTTCACGATGGAACTCGCGGGGAGTTCGTTTCCCCTGGATCGCAAGGAGTCGTTCAAGGCGGGCGCGGGCCTGCTCGGCGCATTCTTTGAACTCGTCCGCATTCTCGCTGGTTGCCCGGAAAGTGGAGGCTGCCAGGTAATCTCCCAAGGTATAAGGGATCACGAAATAACCGTCGGCCAGTCCCTGCATCAGGGCGCTGGCGCCCAGCCGGTTCGCCCCGTGATCGGAGAAATTCGCCTCGCCCATCACGAACAGGCCGGGGATCGTGCTCATGAGGTTGTAATCAACCCACAGGCCGCCCATCACGTAGTGCACGGCAGGGTAGATCCGCATCGGAGTCCGATAAGCGTTTTCCCCGGTGATGCGCTCGTACATGTCAAACAGATTGCCGTACTTCTCGCGGATGTACTCGACCCCCTCACGCTTGATTGTGTCCTCGAAATCCAGGTAAACCGCGAGACCCGATTCTCCCACGCCTTGTCCCTCGTCGCAGACCCCCTTGGCGCTTCTGGAAGCGATGTCGCGCGGCACGAGGTTGCCGAAACTCGGGTATTTCCGTTCAAGGTAGTAGTCCCGCTCATCCTCCGGAATCTCAAGGGGCGGACGCCGGTCACCCGGTTTCTTGGGCACCCACACCCGGCCATCGTTCCGCAAACTCTCGCTCATGAGCGTGAGCTTGGACTGATGCTCGCCCGAAACCGGGATGCAGGTGGGGTGAATCTGTGTGTAACAAGGATTGCCGAAGAATGCCCCGCGTTTGTAACAACGCCAGATGGCTGAGGCATTGGAGTTTACGGCGTTGGTTGAAAGGTAGTAGGCGTTTCCGTACCCCCCGGTTGCGAGAACGACCGCATGGCCGACATGGCGTTCGATTTCCCCTGTCAGCAGGTTCCGGACAACAATGCCTCGAGCCTTGCCGTCGACGAGCACGAGGTCAAGCATCTCCCGCCGGGGCAGGCAAGTTACCTTGCCTTTGTCCACCTGGCGCATCAGGGCCTGGTAAGCGCCGAGAAGGAGTTGCTGGCCCGTCTGGCCCCTGGCGTAGAAGGTCCGCGCCACCTGGGTCCCGCCAAACGACCGGGTCTCCAGTAACCCGCCGTATTCGCGCGCGAACGGAACCCCCTGTGCCACGCACTGATCTATAATGTTGACGCTCACCTGCGCCAGCCGATAGACGTTCGCCTCCCGGGATCGGTAGTCCCCGCCCTTGACAGTGTCGTAAAAGAGCCGCCAGATACTGTCTCCGTCATTGGCATAGTTCTTTGCGGCATTGATACCGCCCTGAGCAGCGATGCTGTGAGCCCGCCGCGGCGAGTCCTGAATACAGAAGACCAGGACTTCATACCCTAGCTCGGCCAGGCTTGCAGCAGCAGACGCGCCCGCCAGCCCGGTCCCCACAACGATGACCCTGTATTTCCGTTTGTTGGCCGGATTCACCAGTTTCACTTCGAATTTGCGGCGGTCCCATTTTTGCTCGATCGAACCGCACGGAATCCGCGCGTCCAAAATCACCTGAGTGCTCATAGAGGTGCTCCGGTCAGGTAGACCCAGATCGGTATGAAGATGAAGCCTACAGCCAAAGCCAGACCCACGACCACTCCCAGCCCATAGGCCACTGGAGTCAGCCGCGCGTGGTAAAGCCCCAGGGACTGGAAGGCGCTCCAGAAGCCGTGCCGCAGGTGGAAGCCTAGAACCACCATGGCCGCCACGTACCAGACCACGTACCAGGTGTTGCTGAAGGTCTCGATGACCAGGCGCCGCAGATCGCGGACCTGCTCACCATCCAGCGTTACGACGTAACCCTGCTCGATTCCCGGACCGTATTTGAATCTGTAAACGTGCAGGGGAATAAAGACGAGAAGGATAAGGCCGGTCCAGATCATGGTGCTGGAGGAAACGGTTTTCTTACTCGGCTTGCCTCGGCTCTCGTAGACCGCGTACCCCTTGGACCTCGCCCGCCAGTTGTCGTAAGTGACCACGATTGCCGCGTACACATGAACCAGGAGGCCGACCAGGAGCGCGATCTCCGCGGCAATCAGCGGAAACCCGAGGCCCACGAGCGTGTGCGAATAGCGGTTGAAGGCCTCCTCATTGGGCGACAACAGGAGCAGGTTGCCGATCAGGTGGGCAATGACAAAAACAATCCAGCCGAGGCCGGTTAAAGCCATGAAGTACTTCATCGCGACCGTGGAACCAAACGGCGAAGAACGCAACGACATATCTCGCTTCTCCCAGGGGGAAGACTGCTTCTCTTGTTAGAGGTTAAAGATAGACTGCGCTCGCCGTTAGAGTCAAATGAGGTGGC
This sequence comes from Acidobacteriota bacterium, assembly GCA_041946865.1. Classification (GTDB taxonomy): domain Bacteria; phylum Acidobacteriota; class UBA6911; order RPQK01; family RPQK01; genus RPQK01. The sequence goes on along the minus strand of JBHGBF010000172.1, from coordinate 81 downwards.
CGGCGTAAGCGCAGCGCCTTTTGCGGACCGTCAGCGGACGGGGAGCGCGTCGGGTGCGAACCGGAACCAAGATCGATTCGT
>JBHGBF010000171.1:0-17763 GCA_041946865.1 Acidobacteriota bacterium | reverse complement strand
TGCCTAACGCCTTCGGCGTAAAAAACGTTCACACATCTGTTTATTTTCGCCAAAGTCCGTGGCCGGACTCTCCAGAGTCCGGCAGCGCCGGCCGCTTTTGGCCAGGCTCTCGCGGAGCCCGGCAACCGGACTCTGGAGCTGGAGAGTCCGGCCAGTGTGCCGATAAAAGCGCTTGAATTTTCGGGATCGCGGGTGCCCCAAGGGCATGATGGACTCCGAAAGCTCCATAGCAACCAAACACCCCAAAAACGGAGGTGTTACCAGCAGGGTGTGTGTGTCAGCCGTCGCGACCCTCGCAACTGGTAACTTGCAGCCGGTAGGCGATATACTTCGGCCAGACAGGAGGGGTCAAATGAAGAAGCAGGAAGGAGTCTCGAGGCGGGATTTTATCAGGACAACGACGGTGGCGGGGGCCACAGCCGCCTTCACCATCATCAAGCCGCAGTCGGTCCGCGGGACTGCGGCCAATGACGCGGTTACGTTCGTCTGGATTGGGGCCGGCGGACGCGGGACAGCCGATGCGAAAGGCCTCACGGCTGCGGGTGGGAAAATCATCGCGGTCGCCGACGTCTTCAAAGAGAAGCTCGACACGGCCCGTCAGGCGTTCGGACTGGAGGAGGCGGCCTGTTTCCTGGGTTTTGACGCCTACCAGAAGGTCCTCGACCTGAAGGCTGACGCGGCCATTCTGACCACACCTCCCGGCTTTCGGCCCCTGGAATTTAACGCTGCGGTAGCGGCTGGCAAGCACGTATTTATGGAAAAGCCTATCGCGGTCGACACCTGGGGCTGCCACAGCGTTTTGGCGGACGCGCAGACGGCCAAAACGAAGAAACTCAGTGTCGTAGTAGGGCTTCAGCGTCGATACAGCAGGCCGTACCAGGAAGCCCAGAAACGGATCGCCTCCGGTGCTTTGGGCACAATCGTGTCCGGACGGGCATTTTATCTGACCGGTGATGTGTGGAAGGGGCGGACCTGGGCACGGGCCGATTTCCCCGACGAGCTCCATTGGATGACCAAGAACTGGTATTATTTCCGCTGGTTATCCGGAGACTTGATTACCGAGCAGAACATCCACAACCTGGACGCTTGCGACTGGGTCCTAGGCGGACATCCGGAACGCGCTAACGGCTATGGAGGCCGAAAGTGGCGCAAGTATATTGGTGACATCTTCGATCACTTCAACGTCACGTTCGAGTATCCGGGAGCTGTTCACCTTACTTTCATGTCCGGGCAGTTCTGCACGTTCCACGACAGCTCCGAGCAGATCCTCGGCAATGACGGCACATTCACCAACGCCCGCGGAGGAACGAAAATAGAGGGCAAAAACCCCTGGGAATGGACCGGTGGCCAGGACGACGCCAGCCGTAACGAATACGAGGCCTTCATAGCAAGCGTCAGAGAGGGTAACCCGCGTGCCGACGCCCAGCACGCGGTCGACGGGACCTTTACCACGATCCTGGGGCGGGAGGCGGCTTATCGGCGCAAGGAGATAGAGTGGAAGAAGCTCTGGGATGAGAAGCAGAAGCTCGAGCGTAAGGCGTACGCCGTATCCTGAGGCCAGCAATCCTATGAATCGAAGACAATTCCTTTCCAGTTCGGCGGCCGGTCTTGCCGCTTCGCACTCTGTCGACGTCGGCCAGCCGGCCGCGGCTGTTCCGGCAAAGATGAAGAAGGCCTGTTGCATTGGTGTCTTTCCTAGAGATATTCCCGTCCTCGCGAAGTTCGAAATGGCCAAGAGAGCAGGCTTTGAGGGCATCGAACCGAACACGCTCTACTCCCCGGCCGAGGTCGATGAATACAGACAAGCGTCGGAAAAAACCGGTGTCCGGATCCACTCCATCATGAACTCCGATCACTGGAAATACCCGCTTTCCGATAGCGATCCGGAAGTCGTCAAGAAGTGTGTGAACGGTATTCGGGTGTCGCTCCGGAATGCCCATGATCTGGGAGCGGATACCGTTCTCCTTGTTCCCGGGATAGTGACCCCCAGCGTTCGTTATGCCGAGGTTTACGAGCGATCGCAGAAGCAGATCAAAGAGTTGCTGTCGATGGCGAAAGATCTGAGAGTCGTCATCGCGATCGAGAATGTGGGCAACCGTTTTCTGCTCAGTCCCATCGAGTTTGTTCGTTACGTAAAAGAGTTCCGGAGCCCCTTCGTCAAAGGGTATTTCGACATCGGCAATCTCGGGCAAAACGGCTATCCGCAAGACTGGATTCGAACTATCGGCCAGGAACTGATCAAAGTCCACATCAAACGCTTCGAGCCAGGCACCGATCACCCGAAATTCGATCCGAACGACCGGAGAACACAGGGGATCGACTGGCTGGCCGTGCGAAGCGCCTTAGCCGACGTCGAATACTCGGGGTGGATCACGGCTGAGGTCAAGAGCGGCGATGAGACCCATGTCACAGAGGTAAGCCGGCGTATGGACAGGTTCCTCGCCGGCGAAAGCCCGGTCTAAAGCGTGACAGGGTGACAGGGTGACAGGGTGACAGGGTGAGTCCCGTTTTGGGCGCTCAAACCCGCGTCACGAACTGACGTCGCGCTGGGCTGAACTAAATCGGGTTCTCGGCCCTGAACCCTGTCACCCCCTCACCCTGTCACCGTGTCACCGTGTCACGCTTTACCGCACATACCAGCGCCTGGCTTGAATACGAGCGTTGGTGTGGTTCTTCAGCCGCACTTCGATGGTGCGGTAGCGGGGGTCGGCCAGCGAAGGTGCGGGTTCAAAACCAAGCAGGTATCGGTGCTGCAGCTCCGAGGTGATTTCGCTCAGAGCCTGCTCGAGCGGTCGCTCCGGTTCCGTGAAGAGCGCTTGGGTTCCGCACAGTTCTGCAATATGCCGCAAGATCCACACCGGGTTTAGGTTCTCCTCGACGTCCGGCTTCATGTAGTACTTCCGATCGTTCATGAAGAGGCGGCGGTAGGCGGGGCTGTAGACACCGCACGGAAACAACGTGACTGGGCTCGTTTCGAGGAGCCTCTCAATCTCGGTTCGTGCCGTGGTGCTGTTTTCGTCCCTCCCGTCGGTCAGCAGGACGATGACGCGGGCCCGGTTCTGTGCTCGTTCCCAGTGCTCGACGGCCTCTTTTATTCCGTCATACAGGCGGGTGCCGCCTTTGGCCTCGAGCTTGTTCAGGGCACCCTCGATGGCGACCCGGTCATTGGTGAAGTCCAGGACCCTGACGACATCGTCGTTAAAGGCCACGATGGAGAATTGAGTGTCCGGGTGGCTTTCCCGGACAAACTGCAGGCTGGCTTTCTTGGCTTGCGGCAGTGCTCCGATTGACATGCTCTGACTGGAGTCAACTAGCAGGACAACGCTCAACGGACTGTTGGTGGGCGAGAAGTAAGTAATGCGACGAGGGATACCGTCTTCAAAAACGACAAAATCGGAACGGGTCAGTTCAGTGTTTGTCGGGCCATCGGGACGGTGCACGCCGACACTGAGGAGCACGGTATCCACGACGACGCGGAAATCGGCACGCGCTAGCGCGAGAGAGGAGCGCTGTTTTGCAGCCTGTTCGGACTGATCAACGGCGGGTCCAATCCACAAAGGGAGGAGGAGTGAGGGCAACAGCCGTGCGGCTGTTGCCCGGATCCGCAGGTATGGGCGGAGAACGGAGCGCTGTGCGCCACCTGGCGGGGCGGGTGGTTCGAAGGGGTCGACAGAGCAGACTCCAGGTTTGGGTCTGCCCGGCCGGGGGCTCGCAAGCTCCGGCGCCACCAGTGAGATTACTCGCCCCATGAGATGGTAACTCCGCCGGTGGTTTCCAACCAGGTCAGGGAGTCCCCGAACATGTTCGGAAGGGTACGTCCACGGATGTCCCCGCGCAACCCGATGGGACCCCACAGACGTTCGGCTTTCACTCCACCGCCATAGCTGAACATGAAGAAGGTGTCGCCGTTATCGAGGCGGTTTCCGAGCAGGTTGACAGAATCCAGTCCGCCGCTGTTCGGATCGAGGAGGTCCTCGTCAATGGTCGCCCTCATGGCGCCGAAACCGGCAGTCGCAAACGGATGCAACCGACCCCAGGGAAACTGAAAATTCCCGGCCGCTTCAAAGAGCGTGGACCGGCTAGGCGTGTCAACCGCCTCGGCCCGAAAGTGATTGATGTAGCCGAAATTCCCTTCGAGCTCGAACACGTCCGTCAGATTCACACTTCCCTTAAGCCCGTAAACGCCCTCGTTCTTCAGCTCGCCGAAGTCGGCCTCTCGCGGGAAGAATCCGCCCGCGTACGGATGAATCTCCCACTTCTGTGCCTTGACGTTGGGGAAGATGCCGCCTGCGAGGAGCAGGACGACGGCCAAACGCAGTAATTTCCTAAACATTCAATCGTCCTCCTGAGTTGATGGTAGGTGCCTGGGATGCCGCTAGACTTACTCCGCTACGGCAAGTTTGCTTCCAGAATCATTGCTGGGTGGGACAAGCTATGGAAACAAGGACACTTAGTGACAGGAGGAGTACTGGGTTGGAAACAGACGCAAGTACACAAAATCGAGGATTAATTCCCCGAAACTCAAAACCCCCGCTCGGTAACTTACTCAAGTGCTGGAGCACAGGCGCCGGGTGTCAGAGACTTTCGACAGGCTGTCAGTGGTCCTGACAGCCTGGGCGCCTGCCCGAGGCTGTACCTGAATCAGGCCCTTGGCCTTAAAAACCACCCTAAAGTGGGGTTAAAGTGGGACAATGAGGCTGCTGGTTTTGCCGGCGGTCCCGCTGGCGGCTCGGTTTCGTTCCAACAGGCGCCGCACCACGGGAAGCGTATTCTGAGCCTCGACCAGTCCCTGGTCCGCTGCTTTCTGGTACCAGTGTAAGGCCATCTGGAGATCGACCGCTGTGCCCCACCCGAGTTGGTAGCACAGTCCGAGGTTGCACTGAGCCTGGGCCTGTCCCTGCTCAGCCGCCTTGCGATACCACTTGATCGCCTCCTCGAAGTTCGGCGGACCGTCGAGGCCCTTCTGGTAAAAAAGCCCGAGATTGAACTGAGCGGCTGCATTGCCTTGGTTCGCAGCCTTCTCGTACCAGCGAACGGCTTCGCGGTAGTCTGTGCTCACGCCCCTGCCCTGCTGGTACATGACACCCAGATTGCACTGGGCCTCTGGATCACCTTGTTCAGCGGCCAGTGTGTACCACCTGAGGGCAGCGGGGTAGTCACGAGCGACTCCTTCCCCTCTTTCGCAGAGGATGCCCATCATAGTTTGGGCGGTGGCCACCGATTGCTCGGCCGCCAACGTCAGCCATCGCGCCGCTTCCTGATCGTTGCGCGTGACGAATCGCCCCTCGTGGCACAGAAGTCCGATTCTGGCCTGTGCAAAGCGATGTCCCTCGTCGGCCGCCTGCCGGATCCACTTTACCCCGTCCGGACGATGGCTCTCGTCCTGGTCCTGGAGAATCAGGGACCCCAATCGATACTTTGCCTCGACCTCTCCCTGCTCCGCCGCCAACTGGTACCACTTGACGGCCTGCCCGGCGTCCGGCTTGATGCCTTGACCGTTCTCATACATGACACCGAGAATCATTTGAGCATGGGCGTGCCCCAGGTGCATGATGAACTCCAAAAGCGCCTGCCGCTTCGCTCGCAGAAAACTGAGCGGTTACTAGCAAAAACGAAAACGGGAACTTGCTGGGAGGCGGCAGTGCCTGTCTGCCAGGACACTTTCCCCGGCCTTCCTTCGTGACGGGCGCCAACTTGTGGGATATTGACAGTTAAGAGGTTCAGAGTCATCGGGTTTGCGCCTGCGGCGACGACCAGTCATTCTCGAGATGAGGTAGATGTGCAAGCTCTTGGAGTGTTTCCCAACAGACGACGCATCGAAGTCGTTGACCTTCCGGAGGACAGAATCGAGAACGACCGAGACGTGAAGCTGCACGTCCTTGATGTCGGCATTTGCGGCACGGACCGGGAAATTGCCCGCTTCCAGTACGGGAGCCCTCCGGCCGGTTCGGACTTCCTGGTCTTGGGACGCGAGGGGCTGGCCCAGGTGGCGGAAGTCGGCGCAGGAGTGAACGAGGTACAGCCGGGCGATCTGGTGGTCCCGGCCGTACGACACCCTTGCCCGCACGCCTGGTGCGGTCCATGCCGCATGAATCGTTCAGACTTCTGTATTAGCGGCGACTACATCGAACGAGGCATCAAGGGAGAGCACGGTTTCATGCGCTCTCATCTTGTTGAACGACCGGAGTTCCTGGCCAAGGTCCCGGAGGCGCTTCGGGAGGTCGCCGTCCTCACCGAGCCACTGACGATCGCCGAGAAGGCCTTCGGACAGGTCCGCCAGGTACTGGAGCGACTTCCGTGGTTTCCCGAGGCAGAAAGGCCGCAACCGCTAGAAGTCCGGGGAGACAGCCGGGCGCTCGTGGTCGGGGCGGGGCCCATGGGCCTGCTCGGCGCCATGCGGCTGCGGCTGGCCGGGTACGAGACTTTCGTCTACTCGCTAGAACCGGCTGAGAGTCTCAACGCCAGACTCGCTGTGGAGGCGGAGTGCGAATACATTTCGGCCCGCGCCTGCGAGTTGCCGCAGCTGCAGGACAGGCTCGAGCACATTGACCTCGTTTACGAAGCTACAGGTGTCTCCAAGATCGCGTTTGGGCTCATGAAATACCTCGGAGAGAACGCGATCATGATTCTCACCGGGGTACCAGGGCTCGGCAAGCCCATTCCAGTGGATGCGGATATGATCATGCGCAATCTGGTCCTGCGCAACCAGCTGGTGTTCGGGACGGTCAATGCGGGACGCGAGGACCATGAGAAGGCCATTGCCAGCTTGAGCGTCTTTCAGCAACGCTGGCCGAGAGTCCTGCCCTCAATGATTGCAGGGCGCTACCCGCTCGATTCGGTCAGGGAGTTGCTCGAACAGAAACCGCCCGGCATCAAGCACGTCGTCCAGCCGGACTGACGGACCCGCGCAGAGACCCCGGCTGCATGGCGCGGGCCCCATGGTTGTCTCAGCTGAGCTTGCCGATTCTGGCCCGAATGTCCTGGCCCAGCCGATCGACAAATCCCGCCACGTATTCGGTGATGGACAGGGTGGGATCGGACACCAGGGGAGTCAAGTCCATGGCGTACGTGACCGCAGCTTCTTCGTCAGTTTCATGGGAAGCGAGAAAAGTGGCGTTCGCCATCCGGCGTCCCGCAATGGCCAGGTCGTAGCGCTTTCCGCCCGATACCTGCGAATCGAAGATACCGACCAGGGCTGCGGCCAGGTTCGGATAAGTGGAGACCGGCAACACCTGCTTCTCAGAGTCGACCATCCAGTCGAGGTCCCGCCACACCTCGCATCCATAAACCCGAGTCGGTCGCGCCTCGGGTTCCAGGTTGCGGAGCGCCGACAAGGCTCTCAAGGCGACGGCGACGTGCGTATCGTGTTTATCTGCCAGATTGTGGAGATAGACGATGTGCGGTCGCGTGGCGCGTAAAATGGCGACGAGGTCCGCCTGGACGCCTGTCTGCTTGGGATCCTTGATCGCGCTGCTCGAGTAATCGAGCTGAATCTGGACGGAATAGCCGCCGACGACCGCCGCCTTTCGCTGCTCCACCTTCCGGATGCCCTGCATCTGCTCGTCTGTGTAGTGTCCGTAGATGCCGCTTCTGGGGCTGCCCGCGCCGTTAGTCACGGTCACATTGGTGAACCATCTGTCCGGCTGGCCGAAGCATTCCGCGATTCCGTGGTAAGCCATGATTTCGGTGTCGTCCTGATGAGCCGCAATGCACAGGTGAGTGGTACGGGACAGGGCGGTCCCCAATTCGGTTCCGTCCGGGACGTACAGGTCTGCAGTGGGATTGGCGAACTTCATCTCTTTTGTCCTTTCTGGTACGGGTCCAAGCTGTAACTGGGGCCCACGGCCCGGCGAGTCACGCGGCTTTTGCGCCTGGGCGGCCAAGCCGCAGCGACACCCGCGGGGGCCGGCGGTCCCGTTAAACCACGGGCAAACTTGCGGCCGCGACTGCCTGGCCGAGCCTCTTGTCCTTCTCATCCGGCACGCGGACAGCGATCCGGCTGCACAATTCAGGAAAATCCTTTTGAAGCACTTCTGCTGCGGTTCTCACGATCAGATTCCCCCCTTCCCCGGTAAGGACGCGGCCAAGGACCAGCAGCGTGCTGACATCGTAGAAATCAGCCCAATGGGCCACGGCATAGCCGAAATACACCCCGATCGTCTCGTAGATTTTGCGCGCCCGCTCATCCCCGGCCGCCATCAGTTTCTGGACTTCGACGAGCCGGCTGGGGAGCGGGGTGTCCGAGGGGAAGTCGAGGCCGGCCAACGGGGCGAGGCGAGCCACTGCCTGTTGTGAGAAGTACTGAGCGCCCACTCCGCCATCACCTGACCATTCATCGACGGGTGCGTTTGGGCGATAATCGACCGGGGCAAACGCGAGTTCATTGAGCCAATCCGTGATATTCCCTAGAGGAGTTACATATCCAGCGGCAAGACTGGTGCCCATGGCGATGCCCAAAATAGCATTCTGGCCGAGGGACATGGAGCCGGCCAGCGCAGTCACCTCGCCGTCATTAACAACTACGAAAGGAATCCCTCCCCAGAGCCGTCTAAGCTCTCCGAACAGGCCCCGAACTCTCTGATTGAACACGTCACGCGGTACGCCACGGAAAAGAGACGCAACCCGAACTTCGTTGTTCACATATACGCCGGCGGCACTGCCACCGATCGCATCTACTCGCGGCAGGTGACCGGCGACTCTCTTCAATCCCTCGTTAATCTGCTCGAGATGCCAGGCTGGATCCGTCTTGAAATAGGGATCCCAGGCAACCTCTTCCGCGTGGACGACATTGCCGTCAATGACGGCGGCGTACTTGCGGTCGCTGCCTCCAAGGTCGAAGCCGATGCGGCAACCATTCAAATGGCGCCCCAGCGGTGCGGCCGGCTCTTTTGCCGGGGGAAAGTCGCCGCGATCCACCGCTTCGATCTGCATGGGAACCAGGTAGACCTGCTCACCCATGAAATGGTAATCAAAGGCGCGTCGGCCAGCCGGTGAGTAAACCTCTCGAATGAAATCGGCCATCGCCCTATTTCCGGCAATGCGGACGCGGTGTCCTCCCTTCTGCCACAACAGGAATTTGAGAAGCCGTTCCACGTAAAGCTGATTTGCGGCCACGAATTCCGGGCTATCGGGGAGAAGACGAGTCTCAAAAACCGAAATAGACCCATCGCTTCGCTGCAGTGCCAACTTCAATTCCTGACCACCGGTTTTGTTCACCATTTCCCGGTACGTTCTGTTCCAGAGGGAGGCCGGCACAAAATCAGGGTCCAGAACAGGCTTCACAGTCGGATTTACTTGTATTAGAGCTGCCATAATCTCTCCTCCCGAGATTATAAGAAGATCGGCGATAAGGTCGCAATTAGCGGCAGAAGACCGAGTGGACTGGACGGACACAGTGGACTGAACGGACAGGTGCCCTTTTGTCCAATGCGTCCAGTTCGCCCATTTTGTCCACGTCCGCCTCTGTACCTGCGCCGTTCCCCTGTGCTATTACGGTGCGCATGATGCGTCTTGCGAAATGCCTGCTGGTGCTTGTTCTGATTGGCTGGCCGGTTGTGAAAGGTGAAGATTACCGGCACGTCGACCAGGTTCATGTCCCTGACACCTATGCCACCCTGGAACAATGGCTCGGGAGGGCCGATGAGATCCGGACTCATATCCTGGCCAGTGCGGGTCTTTGGCCGATGCCTGGGAAGGCCCCTTTGAATCCTCGCCTCACGAATCCCATCGTCCGGGGAGATTACTCGGTCCAAGCTGTCTCTTTGGAGGTCTGGCCTGAATTTTACCTGGTTGGAAACTTATATCGTCCGGTGGGCAAACCCGGTCCTTTCCCTGCCATCCTTTCCGCGCACGGTCATTGGAAGGCGGGGCGCTTCGAGAACACTGAGCTGGCTTCCGTACCCGGCCGCGCCATTAATTTCGCCAAACAGGGAATCGTCGTATTCACCTATTCAATGATCGGCTACAACGAGATGGAGCCGTACATAGTCCATCGGTTTGAACAGACCAAAGAACGACAGATCTGGGGTTTCAGCCCGATGGGGCTTCAACTGTGGAACAGCATTCGAGCGCTGGATTTTCTCACTTCGCTGCCCGACGTCGATCCAGCAAGGATTGGAATGACCGGCGCATCGGGTGGCGGAACTCAGACCTTTCTGCTTACCGCAGTTGATCCCCGGGTCCGGGTTGCCGCCCCGGTGAACATGATTTCTGCCCACTTTCAGGGAGGATGTGTTTGTGAGAACGGGCCGCTGTTGCGCCTGAACTGCAATAACATCGAGATTGGCGGCCTGGCCGCTCCCCGCCCGCTTCTCATGATTTCAACGAGCGGTGACTGGACAAAAAACACGCCCGAAGTCGAGTTTCCTGCCGTACAGAAGATCTACCAGCTCTTCGGCGTCGGTAACCGGGTCTCTAACGTCCATCTCAGCTACCCCCACAACTACAACAAGGACAGCCGCGAGGCGGCGTACGCCTGGTTCAGCAAGTGGCTCCTGGGAAAGGAAGGACCGGTCCGAGAACAGCCGTTTACGGTCGAGGACAGGAAGACGCTCGAAGCTCCGTTGCCTCAGACTCCGGTCAGCCTCGAGCTCCTGTATCGGCGGTTTACGCGCACTCTCGGGGCTCAAGTGGATGACGCGTGCCCCGAAAACTGGTCCGGTATCCTGGCTTTCCGCGAAGCGTTCGGCACGGCTTTGTCCCACACGCTCATGACCGGCCCCTATGTGCCCCGCCCGAAGCTGGATGTCGCTCTTCCGGAGGAAAGAATCACTGCGACACCAGCACTCCTGCTCGTGCACTCGGATGCGGAGACCGAGGAGAAAGCGCGTGAGCTTCGGCGGCATTACCTTGATCAGGGCTGGCTTGTCGGCAGTCTTAGGCCGTATCCCGAGGGCAAGACGTTCCAACCGCCGGCACAGATAGCCCACTGGACCACCTACAACCCGACTCCAACGGCCATCCAGGTCGTCGAAATCCGGAAGGCCATTCAGACGCTTCTCCAGCGGCCGGATGTCAGAGGACTGGACGTGATCGGTTTGGGCGCCTGTGGTCCCCTGGTTCTGCTTGCCCGTGCGCTCGAACCCCAAGTGAACCACACCAGTGTCGATTTCCCGTATCCGGAGGTGACTGATCAACTTTTCACGGACGGCCTGTTCATACCGTTGATTCGACGGGCCGGGGATTTCCGCACAGCGGCGGTCATGATTGCGCCAGGGTCGCTGACGGTGCACGGGCTTCGAGACGGCGCGCTTCGGTCCTGGCTGCAGAAGGTTTATCGTGCCGCCGGCGCCAGGGACATGCTAAGGATTGACGATTATCAATCGTTGCGAAAGTAATAAGGTCAATCCAAAGCGCCGGGCCAATTGCAAAAATCACAAGAATCTGAGCCTTAAGCCCTGAAAGACCCGTCCTGGTCCGGATCTCTGAGCGGTCACCTGACCGGTCTCAACGGCGGCCACCTTTAGGTGGCGCAAGTGGCCGGGTCAGCGGCTACGTTATGCCGCTTTGAGCGGCAGGAGCTGGTCGCCATCTCACTGGGCGATGCGGTATTTGACCGTCAGCGTTGCATTGACAGTCACCTCTCCGGGCGAGACCGGATTGGAGATTTCCGCTCTGGCCATCATCATGTCAGCACGGGCCGCCACGGGGACGACGGAAACACCGCCTTCGGTCACTTCCTGAACGCCCTTTACCTGAACGCCGAGGGCTTTGGCAATGGTCTCGGCTTTCATCTGTGCCTCTGCCGCCGCCTGGGTCAAGGCCTGCTGGCGGGCTGCCGTATCGTCGCGCAATCCGAAGCTGATGCCTTCTACCTGGTTGGAGCCGGCCTTGAGCCCGGCATCCAGGACTGGGCCCACCTGTTCCGTCTTGTTGACTGTGACGGAGACCACGTTGCTGGCCCGGTAGCCGGCGATTCGCGGGCGGTCTCGGCGCATCGGCTCGATCCCCTCCCCCGTGTAGATCGGGTACAGCGTCAGCTGCGAAGTCTGAATGTCTTTGGAGGGAATGCCGAGCTTGCTCAAGCTGGAGAGGATTGACTGACCCACCGAATTCGCCTTCTGCTGGGCCTCCTTGGCAGTTGGGCTCTCCTGGGTCACGCCAAGTCGGATTACCGCCTGATCGGGAGACGTGCGCACCTCCCCGTTGCCAGTAACCGTTATCCAGGGACTCACGGGTTCAGTCTGGCCGAAAATGACACTCCCAGACAGCCCGACCAAAAGAAGCAGCAGTTCGTATCTCTTCATGGAACTAACCTCTGTGCCTTCCCAGAATATCAGGAGCCAGCGGAGGGTGAATGCGGGAAGGCATTTAGCCCGGGCTTTTCCGGGTGAACCCGGGCTAAAGAGGAGGTGGCCCGATCAGCCAGATTAGCGGCAATCCGGACGGAGGGAAGAGTGCGTGGCGATTTCTATCTCAATGATTGGCTGGTACAGCCACAACTGAACTCCGTCCGCCGCGTGAGACAACCGTCCACATGGAGCCGAAAGCGATGCAGGTTCTGGTGTGTCTCGCCGCGGCTCCGCGGCTGTTAAGCCCCCTGGCTCCGGCGCCTTCGTTTCTCACGTGAACAAAAATCGTACTTTCGTCTCAATGTCGGCGGAGAGGTTCTCTTTTACCGGGCAAGTCCGTGCGGCGCGCTCAAATGCGGCCTTCATCCCGCTGGTCAGCTGCTGCGGCATCTCGACGACGGCAGACAACCGCCCTATCCGGCGACGGGGGCCTCCCGTCATTTCCTTGGTCACCTTGATCTTCATGCCCTTCAGATCGAGTACTTCCGACGCGGCGGCTTCAGCGAGTCGTATGGCGAGGCTGATGCCGAAGGCGGCCGCAAGCAGATCCGTTGGGGAAAATGTCCCCGCATCCGCCGTCTCGACAGTTTGGAGTGCTGCCCTCAGACGCTGCCCGCTTGCCGCGTGGACAGCTTCGCAACAAGACTGGTCCTGGTATGTAATCTCAATCGTCGCCATTATCGAGTTTCCCCTCTCCGTTGATGATGCCGGGGGCGGCCGTGGTCCCCGGTTCAGCAAGCGCATTTGACAGACGAGCCAGACGGGCCAGCACCTTTCTGCGCAAGAGCTTCTCTTTAATGACACGAGGCTGAAAATGGGCCCGGATGGGAACAAATTCCGCGCTCAGCACGCCCTTTCGGCCAATCGAGATCGACGCGGCCATGCCGTAATCGGTCCAATAAGGGGTGCTTCCCTGGTAGAAGGTAAAGTTCCCCAGCGAATAGATGATAAGCGCCCCCCTGTACGTTTCGACCCCTTGGATAACGTGCGGATGATGACCCAGGATCAGATCAGCCCCTTGGTCGACCGCCCAGTGAAGAAAGGCACGGGTCCCCCCGGTGGGACTGTCGCTGTATTCATCCCCGCCGTGATAGGAGAGGATGGTCAGATCGGCCAGTTGTTCGGCGGCCTGCAGCGCGGGCAGAAGACACTCGCGATTGGCCACGTTGAGGTGGCGTTCCAAAGCGGTGCCTGCGATGGGAGCGTTGCTGACGTCGGTAACGGCCAGGAAGGCGACAGTCCGGCCTTTGACCCTGAGGTACGTCGGCTGATAGAGGTCGGAGGCGAACCGGGCCGTTCCGTTAAAAGGAACCCCGGCTGCTTCCAGGCGCATCACTGTCTCTCGCAGGGCCTTAAGCCCGTAATCGGAGCTGTGATTGTTGGCGGTGGAAACCAGGTCCCATCCGCTTCGCCTCAGAGCAAGCGCTGCCACAGGCGGTGCGGTGAAAATGAGCCGGTTGTCCGGTTTGACGGTCTCTCCTCCCTGTTCGGAAATATTCGACTCAAGGTTACAGAAGGCGAGGTCAAACGATTCAATCCAGCTGCGAAGGTGCCCAAACGGATAGTGAGTGCCTTCCGTCAGCAACGATTGACCGCACTGCCTGCCGAGGTTGATGTCGCCCACGGCGAGGATCGTGAGGGCTGGTTCATCCTTTGTTGACGGCTGGCCCGGTGAGACGGGCGCGGCTCTTTCGGGACGGGAGCACGCAACCGTGCCCAGGATCGCGCACAGAACCACGCGTTTTGCGAGGAACATCCGTCGCAAGTTACCACCCGGTGACTGCCTCTGACTGGCCAAGGGGGTGAAGCAGGACCAGAAAGACCCCGCTGCCTTCCCACTCTGACTCCAGGACGCGCATCTCGACCTCGGTGGCCCCGGCGGGATTCTTCACCATGACTCGCCCCACCTGGCCGACGGTCAAGGGCAGTGAAAAAGGTTCTCCCGTTATCTCCTCGACCTTGCGGCCGCACATCCGCTCAAACGCCAGATTGGCAAAACGAATCTTGTGGGTATTGTCGACAACCACGATTCCTTCGGAGGTCGCATTGACAATGTCCTGGAAGCATTTGCGGCTTATCCAGAGGGCTGTTTCGAGCCTCTTCCGTCCGTCGATTTCTTCCCGCAACGACTCGTTGGCTTTTCTCAACTCCGCGGTGCGTTCCTCGACGACCTTCTCCAGCTCCTGATGACGCTGCCGCATGCTCTGCTCGAAGGCCCGTCTTTCGTTGATCAGGTTCTGGACGTAGACACTGAACAGGATGAGCACACACACCGCGAGAAGCCGCACCGAAAGATCCGGTATGTCCGGGTAGAGCAGCTGGTCCAGCAGTTGTCCTCTCTTGAAGATGAAAACATCTCTGGCAGCCTCCAGAAACCAGTAAGCCGCCGCAAAGAGAAAACCACTCAGGATGACCGGGAAACCTCGTCTTTGCGCGCCTTCCCCTCTCTCTTCTATGTTGACTCGAACCGACTGGGCATAGAAGCCGTAGAAAATGATCATGCAGATGATCAGAAGCCGCATCCAGACAGAGGTGAGATCGGGGTAAAAAAGACGCTCAGTCAGTGTTCCTGTCCCGAAAGCCAGGACGTCTCTCACTGATTCAAGAACCCAATAAAAAGCACCGAAGCCCACGCCAACCCAGATGAGATTGACCTTGTCCATCGTTTTGCTTTTTGTTGTTTCTTCCATGCTCAGTCCCCTTGCTGAATGGTCCCGAGCATCCTGTAAAACGTCCTGAAAATCAACAACTTTTTGGCCAAAGGGCGAGCCTAAACAGGGCAAAAGCGTAACCGCTCAGTCCTGTTTGTAGTTCCGCCTTTAAGGGCTTTGAGACGTGCATCAGCTATTCCCAGGCCTGAGCCTCGTTAATCGGCGATTTACTGCCCGTCTAAAGGCGGAACCTGCAAACAAAACTGAGGGCTTACGCAAGAGTTTTCGGACATTCAACGGTCGAGCTGCTCATCCACCTTCCGGGTCACGATGTATTCAACCAGTCGCGGGCTGATCAGGCTCAGCCACGGGAGTGCCTTCAGCTTGGGCGGGATGACCAACTCGCGTTGCCGCTTTCCCATGGCTCTGATGATGGCCTGTGAGCAGGCTTCGACCGTCACCGACTCGCGGCTGTGACGGCTGCGTGTCTTCCCCAGCGGCGCCCCGTCCTTTCCGTAGGCATGCTCTCGGAGTCGCGTGCCGGTCAGCCAGTGAGGCAGAACCAGGAGTACGTCGACGCCGGTCCCTTTCAACTCCGTTCTCAGCGCGCTGAAAAAGCCTTGGACCGCATGTTTGCTGGCCACGTAACCGGTATGGTACGGTACCCCGATCTTACCCTGGATGGACGAAATCGCGACGATCATCCCCCGGCTCTGCTTGAGAAGCGGGAGCGCATGGTAGGTGCAGTAGACGACTCCCAGGTAGTTCACCTGCATGAGCTTGGGGAAGACCGATAAGTCCTTCACGTCTTCAAACTTTGCCCACATGCTGATTCCGGCGCTGGCGATCAGCGCGTCTATTCGCCCGAACCGTGCGACCGCCGCTTCAACGAGACGCTTACAGTCGTCGGGCCTGGTCACGTCCCCGACGATCGGCAGGGCTTCGCGTCCCAGCTCCCTGCAGCTCCGGCAGGTCTCTGCCAGCTGGTCGGCGTTGAGGTCAAAAAGAGCCAGCTCATTTCCGCTTTCGGCAAGATCCATCGCCAGGATCCGTCCCAATCCCGAAGCCGCCCCTGTGATAAGTACGTTCATACTCGTTAAGTCCGCAAAGTTTACCATTTCCCGATGGTATGATAATCATTCAACCCTTTTATGGAGCAGAGTGAACATGCCCAAGAACTCAAATCAAAACAAACTGTCGCGCCGTGACTTCGTGAAGACCGGCGCGGCAGCCGTCCCCGCGTTTACCATTGTCCCGAGCTACGTGCTGGGTGGCCGGGGCCAGGTAACGCCCAGTGAAAAGCTGAATCTGGCCGCGATTGGAACGGGAGGGCAGGGTTGTTACGACCTGCGCAATTTCCTGCAGAGCGCGAAGGTTCAGGTCGTATCCGTTTGTGATGTCCGCAAGGACGCCGATTATTCACAGTTCTATTTTCGGGGTCGAGCCGGCTCCGAGGTCGCTAAGGCGATGGTGGAGAAGGCCTACGCTGCGCAGACGACATCGGGGACGTACAAGGGCTGCAACAGCTACGTCGACTTCAATGAGATGCTGGACAAGGAGAAGGGGATCGATGCGGTCCTGGTTGCCACAACCGACAATCTCCACGCCCTGGCTTCTTTGGCGGCCATCAACCTCGGGAAACACGTTTACTGCGAAAAGCCGCTGACCCACGATATCTACGAGGCTCGGATCATGCGCGAAGCAGCGGAAAAGCGCAAGGTCAAGACCCAGATGGGGAACCACGCCCATTCCACGGAGTCGATTCGCCTGCTGGTGGAATGGGTCCGGGACGGCGCGATCGGCGACGTCACGGAGGTCTACTGCTGGACCAATCGGCCGATCTGGCCGCAGGGAGTTCCGCGTCCGAAAGAGGAGATGCCGATTCCGGAGGGCCTGGATTGGGACCGCTGGATCGGACCTGCACCATTCCGCCCCTACAATTCGGCCTATGCCCCGTTCAACTGGCGCGGCTGGTGGCACTTCGGTACCGGAGCGCTCGGCGACATGGGTTGTCATATCATGGACATGCCGGTCTGGGCCCTGGAATTGGGCCATCCGACCTCAGTCCAGGCCAGCTTCACCCCGTTCACCCGGGATGAATCGGCGCCGGTTGGTTCCGTAGTGACCTACGAGTTCCCGGCGCGTGGTTCGAAACCTCCTGTCCGACTCACCTGGTCCGACGGCGGTCTTATGCCCCCCAAGCCCAAGGAGCTCGAGTGGCGTATGCCGGGGACCGGATCCCTGCTGATAGGGACCAAGGGCAAGATCGTCGCTGAGGAGGGAGGCAGCGGACGCATCATCCCGGAAGCGGCTATGAAAGCGTATCAGCGGCCGCCGAAGACTATCAAGCGCGTCTCCGGGCACTATACCGACTTCATCGACGCCTGTCTCGGCGGAGATGAAGCGAGCTCCAACTTCTCAGTGGCCGGGCCTCTGACCGAGATCGTGCTTCTCGGCAACGTCGCCATTCAGGCGGGAAGAAACGAGGTCCTTGAATGGGACGGGCCGAACATGACCGTGAAGAACGTGCCCGAAGCAAACAAGTTCGTCCGCCGGCAATACCGGGAAGGCTGGGCGCTCCCGACGATCAGCTAGTGTACCGTCGCCGAAATGCGCTAGCCCTCTTAGGTCCGTAGGGCCGGCACGCTTATAGAGAACGGCAACGCGCGAACCAACACGAACTAACAAGAACCAGAGAAAGCGACGTCAGGCCGCAGGACTGACAGCACTCGTACGCGTCTGCTTACGTTTCAGTCCTACGGACCCTGGACTTTGGCGAAAATAAACAGATGTGTGAACGTTTTTACGCCGAAGGCGTTAGG
>JBHGBF010000170.1:0-12320 GCA_041946865.1 Acidobacteriota bacterium | reverse complement strand
TTTTCGAACCGCAGTTGACCATTGAGAGCGGTTACGGTTCGAAAAAGCCCGCCTAAAGGGCGCCTAAAGGCGGCACTACAAACAAGACTGATGAGGCATTGCGATTTTCAGGACATGGTTTTTGACAAGCGCGCGGGCGTAAGGTTATTTTGGCCTCTCGGCCATGAGAATCAGCAGTTTTATTCTCTGTGCGCTCTGTCTTAACCTGCTCAGTCCGCTGCTCTGCGGGCAATCCCCGAGCGTGGAGCGTTGGGACGTCTTCGAGCTTTCTCTGCAATCCAGGCAATCGTATGCGAACCCGTTTCGTGACGTCGCTCTGAGCGCCGTTTTCTCGCACTCCGATGGCCGGCGCCTGAAGGTCGAAGGGTTCTATGACGGCGGGTCCACCTGGCGGGTGCGTTTCATGCCGCTCGAAGTCGGTCGATGGGATTACGTGACCGAGTCAAACGACCCCGCTCTTGCCGCCGTGCGAGGGTCCCTGGAATGTGTCCCTCCGGCCAGATCTTACCTGCACGGCCCGCTGAAGGCGGACGGCCCGCACTTCCGGCATGCGGACGGAACCCGGCGGTTCCTGATCAGCACGCGGTTGTCCTGCCAGTTTGCCTCTCCGGGCGTCTGGTCCGGGGTGATCGATTTCCTCAAGCAGTCGAGGATCAACCGGGTCCTGTTCATGATGGCCGGCGTCCACGGCCAGTCAAAGGATCTTTTCGGCCAGGGAGGCGCGGACCTTTGGAGCTACAACCTGGCGCGGTTCCAGGCCATCGATGCGTTTATCGATGCGCTGCGCAAAGCGGACATTCTGGCCTCTCCCTACTTCTACTACTTCAATGACAAGTTTCAGCGCAGGCTGACGCCCGAGCAGGACGAAGCCTTTCTTCGTTACGGGATGGCGCGGATGGGCGCTTATGCGAACGTGATGCCGGTTCTCGCGAATGAAGTAGAGCAGAAGTTCTCCGAGCGCAAGCGGCAATACGATCCCCGCGATCACGTCTGGGCCAATCGATTCGGCACTCTCCTCAAACAACTGGCTGTCTTCGGAGTGCCGGTCGCGGTGCACAACCCGATGGAGACCTTTGAGGCCAGGAATCCCGGGTTTTTCACTTTGCTCCTGGACTGGCCGTTTCCGTGGGCCGACTTTATGCTGCGACAGATGCAGGTTGGAGCGCTGGGCTCGGCGCCCCGACTGGCGGATGACGTCGCCGAACCGACCGATCCCACCTGGAACGCTCGTGCTTTCGCCCGTCACAACGATCTTCTGAACCGGCTGCGTCGCTTTAACGTTCCGATCATCAACGAAGAACCGGGGTATGAGATGGAAGGCACACGCTCCTGGAATGGTCAGACCTCGACGACCGTGCGCGCCACCTTCTGGACAGCCGCACTGGCCGGCGCCTATACCATGTGGGGAAATCCCGCGACGTACGAGACCTCGGATCCGCTTCCCTTTATGCAGCGCAGCCGGACGCCTTCTGATCTGCGCACTCTGGCCGAAGTCATGCAACGCCTGCCATACTGGGAGATGGAACCGCGCAACGAATCAGTGAACGCCGCGCCAGTCGAGATTTGCGGCGACGAGTACCGGCGAAACTTCATGCTCGCCGCCCCGGGCAACTGCTACCTCGTCTATTCGAGGGATGGCGGCAGGGTCGAGGTCAACGCTCCTGCAGGCGAGTACGAGCTTGAATCGGTGCTGCTCAATAACACTCCTCCCGCGCACCCGGTTCCCAGACCAGGCGGCCGGATTGCCTCCAAGGACGGAAAGCTGTCCTTCTTCCTTTCGGAAGGTATGGATTGGGCGGCGATCCTGCGGAGGGTCGAGTGAACTGCAACGTCCGTGGCTGCCGGTCAATGAGCACAAAGGCAACTTATCCTGCCTTCCAAAACAAGAGGAATGGAGAGAGATGAAATCTTGGGTCGTGATCTTGGTCGTCATGGCGGTCTCTTTTCTGTGGCAGGCGCTGGCCGTCACGCCCCAGTGGGAGATTTTCGAACTGACTCTCGAAACTGGCAGCCCGCTGCAGAATCCTTTTCGCGATGCGGATCTGACCGCGACTTTTACCCACACGTCCAGCAATCGCTCGCTGACAGTCGACGGCTTTTACGACGGAGAGTCTGGCGGTAAAAGGATCTTTCGCATCCGCTTTGCTCCGCCGGAGCAGGGGGCCTGGACCTACCGGACGGTCTCGAACGTCGCCGAGGTGAACGGCAAATCCGGCCGGCTTGACGTTACTGCGCCCGTTTCCCGCGGCGGTCTGACCCGTAAGCGGACTCTGCCGCGCATGTTCTTCCGTCAGGACGGCAGCCCCTACTATCCCGTGAATTTCGGACTTTTCCCGCACCCCAACAACTCGGGCGGAGCGGATATCGGCCCGGCCCGGTCGCTGGATTTTCCCTCGGAGAAGATCATGATGTCGTTCATCGATCTGCTCGGCGATCACGGCATCAACATGATGATGGACATCCGAGTGCTGTTTCAGCGCTCGAAGACGATCAACGACCCGAGCTTTTACCCGCCCCTGCAGGTGATTGACCCGCAGAACTGGAAGATTGATCGTGACCGCTTCAGCCTGGCCTATTTTCAGCGGCTGGACCGCGAACTGTCCCGCGCCAAAGCTAAAGGTCTTTTCTATACCCTCCAGATTTTGACGTCGCAGGCTGTCCAGAAGGGTGAGTTCACCTGGGCCCACAGCTTCTATAACGTTGCCAACGGAGGATGGTTGGAGGACAAGAATGGGGACGGCGATGGCGACGACGAGAACGAGTATTACGACCTGAAGAACGCCGACCATGTGCGCTACGTTAAGAAGATGTTGCGCTACACGCTCGCCCGCACCGCTGCCTACTGGAATGTCATGTACAGAATCGGGGGCGATACGCGCAACCCGAATTCCGGCCGGGTGATTGCGCCGGAACTGGCCATCGAGTGGTTCAGCCACTGGCGCTCGTACGTCCGGGAGAGTGACCCGTATGACCGTCCCCTGACCATCGGGCGCGCGCTCGAGGTTGTCATGAACGAGGTCGGGTCGGACTGGAACCCGATTCCCGACACAACGGGCGCTGAGATCGTGGCGTGCGGAGGCCCTTCGGCCAGCATGAGCAATTCACCGATACCCAACGTGCTGCGTGCCCTCGCGGCGCGAGGCGAGTGTCTTTGGTTGAACCCCGATTATTCGCGGCCCGTCATCCTTTACGAAGCGCCGCCCATGTGGAAACGGAAAGACCTGTACGAGTTATTGCGCAAGGCCTACTGGGTCGCCTTTGCCTCCGGCTATGCCTGGGCCTGGCCCGATGCCCACTACGAGGTTCTGGTAGGCAATCCTCCGCGCCTTTACGACGCGGAGTACTACGGTATCGCGGGACAGCCGCCGATCCTGGCCGACCTGAAACGGATGTCTGCTTTCCTGGACGAGTCCCAACTGGACCTGGCGCGGCTGGCGCCTTTGCGGCGGATCGTCCTGCAAAACGATCAGGATGTCTACACCCTGGCCAATCCCGCCGGCCAGTATGTAGCCGTTTTTCCGTTTGGAGGAAAAGCAGTCCTGCAGCTGGCTGACCCGAAGGCCGGCCGATATGAAGCTCGGTTTTTCAATCCGAGGACCGGCGAATACCAGCCTCAGATTGAGGTCGGTGGCGGGCCGCAGGTCTTCACAGCCCCCGATACGCAGGATTGGGTGCTGGTCATTCGGAAAAAGTAAGAAGAACGTGGCATCATTTCTGGAGGCATGGCGAGTCTCCTTGTCGTCTCTCGACTTCCGGCGGCTTGCGACAAAACGGGCGGTTCTTGGACTCGCGTGCGTCCTGGCCCTTCGCCCCTTCACATTCCCCCTCCGCCCCTTCGCCCCTCCGCCCCTCCGCATTGCCATCGCCCAGATTGGAATCGTGTCCCGTTGGCCCGATAACTTGCAGAAGATCCTCGAATACATCGACAAGGCTGCCGACGAGCAGTGCCGCGTCGTCGTTTTCCCGGAAGGCGCCTTGCGTGAGCTGAAGGCGCCTGATCACCCGGAAACCCTTGCCGCCCTGGAGACTGTGAGCCAGGCGGCCGCCCGGCGCAAGGTCTACGTGATGCTGGGTGTGTTCTCGGCGGCGGAGGCCGGCCGCCGGGGGTTTAACTGGATGGTGGTATTTGACCCCGATGGTCGGGAGCTCTTTCGCTATACGAAGCTCTACGACCGGCGTGACAGCCCGCTTCCTCGCGTGTTTTACATCGACGGCATTCCCTGCACTGCCATCATTTGCGCCGATCGCTGGCTGCGTGCGGTCGAAGACCTCCCGGTGATGGATGGGGCCCAAGTCTCTTTCGAGTTGTCCGACAACTTCGAAAGTGAATGGGTTCCCGAGCTTGGCTGGTACTGGTACGTCGCCCGTGCTCTTCGGAACAACATCTACGTGGTTTTCGCAAACAGCGCCACTACACAGGGAATCAGTGGCCGACACGGCCACAGCGCCGTCATCGACCCGGAGGGCGGGCTGGCGGCGGCTACATACGACGCGTGCGAGCAATTGGTGATCAGCACTATCGACATTTCCCGCGCCACTCGAGCCGAAGCGGAGCGCCGACGTACCCACCAGGCGTTCAAGGAGTTCTGGGACAGGGGAGCGCGTCTCAGAGAGGGTAAGCCGGTGAGGACGGCCGGCTGGAAGCGCTACGAATCGCCGGAAATCCCGCTGACGATCGCGGTGGCGCAGGTACTGGTTTCCACCAGTCCGGATCACAACCTCGCCCACATGGAACAGGTGATCCGCGAGGCAGCCGGTCACGGGGCAGACGTGGTTGCCTTCCCGCTCCTGTCACTGAAAGAAGAAGCATTGCCCAGGATTCAAGAAGCGGCCAAGGAGCGCGGCCTTTGTGTTATTTTCGCCATGTCCGTGCTGCAGGACGGGCGGCAGCTGTTCAGCGCCTTCGCTATCGGACCTGACGGCCGGCTGCTCACCCGCTATGATCAGCCGGTCCGCTGTCCAGCCCGAATGTGGTTTCGTCTGAAAGGAGTGCCGGCCGTGCTGACTATCGGCCATGACGCACTCTGGAACGAGATCGCCGAGCTGGCGGCCTCGGCCGGCGCCCAGTTGCTTTTCAACCTTTCGGGCCCGGATCCGGTGGCGGGAAACCTGGCGGTGCAAGCCAGTTTTGCTTCGTTTCGCACGCTCACGACTTTCGTTTGCCCGGCAGGGCGCGGAGGCTCGAGAATCTGGGATGACCTTGGCGCGGATGAGGAGATCCGCGCTGCCGTGAACCAGACGCGGCTTGCGCCGAAGGGTACGGCTCCCGCCTTGCATGCGAGCTTTGCCGCCAACTGCGTGGTCCAGGCGGGTCCGGGTGAGGAGATCATCTACGCGACGCGGACGGTGAACCGCGAGAATCCCTTTCGCGAAGACAGCAAAAATCCGCAGATGAAACCGTGGTACTCCTTTGGCGCCCAAACGATAACGGGGTGCGGAGAGGAGCCGGGCGCAGCCCGCGAATGAGAGAGATACGAGGCACGGGATCTGATTCGGGCAGAGGCCGTATCCCGTTTGTAGTTCCGCCTTCGGGCGGTTTTTTTCCGAGCAGACCGGCAAGTTCAATCGTGGCATGCCGTTTGGAAAAGCCCGCCTGAAGGCGGAACTACAAACAGAATTCAGCTTCTCCCGGGACAGAGCTGCTACACGCCCGAAACGACGACGTCCTTGAAGACCAGGCTGGGAGTGAGCCATGAGCCGTAAGGCCACGGATCATTGGCTATTTCCACCAGCTTGCCCCAGAACTTGAGGTGGTTGTCGGCCACGTTCATCTCCGCGACCGTCTGGACCGGCTTGCCGTTCTCGAAGAGGAAGCCGCCGATTCCGATGGAGAAATCACCCGTCGTCGAGTTCGAGTTGCCTCCGATGAAGTCGTTGATCAGAATTCCGCGCCCCAGATCGGCCATGATCTGATCGACGGACCGCTTTCCAGGCGGGATGATGAGGTTGGTCGGCCCGCCGATGGTCGGCTCGCATCCCAGTTTGCGGCTGTAGTACCAGTCAATGTAAAAATCCTTGAGGACACCGGCCTCGACAAAGGTCCTTTTTCGAGTCGCCATGCCCTCGCTGTCGTAAAGCCCGCTGCCGAATCCTCCGACCAGGAAGGGGTCATCGGCAATCGTGAAGGTATCGCTTGCGATCTTCTGTCCCTTCTTGTCCATCAAGAACGACCGCTTCTGCTGGACATTCGGTCCGCTCATGGCGCTGATCAGGCCACCCAGGATCCGGCCCACGCCGCGGTTCTCGATGATGACCGGCAGTGTCTCAGTCTTCAGTTTCTTCCCCCCTCGCATGGCGAGAGTCCGCCGGGCCGCGCTTCGACCGACGGCGGCAGGATCAGGCAGGGACTTCAGATAACGGGACACGGCGTAGTCGTAACTCGCCGGACGGCGATCGCCCTCGTCCTTGGCGGTCATTTCGGCAAACAGGGCGTAATCGGTTGTCTCCCGATAGCCCTCGGCCCCGTTGCTCGCCAACATCGCCTGTTCCGAAAAGGAATCCCGGGTGCCGGCTTCGACGGAGATAACGGCTGAGCCGCCTGCTTCAATGCAGGCGTTCTCGAGGACCTTCGTCACTTCGTGTCTCCGTTCGGGGGTCCACTTCTGATAATCCGCATCAACCAGCTTGAGATCGATCGCCGCCCGGCCCTCGTAGTACTTGGGATCGGGCAGGCTGCGGTACTCGTCCTTGGCAATCAGCCGGGTCGTGGCGACCGCGTTGGAAACAAAATCTGCGAGCGTGTTCTTGCGCAGGTCAGCCGTGCTTTGCGACGAGAAACGCCCGTCCACAAACAACTGGAGGACAAGCGACTGGTTGGTGGCCTCGGTGATGGTCTCCGGTTTTCGCTCGCGATAACCGATCTCCACAAACCGGGTCCGGCTGAATCGCGCTCTGGAATCCTTGGCCCCCGCTTTCTTCGCCTGGTCTATCACCCATGCGCACAGTTCCAGCATGTCTTTCTTCATGATTGAGCTCCTTGTCGCTTGACACCGCCTACGGTCATGGAATTGACGAGGACAGTCGGCAGTCCGAAAGAAACGGGAACGGCTTGCCCGCCTTTTCCGCAGGCGCCCGCCCCGCCTTCCGCCATTTGCATGTCGTTCGCAACCATCACGACATTCAGCAGCATCTTCGGGCCGTTGCCCATGATGTTCATGTCTTTGATGGGGGCCGTCAGCTTGCCATCCTCAATCATGCGGCCGCGGGAAACGTAGAAGGCGAAATCACCCTCTCCGATCTTGACCTGGCCGTTTGACACATCCTCCACGTAAATGCCCTTTTGGGCTTTTTTGATCACCTCTTCCGGCGTAGCCGGCCCGGAGAGCATGTAAGTGTTCCGCATCCGCGGCTGGGGATAGTACCGGTAACTCTCGCGGCGTCCGTTGCCGGTCGGCTTGGTTTTGTAGTGGTTGGCGGAAATCCGGTCGTGAAGGTAGGTTGTCAGAATGCCGTTCTCAACCAGCACGGTCTGCTGGCTCGGCGTTCCCTCGTCGTCAAAATTGATCGCGCCCAGTTGCTTGGGATTGGTTCCGTCATCAATGATGGTGACGAAGGGTTCGGCCACCTTTTTGCCGATCATGGTGCAGTACGTCGAGATCTTCTTCCGGTTGAAGTCTGCTTCCATGCCGTGGCCGATAGCCTCGTGCAGCAGGATGCCCGTCACGCCCGGACCGAGAACCACCGGCATCTCCCCGGCCGGCGCCTGCACCGACTCGAACGCCACTTGCAGGCGTTCGAGCACCTCGGATACCAGCCGGTCGACAACTTGCTCGGTATAAAAAGAGAACTCCCGGCGGCCACCCAGATTCCAACCAGTGGTTTCTTTCCTGCCGTTCTTTTCCCCCACTACGCCGACGTAAAGGAAAGTGCGCGGCAGCAGGTCTTCGCCCTTGTGCCCGTCACTGCTGACCACCAGGATTCGCTTCTGCTGATCGTGGAGCGTGCAGTTGACTTTGGTGACCAGTTTCGACTGAGCAAAGCACTTGTCATTGACGGATTGGACGACCGGGAGTTTGGTGGAGACGGGGACTGCCGTAAACAGAGTCTGCACCGGATAGTAATCACCGCCCTTGACCGCCACGAACTGAGGCGAAACTTTCGTGGCAATCGAGTCGGCTATCGTAGCCGCCACAGAAGCCGCCGCGAGCATCGATTTTTCAGTCAGGTCCTGGGTGAAGGCATAGCCGACTTGATCTCCCTTGACCGTCCGAATCCCGACACCCAAGTCAATATCCCCCGACGCGCGATTGACCTGGCCATCCTCCAGCCCCAGGTAGTTGGAGATCGTATGCTCAAAATAGAGATCAGCGAAATCCCCACCTTTGGCCAGCGCCTGCTCGAGCAGCTTGCGGCAAAGCGCATCGGTAATCCCGAATTGGGACTCGAAATAGCCCTTCGTGTTGGCGCTGGCCACGAGGCCGAGCCAGGCGCCCGGCATGAGGCTCGCTCCGCCGACCGCGCCGGCCGCCAGCGCCCCTGTTTGGACGAACTTCCGCCTTGTCATCTTTCTCATCATGATTGCTCCTTTTTCAGGCAGTCCCCGCTTCAGATACCTTTGACGTGATGTTCATTTAGACTAGAGTTCCTCCCGAGAAGTTGTACGAAAAGTGAACGTCCAAGGTTCCTTGTAAGTAGTGTGACGACATCGATTCCTGTATCATGAACTCCCTGCCCGGGAGGAGCTGAATGGAGATTCGATGTCGACTGATCGAAGGGGTGACGATCCTGGACCTCGAGGGGAAAATCCGGATCGGAAGCGAAACCCAGGCTTTGCGGGCTCAGATCCAGGCGTTAACGAGCGCGGGTGTCCGCAGCCTGCTGCTCGACCTGACGAAAATCACCGAGATTGACAGCTGCGGGATCGGCGAACTGGTCGTAACCTATGCGACGGCCGCCAAGAGAGGCGGCAAGGTTAAGCTGCTGGGCTTGAACCCGCGCGTGCACTCGCTCCTCTCGATAACGAAGCTTCTGACGCTGTTTGAGGTCTTCGATGACGAGGACGCCGCCGTGGCGAGTTTCGGCTGATCGAAGCGTCTTGGCAATCGTTGGACGCATCGGCCGCGGTTTCCGGCTCTTTTATTCCCCACCGTACAGCCTTGCGGCCGCCTTCTCGAACTTGTCACCCTTCACCCACGTCGGCTGCGTGGGACGATCGGCGATCAGCCGGGCGGAGCGCACGTAAGCCTCGCAAAAACGCTGCAGGTAAGCGAAATCGAAGTTCTCATCGGCCTCGTCGGACGGCTTGTGGTAGTACCTCAGGATTTCTTCGCCGAAATCTCGAATGCCAGGGCTGAAAGTGGGAGACGGCACTCCCTTTTCCGCAAAGCTGCGGTTGTCCGAGGCGTTGAAAAACATCTGGAGATCCGGTTTGCCGGCAATCGCCTCCAAACCCGCCGCTCGACATCCTGCCGCGATCTCCTGGCCGGCAGTGGTGCGATTCAATCCCAGAACTGTGACCGCAGAGGTATCCGTGTAACCCGCCCCGTCGGCATTGAGAACAAATACCGTCTTCCCGAGCGGCACCGCCGGATTGTCGACGTAATAGGAACTGCCGAGCAGTCCCTGCTCTTCAGCCGTAAAGGCAATAAACAGTACGGAGCGGGCGGTCGGATTTTGAGACAGGACCGCAGCCGCCGCCAGAAGCGCGGTCACTCCCATGGCGTTATCCCTCGCACCGTTGAAAATCGAATCCTCTTTGGTGGCGCCGGGGAGGCGCTCATTCTGGCCGAGATGATCGAAATGCGCGGTCAGGCCGACATATTCTTCCTTCAGGAGAGGATCCCTTCCGGGCAGTACTGCAATCACGTTGGCCGATGGTGCGCGCTCGACTTGACGTTCCGAGAGGCCGATTCGGACCCGGTGCACGCCGGCCCTCTGCAGCTTTTTTCCCAGAACACCCCCCGGATCATGGACCAGGAGATAGGGGATGGGCTTGACACGCTCACGATCCTGGACGCGCAGGCGCGGGCCGGCCAGAAAACTCGTCAACTGGTCCCACCCCTGGCCGTCGTAAAGCTCCACGACGACCGCCGCCCCGCGCTTTTGCAGCAACACGGCTTTGCGGTGAAAGGAGCTGAAAGCCGTCGGGTCGAGCGTGCTTGAGTGAGTGACAGCCGCTTTCCCTCGGAGATCGAGCGGTCCGGCGCCTGAGCCTGGAGCGAGCTTCTCACCTACGTCCTTTAGCTCTCCTGCAAACTGGAGGTTCCCGCTCTGGAGGACGATGAAATCCTTTCCCGGCTGGAGCGCGGTCCGGTCAATCCGCAACTGCTGTCGGGCCGGCGGACTTGTCCGGGCAAGGGGAACCGGCTGAAAGAAGTCATCGAGCCCCGGAGCAGGGACAAGTCCGCAGGCGCGAAAATGCTCCGCGATGTACCGCTCCGCCACATGGTCGCCCTCAGTGCCCGCTCTGCGCCCCTTGAGCTCATCGGAAGCCAGGAACCGGAGATGTTTCTCAACCTCGGGTCTCGATATGAGAACTTCCGATGGCGCAGCGACCTGTAAGGCGAGTGTGAGTACGGCGATAACAAGAGCAACAAAACAGCGGCGCCGGCCAGGACGGTGCATCAGAGAATTATGGCAGGTTTAGCCCAGGAAGGCGTATTTACAGACCCGCGCCACGCTCTCTTCAGGGGTCATGTGGCCATGCCACGCCCATGCCAAGCATGGCCAGGCATGGCCTGCCTATGCCCTGATCCTGTTACGAAAAAATAAGCTGCTTCGAAAATAGCCTCGCGCGACTATTTTCATTCTCTGTGGCCGGCCCGAAGGGGCCCGCCTTTTCCAGTCTGTCCATGGCTTGCTCGATGACCTCCGGCTCCGGCGTGGGACGCATCGCAAAAACCAGGGCTTGTTTTCCCTGGAGTGCCTGGGACAGGTTGGCCGGATCCAGTTGCTGCCCCTCTCTGAACAGTGCCCCGGTTTCATCCACTCCGAGCCACACAATCCCCTCGAGATCGAAGCTTGGACTGCCGCTCGTTAGCTTCTCCGGTTCCTTCCCGGGCGGGAAACTGAGCGCCTGTGTGGCAACCACCTTCACCGCCTGCCCGTTCAACAGGGTTGGTGAGTACTTCCACTGCCGGACAGCGGTGAGGGCCGCCTGAACCAACATCGGATGACCACGGACGACTTGCGCGTCGCTGACGTCCCCCGCTTCGGTCACGGTCACTCGCACGAGGACCACGCCCTTCAAACCGGCCTTCTCGGCATCAGATGGGTACCCGGGGGGCACCCAGTGAATCAGCTTCGTCGTTTGGACATTCCCGCCCACCTTCACCGGCTCGTTGGGAGCGGTATCCGCTTCCGGTCCCCGCTTCTGGATCTCAACTCTGTTGCCGCCGGGGACACCCGCCGGCCGAACTTGTTCCTGTTCCCGGCCCTGCAGAAGGCCCAGACGGCCAAGGCACCCGCCGTCGCGAGGATAACCACGGTCACCGCAAGGGAGAAACCCAACCATCGAGTTGACATGGCAAATCCCTCCTTGATCAGGCGAACTCGCTGCCTGAGATATGATTCACTGAGGAATAAAGCGGCGACGGACCCGGACAGCCGGGCAGTGGCCATCTCCAACAGGGAGTCCAGATAGTCGCGACTCTGACCCAGCATCCGGACCACCTCCTGATCGACCGACTGTTGGCGACTTAACTCAATCTGCCTGGTCAGCCAGAGAACCAGGGGATGGAACCAGAAAACGCAGCGGGAAACTTCTTCGCCGAGCCGAAAGAGCCAGTCGTGACGCTGGACGTGCCGCAGTTCATGGCAGACCACCCCCAGCTTTTGTGTCTCAGTCAGGTACGCAAAACGGACCGGCAGGAGAATGACGGGCCGGAAAAGGCCGTAAGTTGCCGGACTGACCACGGTATCGACGCAGCAGACTCGTGGCCGGCGCCCGAGTCCCGGCGCCAGCCGGCTCATGTCCCAGGGGAGATCGACCGGTCGTGCTGCCTGGAGCGCACGGCGAAGGCGAAGAGCGCCGACCACCAGGCGGGAGAAACGGAGAAGCATGCCGGCTGCAAGCACTCCGGCAAGCAAGGGCAGGTAAGGTATTTGCCATCCTGCCCGCGCCGCAGCGCCGGGCGGCTCCAGGCTCGTCGCCACGTCCTCGATCCCGACAAAATCTGAGACACCCATCGCGAAAGTTGCAGGAGCCGGCCAGGGCTCGAGCAACGGCAGAGCCAGGCAGGTCAACAGCAGGATGCGCCAATAGGCATATGAAAACCGGGGAAGACGCAACGGAAAAAGCCGCTCCAACGTAACCGCTCAGTTTTCTGCGAGCGAGGCGGCAGGCGCTTTTGGAGTTCATCATGCCCCTTGCGCACCCGGAT
>JBHGBF010000017.1:0-57786 GCA_041946865.1 Acidobacteriota bacterium | reverse complement strand
TTCACGCTTTCAGCGTGATACAGCCACACAGCAGCGGCTCCTGTTGATTCATCTGTGTATTTTCGCCAAAGTCCAGGGCCCTTCGGGCCGCCCACAGAGGATGAAAACGATGAGGGGGCTTCGTAATCTGCTGCTGCATGATGAAGGATTTATCTCGGGCACGAGTTATTTTCGAAGGAGCAGCGCCTGTGCCCGGCAGAGGCGGCAGAGGGAAACCGATGCGTGATCAGGCTGACCGGCGACGCCATCTTTGGCTGCCCTGAAGGGAAGCGCTCGAGCGGGGGGAATTGGGACTGTCCCAAATCAACCCAAAGACTCCCCGGCTCACTTCAGAGTCGCGTGTGACTGTCTGGAGGAACACCCGCAGGGATGGAGGACTCCGAAAGAAAATGCAGCGGTGGTGTTTCAGAAAATGGAAAACGTCAGCTTGACCGCCAGTTGCTTGACCCGCAACAATTCCGGGTTTCCTTCACCGATGCGCGCAAACTGCGTCCCGTTCGTATAGACGAGTGAGAAATCGCTGTCTTCTCGGTAGCGGAACCCGAAATGGAGGTTCGCACTGAGGGGTGTCTCCTGCGCTCCGTTGTACTGCCAGAAGCTGCCCAGCCTGACCCGCCGGTTGAAGGCATAGTCGGTCCGTAACCCGACCACGTGAGCCTCGTCCTTGCCGGAAGGCATTTCAAACGTCGTCCAGTTCTGATTCAACTCCCAAAACCAGTGCGGATTGGGCCTCCACCCCAATCCTACCGTTCTGGTCAGCACTGCTCCTCCATAGAGTCCCCCCCACGACAGACCGGCCCTGTAGAGGAAAGACTTCGACGGATCGGAGGTATAGCTCGCGCTGTGCTGACTGTAGCGATAAAGGCCGGGGTCTACCGCGACAGAGGGGGTCAGCCGCAGCGGACTGAACACGCGTTGCAGCTGACCTCGGAAAGGCTCTACGGTAAGCATGGAGCCGTTGTTCCAGGTTATGGTGACGGGGGTGTTCAACAGCCTGACCCAGCTGATCTTCTGCGAGGTTTCAGCAACCTGCAGAGTCCCCGTCAGGCTGACTTCTCTGATGCCGAGAACCTTCGGGCGAGGCGTCAGGCCGAAAGAGGAGTACGTGCCTCTGGTGTCGCGGACGTTGACAAACCCGATTTCGGGGTTGTAGTTGGGCTCGATCTCCTGCTCGCCGAGCGCGAAATTGATTAACCGCCCCCTGAAGGAGCTCCGGACGAAGTGAATGCTATTGTTCCCTTTGAGACCCGGCGTACCCGTCTCGGCATAGAAGCCACGCACATTAAGCCGATCACCGAGCCAGTTCAGGTTGAAGTCGGCGCCGTATCCGCGATTGTAAGAGCTGGACAGGGATATGCCCTCCCTGTCGGCAAAGATGGCCCCGACATACGAGCTCTTGAAAATGTTTCTCTTGATTCTGCCCACCAAAGACTGGTTGCCACCCGGGACTCCGATCGAATCGGTTTGGGCATAAATCAGACCGATGTCTTGAGCACCGAGAGAACCCGTCAACTTCCCGGCCGCCCTGATCGGCACCGTCTCCCCGGTGTCCAGGTCAATTCCAATCCGGCGGCTATAGAACAGCTGCATGTAGGGACCGAAGCCGAAATCGAAGACATCGCTACGCTTGAGAAAAAACCGGCGGGTTTCGGGAAAAGCGACTGAGACGGGACTGAGATTGAGTTGAGCGGCATCGACCGGCGCATCGGAAAAGTCCGGATTCGCTGCAAAGTCGAACTGCAGGCCGTTACCCATGTTCAAGGTCCCGTCCACTCCACCTTTCAAATCGCGATCTGTCGCCTGGCCGGCAAGTTCCGAGTAGCCAGCGAAGACATACGGGCGCAGAAGCGGCCGGAAGCGGCCCTTTCGTCTTTCAATACCGCGCAATTCCCCACCCCGAGAAAGCCGATAGACATTGTGTATCCGCTCGAACCCGGTCCAGGCGTCTTGCTCGTTCTTTCGTCTGATGAACCTTTCGAAGTTGATTCCCCAGGTGGTTGCTTCCAGGGCGTTCGTCTGGAGAGTCCGAAAGGGGATGATGAATTCCGCCGTCCAGCCGTCCGGATTGCGGCGGGCTTCGCCTCTCCAAATTCCGTCCCAAAAGACGTCGCGGATCTGACCGTTGTTGCCGATCAGCTCGTCACGGCAGACGCCCAACGGATTGATGGTAAAGGCGTAACCGTTGCGGCGATCGTTGGAGGGGCTGATGACGACGGTGAAAGAATCGTCGCTCGAAAAACTACCGTCCCTGATCAGCTGTCGAGCTCTGATCCTACCCGGGTCCGAGTCGCCGCAAAAGACCGCGATGCACAGACTCTCGTCGTCATAAAGGACCTTGACCCAAGTCGTCTCGCTGGCCGGTTCTCCCTCCCGAGGCTCCCGCTGACGGAAACCGTCGGCCAGCTCGGCCGCCTCCCAGGCCGGGTCCTCCAGCCCAGGATCGCCGACCGGCGCCCGGACAACCGCGGTTGCGTACACCACTCGATCGGCGAGCGGCCGTGCCTGGCCGCCCGCCGAAGCAAGCAGGGAACAGCAGGCAAGCCAGGGAAGCAAAGCTATGCATCCACCTCGGCACTTCATCTGGACACCACCCCCCGACCGCCTCAGCGAGACACTTCAATTTCGAAAAAGGCGAGGTCCACGGGCCGTAGCTCGTCCGTGGCTCCGTGCCATAGCCGGGATGTGGAGATGGATGTCCGCAGTAGCCGGCCCCGGCTGTCGTAATACTTGACCACGTAAGCCTTAGACTCGGGCAACCAGAGACTCAGGTCGCTCTGAAGCACGGCCCGTCCGGCTCGCTCCTGGTCGTTCAGCACGGCAATCAAGAGCCTGTCGTCGAGTTGATGCGCGCGCACGAAATAAGGAGAGACGCCGGTCAGGACCGAGCTTCCCAGGCCATGACCATTCACAAAATACGGCAAGAACTGTTTCCGTAGCGCGGCAACCTGCTTGAGCGCGTCGGCGAGCGGCGGCACCTCGCTCACCAGCGCCGTGCCGTTGGGCTGGTCCGGCTTTATCGGCATGACGTTCAGGTAGAGTCCTTCGGAAAAGGCCTTTTTCACTACGAGAGGTGAATCCTCGACGTCGCAGTTCAAGCGGGGCGCCTTTAGAACATTGAGCACAGGGCCGGCATCGACGTAGTCGACCCAGTTCCAGGTGTAGTCGAGCACCCTGCTTTCCGCTTCCAGGTGGGATGTGACGGATTCGGCCGAAAACGTGGACTCAGGATCACGGGTGAGCGCCTTCTTGCGGGTCTGCAGGATCAAGTCGACCAGCTCGGACTTTCCCTGATCGTCGACTTTGCTCGAAAAAACGTCCCAGCAGAAAGAGTAGAGGCCATCCTGAATCCACTGCCCGAGAGCCTGGTCCAAGTCCTGCTGCCAGATCTTGTTGTCGCTCTCCACACTGGCGCCGTCCCAGTACCTGGTATAGTAAGGACGGAAATTCGGAATCAACTCCGGGTGGTAGGTCCAGTCACTCGTTGCAGTGGGGACGTTGTAGCGCGAGGCATACATGTTGCGGACGATCTGAATGCTAATAAACGGGGCGATGTTCACGCCCAATTTGCGGCTTTCCTCCAGGGCTTTCAGGAACTCCTCTTTTGTTCCCAGTTCCGGCCGAAGCGGAATCGGCATGGTCGAGTAAGTGCAAAAACCCCACGGAACGACTTCATCCAGCCCGTGCTCCCGAGCGTCGCGGGCCACTCGCGGCAGATCGCGGAACCGAAAGACCGCCTTCTCGGGGTCCAGCTCAGCCGTCTGGATCATCCAGATGGTCTGGTAGCCCAGGCCGTCGCGCACATGCTTCGGCAGCTGGCGCGGCGGATTGACTTGGTTGACGTACTCGCGAAATGTTTCGATTCCCTTGGCCCATCCGCCCCGGTGCGGCGTGAACACAAACTCGCCGCTCTGCCACGTCTGGCCTTTTTCAATGTTGGTCCGATGTTCCCAAAGAAGCCTCATTTTCATAGGCTGGGATTCGACGCGGTGAGTCCGCACGGTCGGGGCGTCCGGCGTGGCCCATTTCTTCTGGAATACGCTCAACCCTCCCTTCAAACTCCCGAAATCGAGCCAACGCAAGGGATTCGGGCCGTAGTAACCGGAAGGAGGGTACTCCTTCCAGCCCCGATTAATGTAGAAAGGTGCCGAGTCAGCTGGCCGGATCGGCGTCGCGAAGGGCCGCACTTCCTGCCGAGAGAGCCGCAGCGCCGTCTCTTGGATGCCGTCAAACGGCAGAAGTCCTCGCAGGTCTGGGAAGATGACTTGAGGAACCGGGGCTTCTGATTGGTTCTCGAGTCGGCACGAGAGAATAATGGATCTTCCGTCTGGCGCTTTTCGGATTTTCACTTCCGCTCGGACGCTGCCGGCAGGGAGCTGAAAGTTCGAGCGGCTCGGTCCCAGTTGATCCCAACTGATGTTGACTCCGTCTGCATCTTTTCGCAAAATCGCCCGGGAGAAACTGGAGGCCAGGCGCATCGGAGGGCAATTGTCCAGCGGGTAGGCGACGTCGACGAGCCCGCTGTTTCCCGACTCTGCCTGAAGGAGCGTTCCCACGGGCTGGTATGCCAGAAGCACGATGTTCCCAGTGGTTTCATCCAGGCCTATAGTCAGCCCGTTGATGTCCACCCGGGACACGTTCCCGTTGAATGCGGCGACCGTCCCCGCGCATCCCAGCATCATCATAATCACCCCAGCTGCCCGTAACTTCTGTCTGATCATCTCAGCACCTCCGTTGTAGTTCGCCTAAAACCCGGCCTTAAGTCCGGCCGCGATAAACTCTGCCCGTCTCCCCTCTTCCAGGAGAGCGGTGATCTCGAAAAAAGCCAAATCAGCGGGCGCGAGCCGGCCCGTCGCGCGCCATTGGGAGGTCGACAGCCTGCGAACACCGGTCACGCGCCCTGCCGAATCATACAGTGTCACCTCATACTCGCCAGCCCGAGGCAGCCAGAGCCGCAGGTCTGATCCCACTGAGAAGAAGTCGTCTTGGTCCCCGTCGTTGAGCACCGAAATCAGGAGCCGGTTGCCCAGTTGATGGCCGCGTATAAACAAGTGGGGCACGGCGGTCAGCATGCTGTCCCCTAGAAAGATGCCTTCCGTAAAGTAGGGCAGAAATCTACGGCGAAGCGCGGCCACCTGCTTCAGGGCCGCCGAGAGGCTGGGAGCTTCACTGATCAGAGCTGTTGCATTCGGCTGGTCAGGCCTCCTCGGCATGGCATTGATGTACAGACCGTCACAAAAAGCCTTCTTGGCCACGATCGCCGAGTCTTCCACATTGCAGTTAAGGCGCGGCGCATTCAGCACATTCAGGATGGGCGCCGCATCCAGATAGTCGGACCACAGCCAGGTGTAATCAAGAACCGCTCCGTCGTACTCCCAGTGCTCGAGCTCGCCGCCGAAAGTCGACTCGGGGTTCCTGGCCCGTGCCGCCTGGCGCAACTCGGCCACCAGGGAAACCAGCTCCGATCTCGGCCCTTTTACGATCTGGCTTCGGAACTGGTCCCACACGAACGAATCGATCCCGCGGTCGATCCATTGCTGGACGGCTGCCTTGACGTCCTGCCTCCAGATCGGGTTGTCCGCGCGCACTTCGGCGCCGTCCCAGTACTTTGTGTAATAGGGGCGAAAATTGGGAACGAGCTCCGCATGATAAGTCCAGTCCCCCGTGCTCGGCTGGATCCGGTATCGCGACACGTACTCGTTCCTGACTGTCTGGAGGCTGATAAAGGGCGCGACATTGACCCCGATCTTCCTGCACTCCGTGACCGCCTGCAGCAGGTTGTGGACATCGCCAAGTTCCTTTCGGATGGGGATCGGCATCGTCGAGTACGTGCACCAGCCCCACGGAACCAGTTCATCGATGCCGTGCTCCTTGGCATCCCTGGCAATTCGTGGCAGGTCCGCGTAGCGGAAAGCCGCCCTGGACGGATCGGTCTCGGCAGTCTGAATCATCCAGACCGTCTGAAAACCGATCCCGTCTCGAACGTGACGGGGAAGCGGCCGCGCAGGATAAACCGAATGGACAAACTCGCGGAAGGGGACTATGCCTCGCGCCCACCCCCCGGTATGCGGCGTGATCCAGAATTCTCCGCTTTCCCAGCTCTGTCCAGGGTCGATACGCGTTTTGTGCTCCCAGACCAGGCGCAGGGATAAGGGGTCGGTCTCGGTGCGCTGGGTGCGGACCGGCGGAAGATCAGGCGTCCCCCATCTCTTCTGGAAGACACTGATCCCTCCGCGGTGACTCCCATAGTCCAGCCATCTGAGCACGTCCTGCCCGGAATGCAGCGTCCAGCCGCGACCGGCATAAAAAGGCGTGGCGTCCCGCGGTTTGATGGGACCGGCGAAGGGATGGGCGCACTCGGCGGCGAACTGAATTCGTGTCTCCTCCACACCCGCGAAAGGCAACCACCCTCGCAAGTCGGGAAACAAGACCTGGGGGACAGGAGCGTCCGAATTATTATCGATTCGACAAGAGAGGATGAGAGATTTGCCGTCTGGCGCGGGTCTGATCAAGACCCGCGCGCTGACTTTCCCCTTGGGTAAGCGGAAGCTCGGCCGGCTGGCGCCCAGCTTGTCCCAGATGATTTGGGCGCCGAACGAGTCGCTCAGGACCCGAGCCACGGAAAAACCAGAGGAGAGACGAAGCGCCGGGAAGGCGTCAATCGGGTAGGCCAGGTCAACCAGCCCTCCGGTCGTCCCGCGGTTGTCCAAAACCTGGCCGAGATCCAGGTGACTCAGGCTGCGGATATCGCCGGTCTTGGAGTCGAAATCAACCCGCGTTCCGTTAAACGTGGCAGACAACGAGCCGGAGGCATCCTGAAAGCCGCGGACCTGGTCGACAGCCGCCAAACCACACAACGAGAGCGCTAAGATCAGCCCTTTCATCACTCCTCCACGATGTTGACTCGTGTCTTGCCTTCTTTTTCATAATGTCGTAAATTATTACCGCATATAGTAGAAAACGAAATGCCGCAAAGTCAAATTGTTTCGTTCTTCGGCGCCGGCTGGGTTGAAGAGCGATTTTGGAGGAAGTCCCTATGGACCTGACTGGCATCGCTCCCGAGGTGTTCCCTTATGATCATTTCCTTTCGGTCAAGGAGAAGAGAGATCGCTTTATCGAGGAGTGGTTTTCCGGGAAGCGCGCCGCCGAAGCTCCCGTGCTGATAACGCCTCCCTTCAACATGTGGGACGGCACTTGCGCAGATCGCGAGCTTTTTCTCAGGGTCAACTTGTGGGCGATGGCAACCAGCGCTGGCTGGGCCAGCGACACCGTTTTTCCACACCTTCAGCCCTGGTATGGGGTCGGGATTCATGCCGCGGCCTTCGGCTGCGAGTATGTCTGGCTCGAAGAGGGAGGCGCTCCCCAGACATACCCCGTTTATCAGAGCGCCGATGAGCTTTCCGGGCTCAAGACACCGGACTTGAGCACCTGCGCCCCGATGCAGGAAGTCCTGGAGCGTATCCGCTGGTACCGAAGCGTAACCAAGGACCGGCTTCCGATCAGTCTGACCGACACGCAAAGCCCGAACGATACTGCCTCGCTGATCCTGGAAGTGAGTGAATTCTTCACGGTCAGCAGCTATGAGCCGGAGCGGGTCGCGGGGCTGATGGAAGCGATTACGAACGTCATCATTCGATTTGCCGAGAGTCAACTCGAGGCGATTGGCCCGAACCTTTCGCTGCCTGGGCACCAGATGCTGTGCCATCCAAACTGGAACGGCATTTCAATGAGCGACGACAACATGGCCTTCCTGTCGCCTGCCGCTTACGCGAATGCCTGCCTTCCCTTCAATGGCCGGATCGCGGAGCGCTTCGGAGGCGTCGCTGTTCATTCCTGTGGAAACATTATTCACAACCTCCCGGGGCTTCTGCAGACGCCCCAATTAAGGCAACTCGAATGCGCTGGGTGCGCCCTGACGAAGGACACCGAGCCGAACCCGAATGAGCCGGAGGCCTTGCGGGATGCTTTCAAAGGAACCGACGCGGTCCTCAAGGTCCGGGTCAACAAAACCGAGCTGGACCTGGTCGACCGTTTCCTGGCGCCGGGCGTAAAAGTCGCTTTCAGCGTGACTGGCGTGCAGACCCGAGAAGAATCAGAGGCGGTTTACGCTGCCTTCAAGAAGAGAATCGAACAGGTGACCAGGCTGTGGCCGAGAACGAGCGAAGGCTCAGCAAGTGGCGAAACGTCAAGAGCTTTGTAGGGGGTGTTGTGAAGAAAACAACAAAAACGGGAAGGCAATTCCTCCTGCAGGCCCTGCATCATTGCGACCTGGTGCGGATTCCGGTTGCCCCCTTCATCCATGTCAATTACGTGAAAGAGTTTTTCAACGACCACGACGTGGACTTCGTCGCCGCCACCATTGACGTTTACCGTCACTTCGGCTTCGACCTGATCCACCGGAACTGCTCAGTGGTTTATGACCACTTCGCGGCGGTTGAAACACCCGACTGGCGGGTGTCGGTCGAAACCGAACGGTTTGGGCGTGACGAAAGGACGGTCACGCAGGTCCGAACGCCCGAAGGGGTAATGCGCCGGGTCTCGGAGCTGCGTTGGACCTGCGAGTACGACTGCGAGGTGAGTTCGATCGAGTTCCCGATCAAGTCCCCAAAGGACCTGGAGTTGTGCCGCAAGTACATGCCGCCCGTTGGACATCTGGACGTGACCCCGATTCGCCGAGCCAGGCGGCTGGTCGGTGAGGAGGGGGTGATTGCTCCCTGGGTCCAGGGTGCCTTCAACGAGCTGGCCCTCAGCTATCGGAACCTCGAGAGCCTGTTGATCGACGCATTGGTTGACCCTGAGTTCTATACCGACTTGATGAATTTCAGTCTTCAGCGGCTTTTTCCGGTTCTGCGCCTCCAAATCGAGGCGGGCGCCGATCTGCTCAGCACGGGCGGGAATGTGGCGAATGGTAAATTGATCAGCCCGGGTTTCTTTCGACAGCACATTGCCCCATTTGAGAAGCAGGTCGTGGATTTCGTGCAGAGGCAGGGCGTGATCGTGCTGTATCACAACTGCGGCTATGCCAGCCGCATCGTCCCTCAGTACCCTGATGTCGGGATGAAAGCGTACGAATCGCTGACCCCGCCCCCATACGGCGACACGGTCCTCCCCGGGGCTTTGGCGTGTTTTGATCCGGGTTGCACCACGTTGCTTGGAAATATCGACCAGATAACTCTGCTGCGTAAGGGCAGTCCGGAGGAGATCGACGCGGCGGTCGAACAGACGCTCTGCGAAGTGAAGAAATGGAGCGGGGGAAAAAGCTTCCTTCTGGGAACGACCGATTACTTCAACGAGAACACCCCGGAAACGAACATTCGCGCCCTGGCAGAAGCTGGGCGAAAACACGGGCAGATTTGACCTGAAAACTTGCGGGACAGGAGTGCGAAACAGGCGAGAGAGTATTGGGTCTCACCCTCCCGTCTTGAAACCTTTTTGCGGAGCCAGGCGTCTCGATTCCGAAGGTCGGCTCTCCGGCCGGTTCGTTCAAATCATCGAGCTCCCTTGCATGAACATGTTGCCTGATAGCCCACGTCGGCCCTTACGTCGTTTCGCGATTTACATCGCCATTTCCGCCTCGCTGAATCTGGCGGTTTGGGTGCTGTTGCTGCTTCCCCGCTACCTTGCGAACTTAGGGTGGGGCCCCGAGCCGATCGGCTGGACAGTCAGTGTTTACTTCTTTACCAACCTTTTCGCGCAACTACTCTTCGGCGCCTTGGTCCAAAAATGGGGCGTCAGGCGGATCGCCATCGTCGGGTCTGCGGCCGGCACCGTGGGCGGGATCCTCTACATGCTCGTTCCGCTCTGGCTGCCGGCCCTG
This sequence comes from Acidobacteriota bacterium, assembly GCA_041946865.1. Classification (GTDB taxonomy): domain Bacteria; phylum Acidobacteriota; class UBA6911; order RPQK01; family RPQK01; genus RPQK01. The sequence goes on along the minus strand of JBHGBF010000017.1, from coordinate 47,972 downwards.
TGGATCGCGCGGGCGCTGCATGGTGTCGGCACCGGTCTTGTTTTCGTGGCCGCTTTCACCCAGTTGATCCAAACCGAACCTCGGCATTTGCGCGGAAAAGCGATTGGCTACTTCGGGGTCCCCGGCTTTCTCATGATGGGCCTGGGCCCCAGCCTCGCCGATTGGCTCGTCCTAAGCTACGGATACTTGACCGTGTTCGCCGTCGTTTTCCTGTGCTTTGCTCCCCTGCTCCTGTGGTACGGCCTTAGGCAAGAGCAACGTGAGGCCCCTCCAGAAACATCACATCGCCTGGGCTGGAAGATTACGCTCAAGCAGGACGGGCTGATGAGGGTGCTTGTCCTGGCGGTCTTTTTCGGCTTTTCCTTCTCGTGTTGGATGACATTCCTGGCCCCGGCTCTCGCTCATCTGCCCGGTGCAATCGGCGTGTTCGGAATCGGCTATGCGGCCGGCGCCCTGGTATCCCGCTTCACCCTTACCGGGCAGTTCGCCAACTCCGCCCGCCGCTGGCTCGCCGTCGGGGCGCTGGTGCTTTACGGAGCGGCTACCGGCGCCATCCCCTGGGCCGCCTCCCTGTCCCAGGTCGCGATTCTCGCCTGTGTCGCCGGTTTGATTCATGGGACCTACTATCCCGCCTTGAGTGTGGTCGCGGCTGAACGTTTTCACCCGCAATGGCAGGGACAGGGCCTGGCGCTGTACGCCGCCTCTCAGACCCTGGGGCTTTTCCTCGGCCCGCCCGCCTGGGGTCTGGTATCCGGACTGGCGGGCCTGAAACCCGCTTTCCTCCTGGCGGGCGGAATTCTGATTGTGAGCACTATCTTCTTCCTCGTTCGCGAGATCTTCTTCCGACCATCGGACGCATCCCAACCCGAGCCCAAGTCCCCACGCTATCAGTTGACCGCTCCCCGCTGATCACTGACCACTGCCGATTTCCGGACTGTCTTCGGTCGGAAGGGCCGTCAGCCGGTCTGCCGCCGCCAGCCTCAGCTTCAGCCCGGACTGCCAGCCGCTACCTTTCCCGCGCGCACCCGGGTCAAGGGGTTTGGCGAAAAACCTTTTTGATTTTTGCAGTATTTAGAATAACATTTCCGCCGTTAGCAATTTCTGACAGGAGGACCATCGATGCGAACGAAAAGACCGAGCTTTTTCGCTGCGCTTGCGGTCGTTATTCAATTGTCTCTCATGTCCCCGACTTGGGCGGCGGAGAGACTGGAACGCTATTTCGCCCACCCAACAGTCGAGGACAGCCACGGGGTGATCGCGCCCTGGTATACCGGGCAGAACGGCCTTGTCGACTATCGGGTCCGCGTGGCCGCCGAACTACTGAAGAGGTATCCGTGGGTTGACAAGAGCCAGAGCGTGATGGCAGGCCCTCACTGGGTCTTTAATGCGCGCGTCGAGATGCACGACGATGGGACCATTTCGGTCCTGCCGGCCACCGACAACATGAACGGAAACCTCGGGCAGCGGTACAAGTACATTACCGAATCCATGCTCCGCTACTATCGTTACACTGGCGACCCGGTGGTATTCTCCTTCGTCAAGATCGCCTCGGATTTCCTGCTTGACTACTATATGACGCCCGCCGATCATCCCTGGCCGAACTTCCCGGTCAGCGTTCCGGTCAAGGGGAAACCTTACGGGCCGGTTCAGCCCGGCGGATGGATCCAACTGGATTTGTCGGCGGGAATCGGCCTTGGTCTGCTTCGAGCGTATGAAATGACCGGGGAAACCCGGTATCTCGAGGCCGCGAAGCACATCGGCGACGTGTTTGCCGGCAAATGCAGCCTGAAGCCGGGGAGTCGCCCGTGGAATCGCTACGCCGAGACGGGAGAGGCGCCGTGGTGTAAAGAACCTTCCGGCCAGATCCTCACAGGCGGAGTTGCGAATATCTTGATCTTCCTGGAGGAGCTGATGCGGCTCGGTTACCAGGGGCAGGGGGGCGCGATTGTGAAAGCCTGCGATGCCGGCCGGAGATACCTTCGCGACCAACTCCTGCCGGCCTGGACGGATAACGACACCTGGGGCCGCCACTATTGGGACTGGGAACACCCGGTGCAGGGCATTCTTCCCACCGGCTGGGTGGCTCAGTATTTGCTGGACCATAAGAAGGAGTTTCCGAACTGGAAATATGACGTTCGCAACGTCCTCGGCCTTTACCTGAACCACGCCACTGTGAGCCCCCAATCGAACGGCGAGGTCTACAGCGGCGCCTGGGCTTACCCGGAGGGCTCGTCCTGCTGCGGCTTCTCGCTCGACATGTGCCCGATTTTCCTGGCGCGCTTCTGGGGACGCTATGCGGTCGAGGCGCAAAGCGAGTGGGCACGCGAAATCACGCGGCGCAAGATCATCCTCGGCCTTTACCACTTCAAGGAAGGGGGCAGGGTCGAAGACAATATCTATGGAGGCGAGATCACGGCCAAGAACTGGTCGGAGCTGCTCGGGTTCGGCCCCATCCTCGTCGGGCTCGAAACCATGGCCTGGCTGCCTGACATCTTCGCCCCGCCTCGCGAAAACCACCTCGTCCACTGCTCCTCAGTCGTGACTTCAATCTCTTATCGCAAGGGACGAGTCGAGTATGCGACGTTCGACGCTCCAGCCAACATGATCAGCGTTCTCCGACTCGCATTTGCGCCGAAATCAGTTACAGCTAATGGAAAGACGCTGCAGGTGAGGTCTGCTCTGAACGGAAACGGTTACTCGGTCAAGAAGCTGCGTGACGGAGACTTCCTGGCGACCGTCCGCCACGACGGCGCTTGCTCGATCGTCGTTGCCGGTGACAGCGACCCGCAACAGGTGATCGACGACAATCAAGCGGACTACACCGGATCCTGGCAGCCCGTCGCGAGCACGGAGGACCAGGGAAAGGGCGCCCACGCCTCGGGCGCGAAGGAAAGCGCCGTGGTTTTTCGTTTTAACGGGAACCAGGTCCGCTTGCTCGGCCGCGTCGATAACTCCGGCGGCCTGGCGGATGTGTTTCTGGACGGCAAGAAGCAGGCGGTGGGAATCGATTGCTGGACGCCCACGAAATCCAGGGCACAGCAGGTGCTTTACTACCGGAACGGCCTGGCGAGCGGTCCCCATGAGCTGAAGGTCGTCGTCCGCGGCGAGAAGAACGCCTATTCAAAAAGTACTAACGTCTGGGTTGACGGCATTCAGTTTTCGGCGGCTTCGGCCTCGCCCGACTTCGGTTCGGGCGGAGGCCCGACAGGCCCTCAGCGCATGATTTTCGGCTACCCGGGCCGCGAACCCTACCGTGACGCCGCCTCTCGACACGAGTGGCTGCCCGCCACGGAGTTCGTGACCCGGACCGGTGGCCGGACCGACTCGGTCGCACTGACCTGGTGGCGGGAACCGGTGAACGGCCCGATCAGCGGAACGTCTGACCCCCAGCTGTATCGCTACGGGGTCCATGCGCCCGAATTTCGGGTCAACCTCACAGTCGGGCCCGGCGCCTACGATGTGGTGCTGAAGCTCGCCGAGAGACGCGACGCAGCCGATCCCAAACGGAAGCCGATGGACATCAGCATTAACGGACAGGTGGTCGCGCCAGCCTTGGATGTCGCCGGGAAGGCAGGAGGCTACGGGAAAGCGCTCGACTTGTCGTTTCAGAACATCCGGCCCAAGAACGGTATCATAGAGGTCCGATTTACGGGCACGAACGGGGGAGAAGCGATTCTACAGGCTATCGAGCTGACCCCCGCCAAGGCGCAGCAATCGAGCCGCTTGAACCATTGACGATTGACAAAGCCGGAGCGGCCTTCCTCTATCGCTCGCGGTGGAGGTCGCTTAATTGTGGCCGGATTTTCCAGAGTCCGGCACGAAAGCAAGAGGACTTCCTCCCAGTGTCCTTGGTTGCCGCTCCGGTGGCCGGACTCTGGAAAGTCCGGCCACAAAAAAGGTGTTTTCATCATCGCGTTGGGGGACAGAGACGCGTGATCAGGATCGCTTCAGTGGTTGGAGGCCCCGACCTCCTCACCAATGGTCTGACCGTTTACCGGGGAGACCTGCGTGCCGCTTTCCGCAAGTTGTCCGAGTACGGCTATGAGGGCGTCGAGCTGATGGTCCGGCAGCCTGACGTGTTGAACGGAGAAGAGATCGCCGGCTGGCTGAAAGAGTCGGGATTGGAGTTGGCGGCGATTTGTACGGGTGCTTTGTGGCCCGAGGAAAGACTCGGGCTGCTGAAACCCGACCTGACCATCAGCCGCTCGGCGATGGCCCGTTTCCACTCGATTGTCGACTTCGCTGCTGCCCACTTCCCACCCGGCGTCTTGATTAACATCGGGCGATCGCGGGGCGAAGGGGATCCGAGCCGCCCGGAGCTAACACTCGAAGTTGCCGCTGAAGCCTTTCGCGAGCTTGCTGATTATGCTCTGAACAAGCAGGTGCGCTTTGTCCTGGAGCCCGTAACCATCTGTCTCGTCAACTTCATCATCACCGCCGAAGATGCCTTGCGCATGGTCAAGCGCGTTGCCCGGGCCAATTTTGGCCTGATGCTCGACGTGTCTCAGATGAATATTGAAGAGGCCAGCATCGAAGGTGCTTTCCGCGAGGCGCGGGAAGCGTGCTGGCACATTCACGTCTGTGACAACAACCGTCGATGGCCCGGTTCCGCTCATCTGGACTTTGATTCGATTTTTGCCGTGCTCAGAGAAATCGAGTACTCGGGTTACGTCTCGACCGAGATGCTCGCCTGGCCCGATTCCGAAACGGCCGCCCGGTGTGCGATTGCCCATTTGCGCAAGCTCATCCCGTCCCGCGTTTCCCATGGCGGCCGGACTCCGGATTCTTGACGGAGAGCGGGACGTGGCTCGCGCCCCTTTATCCGGTCCTCCGAGTTCGAGGGTCCTTATCCGGGCGATGTCTGGGTGCGCGATCTCAGCGAGTAAGCGTTAACCGAGACGGTCTTCTGCATATCTCCAACCTCGGTATCGTCAGCAACCCATCGACATCCGCGCGAGCTGTTCCGCACCCGACCAGCTTCCCCTCCCGCTCAAACCGCCAGGCGTAGATTTTCCCCCACTCGACGACAAATCTCTGGAAACGGCGAATGGTCACGTCGGTCGTCGATTCGGCTGGAAGCCGCGAGTCAGGGCCATCCAATTCGCCCTCCTGCACCAGCCTGAGTTCCATGGCGAAGCTGTCTGGGAGATCCGTGACGCTGCACCAGCGGAAATAGCCGTTAATCTGGCCGTACTGATCGGGTCCGGATGACATGTAGCCGGGCCAACGGCCATCAGTGGAGGAATTGGTGAAAGCTGGGTATGCCTCATTGCGCCTGACCGATTGCCAAGGGAATTCCCAGGCCGCCCGGCTGAGGGTCGGTTGTTTCCAAGGATCGGCGCTATGTCCCCACGGCCCCCAGGTAAAGACTGCCGCCAACCGCTGCTCCCCCAGCATGTTCAGGAACCCGCTCAGTCCTTCTCCCCAGCGGTCCATGTGAGAGGCTGCGAAGACAAGCACAGGAGGATCAGGAAATCGCGAAATCGGAAGAAAAGAAATCTTCGAGTCAGCCGGATTCGGGAGACCCATTCGATGATAGAAATGATCGAAACCTGCGGGGATTTCGATGTAAATCGCAGCAAACAGGTCCCCGCGGGGCATGGCGATTCCCAGTCCTCCGCTGCCGCCCATCGAGCCGCCGTATAAGTAGACGCGGTCGGGGTCGATAGGGTAGTTCGCGAGGACCCACTGCAGCGTAGCCAGAACCCGGCTCTCGACCGGTGTCAGGCGTTTGGCATACGTGGACTTGTGATCCCTGATCGCGTGCGCACCCCACCAATCGTCCTCGCCCTGCCCGGAATTCAGTGCCAACGTATAGAAACACGCGAGTGATTTAAACCACGGCTTCTCCAGATACTTCGGCAGCTCCGCCTGGGCGTCGCCTCCGGCGCTGTGGAGAATCACGAGCAATGGCGCCTTGGGCAGCAGCTTCTGGGGCTCAACCACGTAGAAGTACTCGGTCCGGCTCGTCTGATAACCCCACTCTCTCAGACACTCGTGGTCGAAACGCAAAACCTTGCGTCCCTCCATGATCTGCTGGCTCACAAGCGTCGGCTGCATTTGGCCAGCCGGATTCAGAGCGAGAAGCCCAAGCATAAGAAGGCGGCAATGTGTCGGCACGTGGGCCTCCGGTTCGGTTTCCTGCCGATGGGCCCGTCGCTAGTCTCGCAACGAGTGCCGGCTGGCCGCCTCACCCGGCGCCAAGCCGCGTTTGACAACGTCGCACAGCGCCAGCTGAAAGGCAATGGGATCGGGCACCTGGATGGCATTGCGACCGAAAACCACGCCCCCTGCCCCATCGGCAACTTCCCGGGCGGCCAGTTCCAGAGCCTGCAATTGCGTCGGCAGTTTCGAAGCTCCGAGTCCCAGCACGGGCACCGGGCAACTTGCCGTCACCTCCCGGAAGTCCCTGGTATAGAATGTCTTGATAAGATCGGCGCCGAGCTCGGCCACGATGCGGGCGCCGACCAGGACGCGAGTATGAAGGTCCTGCGGGTCGAGATTATCGGCATCAGCCGGGAAGTACTCCCCGACGACAGGCATCCCCAACGTATGTGCTTCGGCGCACAGGTCGCGGAACACCTCGACATTATGGGCGTCATTCGCCTCACTACCGGTTTGCAGCGTAAGGGAGACAAGCGCCACGTCCGCCCCGAGGCGCAGCGCCTCAGTCGCCCGGAACGCAGGTACCGTAGCCGCTTGCGAGTAGTGCCACTTGAAGCAGTAAGTGGTGCTCCAATTCAGGCGGACGACCGCCATCGGCGCCCCCTTGTAGCCGAAAGCAGCCGCGCAGTGGGGCATCATGCCCGGCGACAGCAGGATGCCGTCGACTGCGGAATCCACCTTTGTAGCCGTCTCTCGAAGCTCGATCATCCCCGGAATTGGCCCGTCAAACAGGCAATGATCCATCGCAATGATGACGCACTTTTCGCGCCCATTGAACAGTCTCTGATACCTGACGTTATTCATAGCTGGCACCGTCATGTGTTGCCGCTAATCTGTTGCCGAATATGTGTATTTTCGCCAAAGTCCAAATGCCCCATGTCCACGCTTGCTCGCTCCCGGCGCACCGCACAAGCTCGAGCAGTTTGGGGTTTTCCGTCGAGAACCGTGCGCACGCCTTCGTCCCCAGCACGCACGCTGCTGTAGCAGTCGTTCTTTCCCCCGGGAGCAATCCGATGAGTCTTCAATGTCCACGGGAACGTCTCGCCGGTTTCGGGATCAAGCGTCCGGCAGGGCAACGTGGCGTTGTCCCAGGTGAGACACGAGGCCTGCGGCCGCCTTTGCCGTCCGGCCGCTCCTTTACGGGTCACCCTGAATCTCTTCTTGCCGCGTTTGTCGCTTCTGGCCCAAACCGCTCTTGCCGCCTTTCCAAAAGTCTCGGGCGATATATTACTGATCAAAAGAATCGGTTTTCAAGAGCATTATGATCACATCTCCATCTGAGGGCCAGCCCCCATAAGCGCTAACTTGATTATAGGGAGTACGTGTTTCCGGGGAACTCAATCCCCTTACTGGCTTTCGGGGTGGTTGACTAATCCTTCCCCGAGAGCTGTAATGCTCTCTTGGCGGAGAACCATTTCCAGGTTCGTCCGGCTAATCTGTCTGATGCCAACGGGAGGAACCAGAGTGAAGACGCGAACGATGGCAACTATAGTGTCAGTGATGATGATTCTTCTCCAGCCTTTGGTCCTTGGGGAAGAGAAGCAGGTAGCTACCGGCCCAGGTGCCCAGGCCGCCTTCGAGAGCCTGAAGAAGCTCGTGGGCGAATGGGAAGCTGAGGCAGGGGGCGAAAAGGTCAGCCTGTCTTACAAGCTAACGGGGGCCGGATCCGCCCTCATGGAGACACTCCTCAAGGGGACTCCACACGAAATGGTCAGCATGTACCATATGGACCGCCAGGATCTGATGATGACTCACTACTGTTCGGCGGGCAACCAGCCCCAGCTGAAGTTCGATGCGGCGGCCTCGACGCCCGATCGCTTCGTGTTCAAGTTCGTGAGGGGATCCAACATGGATCCGGCCAAGGATGGTCATATCCACGGGCTTGTGTTCCGAGTGGTGGATGCCAACCAGATCGAACATGAGTGGGAACATTACAAGGACGGTAAAGCCGCCGGAGAGAACCTGAAGTTCGTCGCCACCCGGAAGAAGTAGGCGGGCCTGGGAGGAGAATCAGATGCGCTGGGACGAGTGCTTTGGGCGCCGTTATGGTGACCTTGATCGGAGGCGAGCCGTGGCTTCGGAGCGACTTGGAGGAGATCGCCGGCTCTTTCGATGCGCACACCTGCCTTGTCCTTGGCACTACGGGCGCGGGGCTCACAGCCGAACGGCCAAAGCCGGCGCTCTCGAAGTTCATCTGCTGGAGCCGAGTGCCACCGGCCGCATCGCCGGCCGGACCGACGTCCTGGTCAGCAGCCGAGCGAAAACAGCTTTTCGAAAACATCTTGATTTGCCGGCCCCACCCCGGGTCTCAGAAGTCATCTGTGACCGCGCGCCTGCCCCGTACACACGAACCGCGGCGCTTCTTTCATGTCCTCGAATCGGTCGAGGGGCAGGAGGTCGGGGAGTCGGAGCTCCAGGCTGCCTACGACAGGGTTCACGCCGATTATGACCGGTTCCGGCTGAGCGCCGCCGCGCAGCCGATGTCCACGTTGGTTGAGTTGATGCGCTGGTCAGGCGCCGAAACCGTGTATGAGGCGGGCTGTGGGACCGGGTACGCCACTGCCCTGCTGGCCCGTCACGGGGCGCAGGGTGCTCGCAGTCGATTTGTCCGAGGCGATGCAGTCCGAGGCGCGGGCAAGACTCCGCTCGCAAGATCTCGCCAACGTCAGCTTCATCGTCGGTGATGCCGTGACCACACTGCTCCGGGAAAGACGACGGTTCGATCGGGTCTTTTCGAGCTGGGTTCTCGGATACATCCGGTTGGCGCCATTCTTTGCCGCGGCAAGCCGTGCACTGGCCCCGGACTGGACTTTATACATATTTCTGGACCCCGTTACCCTTTTCCGCTTGTGGTTACAGATCCGCAAGCGCAGCGTTTTTTGCGGACCGTCCGCAAAAAACGCCCCCGGCCGCGGTTGGCTGCGCGGTTACCGTTAGGGCCTCCCCAAGAGGCGCTGGAGATCTTCGATTTCCCCCGGGACGCGGAACACGTTCGGCGCCTGCTCGAGAGCGCCGCGCTGGCGGTAGAGCAGGTTTGGGAGGGCAGCATCGTTTTCCGCTACGAGAGCGCGGAGGCAGTTTTGAAACATCTCCTGAAGTCCGGCGCCGGCACGGCGCTCCCGCATGGCCATCTGAAGAACTGTCTGCGTTCGCCACGCGCATCGGGCTCGAACAGCATGCGACGATTGAACTTGCCGGCTGTTCCAGAAAAGCCTCTTTAAGGCGGAACTACGAACGGAATCCAGGCTCCACAGGTCCTCTTTCCCGCGTGTGCGGCAGCAGTCGATCAGGTTCTTCCAGAGGTCGACGTTGTCTTCCGGCCGTATTATCGGGAAGTGCGCAGGCGACCTGGCCCCTTTTTCCTGAGTGGGGTAAAGACAATTTAATCACTCCTCCAAAAGCCGGGCCAGATAAGCGCGGCTGCGGGCCGCCTGCTCGATCGTCCCGCACTCAACGCTGAAGACGATATCCGCGGGACAGGTCCTGCAGACGGCAATGACGCCGCGCCAGTCAATAACGCCTTCGCCGCAGGCGCAACCTACCGGAGTCCCCGTCACCTTGGCGCGGTCTCTGTCGGACTGCTCGATCGAAATGTCCTTGGCGTGCAAATGGACGAGACGGGTGCGGAGCTGGCCGAGCCACTGAATCGGATCCTGCCGGCTCAGGTAACTGTTGCCCGTATCGAAATTAATCCCGATAGCCGGGGAGTCGACCAGGGAGACGATACGTTCCAGCCCGTCGGGCGTGCAGCTGTACTGCTGATGCGGTTCGATACCGATACGAATGCCTCGCGGCTCGGCGGTCGCGGCCGCCTCATACAGAACGTAACGCATCAAAACGTGGTCCTCCTCGACGGTTGTCCAAAAAGGCTTGGGCCCCTCGTCGGTGTTGACCACCGGGGCCCCGCACTCTGCCGCGAACCGGATCGCCTGCTTCAAATACTCGGTGCCGATCTCGGGCTTGCACAAGGTGGTGTGAGCCGACACGCCCGAGATTTTCACGCCGGCATTTTCACACGCGCGCTTAACGCGCAGCGGGTCGTCGAGCATCGACACACTGTGAAAATAGCCGGCTTCGCTCAACAACTCACGGCCCCAGTGGAGCATGGGCTCAACATATTCGTAACCGAGCTCTGCCGCCTTGCGAACCGCCCATTCGAAAGGCTTGTCGTCGTGTCTGACAAATTCGAGGTTCACACCCAGTCTGATTGAACCCATGACATCCTCCCATAAGCGATTTCGGCATGGCCGGCAGCGTTACCAGGCCGTCCAGCCGCCATTGACATTCAGCACGTGCCCGGTGACGTAGGACGAGTCATCTGAGGCGAGAAACAGAACCGCGCCCGCCACTTCTTCCGGACGGCCGACCCGCTCGAGCGGGACTTTCTTCTTCAGCAACCGGAGGAACTCGGGATGGCTTGTCTGGACCTTGCGATTCGGGAACGGGCCCGGCGCCACTGCATTGACCCTGATGTTCTTGAGCGCCCACCAGACCGAAAGATACCGCACCATCTGTTCGATTCCGGCCTTCGCTACACCATACTCGATCGGGTTCGGTTTGAATGCTTCCGGATAGATTCGCGGATCGGGCGAAACCTGGCCGTACATTGACGAGAAGAAAATGATGCTTCCCCCGTCCCCCATGACGGCAGCGGCTTCCCTGGCGAGCAGGAAGGCGCCCGTGATGTTGACGTGCAGAGTGGCATCGAACTCCTCCGCCTGAAGATCCTCCACTCGTTTCCCGACCGCCGCGTAGGTGGCGTTGATCAGGATGTCAAGCCTGTGAAAATCAGCCACCACCTTTCCGATCGTCGCCCGGATGGACGCTTCGTTGCCCGCGTCAAGCACAATCCCGGCGATTTTTCGCTTCGGGTATTCCGAAGACCAGGCAGAAACGAGCTGCTCCAGGGCCTGTTGATTCATATCGGCGAGCACCAGGTCGGCGTTGTGGTCGAGCAGTCCCCGGCAAACCGGCGTCCCGAGGTACCCGGCGCCGCCCGCAACCAGGGCCACTTTCCCTTCCAGGTTGAACACTGCATTCCCTCCTCTTGGTCACATTCGCAGCTGCGAATCGTGAATCGGGCCCGAGTCTGATCCGGCGGGCCCGGCCGATCGGTCCGATCCGTCGGATCAGACTCCGTCCAGCTCCTGGTTCGTGCCCTTAAGGTTCAAACGCAAGCATTGCGCTCACCTGATCTTGCCAATATCCACCGGCACACCCCCTTTTGCCACCGACTCGAGAGCGGCCAGATTCACTTTCAGAGTCTGAATTCCCTCGTCAAGGCTGCAAAGGGGTTCGGATCTTCCTTCAAGCATGTCCAGGAAAAGCCGCTCCTGCACGATAAACCAATCGTCCCTTTCCATCGGTCCGAAACAATGATCGACCCAGGGTGTGCCGGGTCTGTCGGCGAAACGCCAGCAGCAATTGTGCAGTTCAAAGCGCGCAGTGCCCTGCTCGCCAACAACCGTCAGGAACGTCTCGTTCGGCGCCTGGTGCTGGTTGAGGCTGTAACTCGCCAGCAGACGGCCATGGCGTGCGATGGCCACGACCGTATCCTCGACTTCGACACCCGGGATACGCTGGTGGGACGCGTCGACGGCAATCCGGCTGATAGGTCCGGCCAGCCACTCGGCCGCGTTGAACAGGTGCGTCAGTGCGTCCTGGATGGCGCCTCCCCCGGTCCGCCGGTCCGTGTAGTAGGTCTGACGGTAGGCCGGGCGGTAGAATGCGAAATCCTGTCCGGAGACGACCACGACTTGCAGGAGCCGCCCGAGCAAGCCCTGGCGTATTGCCTGGGCCATATCCCGCAACACCGGATGTGCCCGGTAAACGTACGCCACGGCGCAGGGAAGACCCTTTTCCCGGACTTGCTTCTGCAGATCCTCGAGTCCTGCGAGACTCGTGGCCAGGGGCTTCTCGATATACAATCCGACGCCTGCGCCGGCCAGCCGGAGAGCAATCGGGATGTGAAGATGAGCCGGGACCGCAATTACGGCAGCGTCCCACGACTGTTCGAGCGCCCGGTCAAGGTCCGGGAACGAGGCGCCAACACCGTATGTTCCCGCCACGCGAGAACGGAGATCCTCGTTGATTTCGCAGAGGCCGACCTCGGTTCTGCCCGTCTTTTGCAGACACCGCAGGTGCCTTTCGCCGATCGATCCCACGCCTACAACCAAGACCCGATGTTGCTTCATGTCGATGCCCGCATGGCCTCTAATCGATGGTGCGCATCACACCGGAAAGAGCACGTGGTAAAGCCGCTTGTACTTTGCATACGCCCGGTCGTACGGGCCGCGGTTCGCGGGGTTCGGCTCAAAGACACGCTTTACGTGGTAAAGCCGTTCGCTGCTCTCCGGCACGCTCTCGAACTCACCATAGCCGGCCGCCGCAAGCATTGCCGCACCAAGCACGGCCGCCTCCCGCACCACTGGGACTTCGATGGGCCGCCCACAAACGTCGGCTTTTATCTGGAGCCAGAGATCACTGCGGGCGCCGCCTCCGATTGATCGTAAGGTCTCGAGCGGAAGCCCTTGCGACTCAGTCAGCTCGAGGTTCTCCCGGAGCGAGAAAGCCAGGGACTCCAGAATCGCCCGGTACATGTCCACGCGAGAATGGCTCAGGTTGAGGTTGAAGAAAACGCCTCTCGAGCCCGGGTCAGGCGTAGGAGAGATCATGCCGTCGAAGTGAGGCAAAACCGTCACGCCTCGACTGCCCGGCGGCACGCCCGCAGCCAATCGATCCAGTTCAGCGAGCGCTGTACCGCCGGCCAACTCGCGCCGGAACCACTCGAGCACAAGACCCGCCGTCTTGCAGTAAGCCAGAACGAAGCGGAAACCGGGTATCGGGAAAGGCCCGGTGATCAGTCCGGGAGGCAGCGGACGGCTGATCACACCGGCCAGCGTGATCAAAGCCAGGCACGTCCCGGTCGTTTCACTGCCAATCCCCGGGCGGCAGTTCCCCGCCCCAAGCGCGCCTGCCAACTGATCGTTGGTACCGACTGCCATAACCGTCTTTTCGGAGAGAGCCCACTCGGCGGCAGGTCCTTTCAAAATGTTCCCGATACGGCTACCCGCCTGCCTGACCAGGCTCATCTGGCCGGACTCCACGCCCGCGGCGTCCAAGGCTGCCTGAAAGTATTCTCCCCGGCTCTCGTCGTAGAAGCCCGTCGTGCTTGCGATAACAGGATCGAAGACGGCCTTCCCGGTCAGGCGATGGCTGATGTAGTCAGGAAGAAGGAAAAAGCGCCGCGCCCGGTTCTTAACCTCCGGGCGGTTCTCGAAAAGCCAGAGGATTTTGGGAGCGGTTGACACCGGGCTCACGTCCAGCCGACCGTCCGGCGACCCGGATTGCCTGATCGTTTCGTTCATCCGCCGGGCCTGCTCTCCCGCCCGCGAGTCGTACCAGATGATGGCGGGATGCAGAGGACGGCCGGACTCGTCGACCGAAACGAAGGTCTGGCCTTGCGAGGATACCGAAAGCGCGAGGATCTCGGCTCCGGCCGCGTTCACCGCTTCGCGGCTCGCATCACGGCATGCCTGGTAAATCACCTCGATCGGCAATTCCGCCTGGCCTGCCTCGCCGGTAGCCTGCGTATAGCCTCGCTGAGCAAAGCCGAGCAAGCGGCCTTCCCGGTCAAAGACTCCAGCCTTTGCCCCGGTTCCGCCGACATCCAGCCCCAGATACGCCGGCTTGCGCCCTTTCATCGGGCGAGATCTTAGCACATTAAGGCTTGATTTCATTCAAAAAATGAACGTATAGTTCGTTTGCCTTGAATAAATCGTTCATTCATTTTCCTCCGGATCCAACCCCAAAAAACGCCGGAAGAACACCGAACGCATGAGGAGAACAGCAATGGGGAGTATCAGATACGAGAGGTTGTTCAATCGCAGCGAGCGATGCGTGATCATCGCCATGGATCACATGCCTGTTCGACGGCCCGATTGAGGGAATGGTCGATCTACGTGAAACGGCGTCGAAGGTCTCGCCCCTCGTGGACGGCGTCCTGCTCTCGCCCGGAATGCTCCCACACTGCGCGCACGCGTTCAATTACAAACGCGCGCCGATGGCCGTCGTCCGGCTCGACTGGAGCACCACCTATTGCTTCCAGTGGCACTACCGCCAGGCGCGACGGTGCCCGCTTTCCGGCCTGCCGAAGCCCTTCGCCTGGCGCCGAGGTGGCCCTGGTCTCCTTGACGCTGCAGAACGGAAACAAAGCCAGCGACGCGCGCAACCTCGAGATCTGTCGGGATCTGTGCAAAGAGGCGAAAGAACTGGGAATGCCCGTGATCGGCGAGTACTTTCCGGCCGACGCCGAAAACCTCGGACCGGATGAGCTCCACGAGCGCGTATACCGCGGAGGAAGGATCATCGCCGAACTAGGCGCGGATCTGATCAAGACTTTCTATACGAAAGACTTCCGGTCAGTCACGAGGAGTTGCCCAATCCCGGTGCTCGGCCTGGGAGCTTCAAGGCTGCCCACGCAGCTCAAGGCCTTGGAGCTCGCCGCCAGGGAAGTCGAAGACGGGGCGGCAGGAGTGGTATTCGGCCCGCAACGCGATCCAGGTCCCGGATCCCCCGGCCTTCCAGCAAGCCTTATGCGACGTGGTCAAGCGCGGGGTCCTGCCCGAAGAGGCAGCCAAGAAGTACGGACCGAAGGACAGCCAGGGGTAAAATGCGCGACCGGCGCCGAGGGTGGCGAAAAAAGCCACGCTCGGACGCGGAATGCTTTTCTCAACACTCCGGCTTCGCCGGCGCTCTGACAACACCCTGCCCCTGCCGCGGAAGCGGCTTACGCGTCCGCCACCGGCGCAGGCATCTGGATAGCCTTCGAGGCTTCTTTCGTCACTTTCAGGAGCGAGCGAATCATCTCCTTCTCGACATCCTCGTCCATGCGCAGGAGCGGCGTCGAAATGCTGATGGCAGCGATAGCGCGCTGTCCCTGGTCAAAAACCGGCGCCCCAAAACAGACCTTCCCCAGAGTCGACTCCTCGCGGTCTTCGGCGTACCCCTGGGACCGGATCTTGTCGAACTCCTGCAGGACAGCCGACCGGTCCACCAACGTTCTTTCCGTCCGCCGGAAAAGCCCGTTGACGTTCAGGATCCGATCAATGACTTCTTTGGGCTGGAAGGCCGTGATCGCCTTTCCCAGGGAACTCGATTGAGGGGGCAGAACCCGCCCGAGAGTGTTCGTAATGCGGATGTCGTGGAACGACTCGATCGTGTCCAGGACCTGAATGCGCTCTTCAAAGAGGAAAGCCATGCTCACCGTTTCATTGAAAGCGCTGTTGAGTTGCTTGAGGTACGGATGGAGCAGCTCCCGCACGGTCTCGGCCCGTTCGTAGAGTTTTCCAAGGAGCAGTTTGGGCGCGAGCCGGTAAGACCCGTCATCCGTGCGGTGCAGATATCGGTGAGCTTCAAGGGTGATCAGAATCCGGAACAGCGACGATTCCGGAAAGCCGCACATCTTCGAGATCTCCATGAGGCTCAGAGTCGTTTCACCGTCCTTGAAACACTCCAGAACGTCGAGCGCCCGGCCTATCGCCTTGGAATAATACCCCGCCGCATCCGATTGATGCCCGTCACTCAGCTCAGCCTTCGGTCTGCGTCTTCGACCAACCGCCATATTCCCCATATTTCCTCGGACTGAGAGTAACAGCCACCCCCCTCGTTGTCAACAATTCTGACAAATCAGGGCAACAACTTTCAGTTATTGACTCTTCTTTCCATCCATCCCTGTTTTTCACAATTCAGTAACGGAGTTGCAGCGCAGTTGGCGCGCCGTTTCCGTTCGGCACCACAACGAAGATCTGGCTATGCTCGCCCGGCCCGATGGCGAAGGGTTCCCGGGCGCCGAAGAGCTTCAGCATCTTGATGACAGTGCTCCTGTGCCCCACAACCATGACCACGTCGTTCTTGTGCCTGGTCCGCACCGCGTCAACGACTTTCTGTTCCTCACCCTGAGGAATCACGACCGGTTGGATTCCGGCCTCCCGGCAAAGCGGAGCGGCCGTGTTCCGGGTCCGCTGGAACTGCGTCGTATAGACGGCGGTGATGCCCGCATCCTTGAGGATGGCCGCGAGCCGCTCGGCTCGATTCAAGCCCTCCTGGGTCAGGGCCGCGTCATCCGTGTCGTCCACCTTCTCGGCATGCCGGACGAGGAAGACGGCCCGTTGAGCCACCAGCTCCGAGCCAAACGCCAGGAATAACCAACACGCGCACAAAGCAAGCAGGACACGCATCTTCATGTTGAGCAACTCCTTACCAAGAGACTGAAAACCAGTCGGTCTTTTTGGGAAATATCGTAGCATGTCAGAAGGAAGCCGACTATAATTTTCGGCTTGTGCGATACCTTGTTTTTCGAGCCTTGCCCCTGGGGGCGGTTGTCTGGGGGTTGCTTATGCCTTATGCTCAGGCTTCCGGCAGACTGCTGATTACCGGTGCCCGCGTGTTCGACGCCGCCTGCGCGACCTTCCTCGACGAGCGGACCATCGTCGTCGAAGGGGACCGGATCGCCGCCGTCGACGTTCCGGCGCGTGTCGCAGCGCGCCCCGGCGAGCGGCGCCTGGACGGCCGCGGAAAATACGTCTTGCCCGGCTTCGTCGACGCTCACATGCACGTCAACCACGTGGTGACTGACGCGCACATGACCGGAGACGAACTCCTCCCTTATTACCTGGCCGCCGGCGTTACGACCGTTTCGAGCGGGGGCGACGAGTTGATCGCCGAGAGGCTGGTTGAGAAATTCGCGGAGTCGCATCCCCAATCCTGTCCCCGGCTGATTCTGGCCAGCCCGCTGGTCGACGGCGATCCTCCTTACCACCGGCGTAGCGGCTACGCGGTCACTGACCCCGGTCTGGTCGGGAGCTTCGTGGATGAAACGGCCGCTTGGGGCGTGACGACATTCAAGATTTATGTCGGAACCGGACGGGCCGTGGGACGGGAGTTGATTGCCCAGGCTCACGGCCGGGGCAAAAGAGTCATCGGACACCTGGGCCAATACACGGCGCAGGACGCGGCCGCCGACGGGATCGACTGCCTCGAACACATCGCGTCGGTGTTCAACTTCATCCTCCCGCCTGACGCTCCTGTCATGCCCCTTGCGCCGGAACGGGCGCGCATGGATCCGAAGGTGGTGCGTGACTTGCGGCTGCGAGTCGCCAGAGCGCGAGCCGAGGCGGACCTGGATCATCCCCGGGTGAAGGCCCTGATCGATCTTCTGCTCGAGAACCATGTGCGCGTGGCGCCCACTCTCGTCGTCTATCGCAACTGGATGCTCTTGCGGGATGCGCCGGAAATCTACGGGCATCCCGACAACGACCGAATGCCGGCTCGGCTGAAAGAGCTGTGGCAAAGCCAGCGGCTTCAATCGGCGCCGGAACCAGAAACGGCAGAGCTGCGCCGGATGGAACTGCAGAAACTCCAACGGTTGACTCGCCTGCTGGCCGACGCCGGGGTCGAGCTTCTGGTGGGCACCGACAGCCCTGTCGCTTTCTGTCCGCCGGGACTGGCGCTGCACCAGGAGCTCAAGCTCCTCGCCGACTCGGGACTTGCGCCCGCCAAAGTCCTGCAGTGCGCCACGCTGATTAATGCGCGGGCGCTGGGCCGCGAATCGGACCTCGGGAGCATTGAGCCGGGCAAGCTGGCGGACCTCCTGGTTCTCGATGCCGACCCGGTGGCTCACATCGAAAACACGCGCCGGATTCACAAGGTGATCCGCGGCGGCCTGCTCTGCGATCCCGCCACCATCCTGGCGACCATTCAACCGAGGTGAACAGAATGCTTCCCTATTTCGAGCTCACGGCGCTTGACCGGCAGTTCTTTGGAGACCATCTGCAGGCACGGCTTCCCCAACGCGTGTTTGATGCTCACGTCCATCTCAACCTGGCGGACCACGTGAAGAGCGTGCCGCGCGAGCGCATCCTTTCGGACTTTGCCATGCAGATCTGCACGACCCTCCCGGTCGAGGACGCCTACGCCTGCGCCGCGGCCCTCTATCCCGGCATCAGCTACGAAATCGCAGGCATGGGATGGCCGATCCGCGAGGCCGACCTCCGGGGAAACAACTGTTACCTGGCCCAGGCGGCGAGGACCGGCCGCGTGCGGCCGTTTATGGTTGTACAGCCTGGCTGGCCGCTTGACGAGATCGATGCCGGGCTGGCGGAGAACGGGTTTGTGGGGCTGAAGCCCTATCCCGACATGTTGGTGGGCGTCAAAGGCGCGGAAGTCAGCCTCTTCGATTTTCTTCCGCACGAACACTGGCGGCTCGCCGAGCGCTACCGGAAGGCAGTGCTCCTGCATTTGGGGCGTAAAGAGCGGCTGTCCGACCCGAACAACATCCGCGAGCTTCTCCAGGCGCGCCAGGCCTACCCTTCGGTAACCATCATCATTGCGCACTTCGGCCGGTCCTTTTGCCCGGTTTATCTCCGCGAAGGGCTCGACCAGCTGGGCGAGGCCGACTTCTACTTCGACACGGCGGCGGTCACCAACCCGGAAGTCTACGACGTGGCCTTCGACCGCATTCCCCGCAACCGAATCCTCTATGGAAGCGACATGCCGGTGCTGTTCTTCCACGGGAGGCAGGAATGGCACGGGAGGAGTTACCGGGTCCTGTGCCGGGAGCATTTTCCATTCAATGAAGGATCGCACCGTCCGGCCCAGGAAGAAGCGCAGTACACGCTTTTCCTTTACGAGCAGATGCGGAGCATCCTGGATGCCATGGACCGGCACGGCTTCAGCGATGAAGACCGCGAAGCTTTCTTCTGGACGAACGCGGTGCAGGCGCTGAACGTAAAGGCGTGATTCGGCCTGCGCGGCGTGCCGTGCCGACTTCCGGCAGAGCCCCAAGCGCAGTGCTTTCCAGCGGACCGCCGGCAGGCGGGGACGCGCGGCGCGCGCGCCGGCGAAGCGCGTCGCGTGCCGTGCATGCCGGAAGCCAGATCGATTCGTACTGTAGACACGCGTCGCCGCCCGGCGACCGCACACAAAACGGTGGGTGCGGCTCGGTTGCGCTCAAGGCCCCCGCTCGTCAGTCCGCCTTTCCAAACAAAAAATCCAGAGTGTTCCCGTTGCGGGCTCTGCGGCGCAGGTCCGGAGGAAGCGCGTCGAGGGCGGCTTTTTCCTCCTCGTAAGTGCCAGGCAGCTCGAATTTCTCGAACATTCCTTCCGCCTGCTTCCGCAGGGAAAAGAACGTGTACCACGGCGAATCACTGCCCCAGACGATCGTCCGCGGAAACTGCTCGATCAGCGCTCGCATCACCTTCTTGTGGTCCGAGTAATCCGCGTCGATCCAATCGGCGCGGGAACCAAGCAGCGGGCTGCCTTGCCGCGCCAGATCCACCGTGATCTTCAGAGCCGCCGTATCGACCCAGACACCGGCCGCTGCGGCCTGCTCGAGGAATCCGCGATGGAACCCGAGGCAGTGGGCCAGGCAGTAGCGCAGATCCGGGTGGCGCTCGATGACTTTGAAGGTGTCGCCGGCGTAGGAATAGGCCTCGCGCGGGTCCGATGCGACATGCAGGAGGAGAGGCAGGTTCCGCTCTCTCGCGAAGTCCAGCAAATCACGCCCCTGCTCGAGCAGGCCGGTGATCTTTGACTGGCAGAACACCGGGTTGACTTTGATCCCGTAAATCGGGAACTGGCTGTCCAGTCGCTCGAGGGCCCGCAGCTGACCCGGAACCGCGCGGCCGGGGTCAATGCAGACGAACGGCATGAAATGCCCGGCGGTTTGTGCCTGGATCACGAAGACCTCCCGCAGCAGGTTCGCATTTTCCAGCTCGAAGGGACTGGGCGAAACCGGAAGGGCGGACGGAACGACGTCTCCCTGGACCAGACGGGGGAGATCAAGAAAGAGGTCAGGTCCAATGGGAAAAACGACGTTCACGTCTACGCCCCCGGCCCTCTGCCGAAAGCGCAGATCGTCGATGCTTTGGGCGTAAGGATATTCCCCACGCGCATAGGCCTTCAGGCTCACCCCCACGTGCGAGTGAAGGTCAATCACCTTCCCGCTCAGACTCTGCCGGCTGAGATGTTTTCTCATCGTAAAGCCCTCGGTTTGCCTGCCGGCTCAAGGTCGCCCGCCGCCCTTCGCCCCAAAACACCCCGCCTGAAAGCGGAATCAGGGCTTGACCCGGACGGCGCCTGGCTCAGAACCACGTAAAATCGGTCACCGGCAGGGGCTTGATATCCGCTGCAACCGTCTCGTTCAGGTAGACCTCGGTCGGAAGGGTCTGGATGATCGAGGCCGGAACGAGCGGAGTCACCGGACCATGCAGGGCAAGCCGGATCGTAAAGCGCTGCCAGGAGACCTGGGAGCCACCGATCGCAAAGCCGTTCCAGGAACTGCGCAGTCGGGCGCCGACGATCTGTTTAGGGCCGATGGTAAAGCCCCTGGGTGGCACCCACGACCAGTCGCCGCTTTGTCCGAATTCAGGCCCGAGGCTCGATTGCATGATGCTGAACGGCGTCAGCTCGACGAAATTCGGGCCGAGCGTCTTCCACTCTTCGAGGTTCGACGCCTTGAAAAAGTCAGAGCCCGGCTCGATGAACGCGATGTGCCCTGACCAGCCGATCCCGCCGTAGCAGACCTCGGCGCCGCCCAAATCGTCAATCATCTTCCCGTAATCCTTCCAGTTTCGGTTGTTCGGCCCCTGGATCTGGTTCTCAGGCGGCCGCAGGGCCGGGTCGAGCTTCGCGTAGAAGTTCTTCTTCATGTTGTAGTGGAACGCGTTCGGCCAGGTTTCGGGCGCGATGTTATTGTCCGAATCAGCGTACTCGTCCATGTTGAAGGTGAAGAGGTTCCTGCAGTTCACCTTGAACTTGTTGATCAGGAAGGCGACCCGCGCATAGAGCGGTTCGGGCTGCGGAAGGATCAGGACGAGCCGGCGTCCCTCGTCGGCCGCCGCCTTGATGCGGCCGAAAATCTCGTTGACGAGGAAGAACGATACGTCCGCGTCTCGCAGGACCGTAATCTTCACATCCGGGTTGGGATGCTTCGTGATCTGCTCCCGGGTTACCGCCCGGACCCGCCGGCAGGCCTCCAGGTCCTGAAAGGGCATCCACTTCGCCATACCATAGTCAAATCCTTCCAACATAGACTCTCCTCCTCGTGTCAGTATCGTTATCTCTTGGTCAACTCTGTGGCCGGGTCCCACGACGGGACAACAAAATAGGGAGTGACCTTTTGGAAATCCGGAAATCGGGTCACGTTTCCCGCCTTGTCGCGAGCTTCAAAGAAGTACAGGAGGCCTTCCGGCGTGACCGGCAATCTGGCCTCGTACTCGCCGGCCGAAATCTGGTCCATTTCAACCGGTAGCCACGAGGCCCACGACGGCGTCGTCTTGTAATAGGCCCGCACGTGCTCAAGCCCGGACGGGTCGATCACCCGTATCCTGGCCGCCAGCGCCGGACCGCGAACGGGGTCCCGGGGTTCCGAATAAGAAATGTCCGGAGCTGTTCGGTCCGCAGACACATAAACCCGGTAAACCGGACGCCGATCAAGGCTCGACCCGTAGGGATCGGAAATGCCCCCGAACGCCTCGAAGTAGTATTCCAGAACGCCCGTCTTTGCGGCGCTTGCCGGGACGGTCCCGGCGTAATCAAGCGTGCTCAGTCGCTCCAGTGGCTGTCGGGTAAACGACAGCTCGGACTCATGCCGGTACAGGAGGTCAACGCGGGCGTCGTCATCGGGGCGCGAGAAATTGATCGCGATCGGTACCGACTCACCCGGGCGGACCTGAAGCGCCGGCACGTGGCCGATGAACCGTTCGCCTTTGCGCGGCCGCGACTGGTACTCTTCCTCGAGCTGGTCCAGACGAGCGAGGTCAAGCCCGAGGGCCCGGCCTTCGTCCCGCCATCGGAAACGATAATTCGCCATTCGGATCAGCTCGGGCACGTGGCCGAAATGCTCGTCGGTGACCTCGCTCAGCTCGTCCCAGTGCGCCACGGCCTTCTGCATGTTTTCCCAGGCCGACCGGAGTTTCCCGTGAAAGTGCGTCTGATAATAAAACTCGAGATCCGTTGCGGCCCGAATCTTGTAGGCGTAATACCGGCCCAAGGCCGCCAACGCCCGGACGTTCATCTTCAGACAGCTGGACTTCGGTTCTTCGGAAGCCAGGGGATCGGCCCGGCGCAGCGAATCGACAGCCCGATGCGCCAGTGACTCGAGCCGCTCGGCGGCCTGGTAGGGCCCCATCCGGCCGCTCAGCGCGTTCTGCAGGTAGGACGCCACGTATCGCCGGGGGTCGTCCATGACCGTCGGATCAAGCGTGCCCACTTCGAGGAAGTTATCGATGTTCCCGGGAAAGGGAACAACCCGGCTGCCCGTCGAAAACGTCCATCGGGAGGTCAGGCTGTGATTGCCGTTTTCGTATTCGGCCGCCAGGTGCCGATGATCGAGTCCCTGGTTGTGATAGCTTACGATCAAAGGGATGATACCGCTGGCGGCCACGAGCGCCTCCCAGAGCGGGCGGGCCGCCGGTCCATGATCCAGGCCCATTTCCCGAAGCCAGAGATCGTCGCGAATCTGAGGGTCATAGCCCGTCCGGCCCCAGACCAGGTACCAAAGCCTTTGTTGTTCAACCACCCAGCTCTTCAACCGGTACTTCGGGTCGCCGTTGTGGACGTAGTCGGCCTGGGGCGAATATGCGTTGATCGGCTCGATCGAGAACCCCGCGCCGCCACCGAATTTGCAGCTGCGCACCGTGCGGCGGGCAAAGTCCGGGTCCGCCCAGGGGAAGAGGCGATGCGTGCCCGACGCGCGTATCTGCCAGATGATCTCCCAATTCCTGGGCTCGATGGTGTAGGTTTCGTACGATCCGCTCGGCTGGTAGGCACGGCCCCCGGTCACCGCCTGGTACGGCAAGGCTAACTGCTCCCCGTTGTATTTGATCTCCAGATAAAAGGGACGGCCCAGCCGGGCCGCCAGGCCCTTCACCAGAGAAGGCGTCGCGATCCAGGTGCGGGTGTAGACATTCAGTCCGGGAGGCGCCGACTTGAGCGCCTGCAGATAGGTCCGGTCGAAGAACTCCTCGCCCTGACCCGATTCTCCGATCCGGAAGCCGAACATCCAGAGCCCGGGCAGCGCCTGCAATAGAATCCGGGTCGCCCCGGCCGTGTATTCCTCCAGCCGTTTGCCCGAAAGAGACGGCAAAGGGGGCTTCGGGAGAGAGGCGGAGTAGAAAGGCAAGCCCTGCTTCCTGCAGGCCTCCTCCAGGCCGCAAGCCGGCCGTTCGCCGATCCACGCCCCCGCCGCGTAATTCATGATCCCGACCCGGATGCCCCGCTGCTCACACATCCGCATGATCGCTTGCAACCGCGCCAGGTTTCGAGCCACTTTCTCGGGCGCCCCTCCGACTTCGGGATAGCCGGGGACCTTCACCAGATAAGGAAACAGATTCGGCATCTCGATGTTCAGGTCAAGCGCGCCATGCAAATCGAGGAAATTGATGCGGGAGTAAGCCAGGATGTCCAGAAAGCGGGTCCAGAAGTCGTCTGACCAGTACCACGAGCCGGTGTCGTCAAACCCCTGAGTCGTCAGGAACATGTTCAAGCCGCGTATCGGCAGAAAAGGCTGACGGGTCAGGCGCCCGCCCCGCGCGACAACATCCGGCTGCTCCCCTGCCTTCCAGCTCTCGGCGACTTCCAGCGCGCCGTACATGGCCCCGACCGCATCGCTGCCATGAATGACAATTGTTCCCGGCCTGGTCGCGTCAAGAGTAAAGGACTCGGGCGCCGACGGGACAGAAACGCCGGCAAAAGCCGGTTCGCCGGAGGCGCTGCGCGCAGACAGGTAGACGGTCACGCCGGGAGCCGTCATGCGCTCTGCGGCCTGGCGAAGCTCGCCGACCGCGTAACGAATCGGGGCCGGAGCGTCTTGCGGAGTTACAATGCGGACGGCAGCCGGAACGGGGCTCATCAGAGCGAGAGCCAACACCAGGAAGATTCGAGTACGCATGATTGAATGCTCTCCTCTCTTACCACCCCTAAACCACGAAAAATGTCAGGGGAAAGTTAAAGCAATTAGGAATAAATTTCAAGTACCGATCTTGATTTCCGTTATGCTAAGCGTTGCGCGTGAGGCGAAGCAGATTATGAAAAAGCTGTCACCGGTCCTTAGTTCTTTCCTGGTACTCATTTCGGGCTCTTTGAGTCTGGCTGCTCAGGAGATCGGTCCTGAAGACATCCGGCTTTCCGCTTCGCGGACGCAGCGCTACGAGTTCAAGGTTCCCGAGGAGTGGAAAGACCGCGAGGCTTGGAACTCGCGCGCCGCCTGGGTCAGGCGCCACCTGCTCGTCTCGGCGGGACTCTGGCCGCTGCCGGAGAGGACGCCGCTGCGCCCGGTCATCACCGGCCGCGTGGAAAGGGCGGGGTATTCGGTCGAGAAGGTGCGCCTGGAGAGTTTCCCCGGCTTCTATGTTTTCGGAAACCTCTATCGGCCGTCCGGAAGCGGGCCGTTTCCCGGCGTTCTCAGCGCTCACGGCCACTGGGCGGAAGGCCGTTTCGAAAACACCGGGCTGGCGAGCGTGCCCGGGCGGGCAATCAACCTGGCGCTGCAGGGCTATGTCGTCTTCAGTTACTCGATGCTCGGGTTTAACGAAGGCAGACTTCAAATCGAGCACGAAATCCAGGGAACGCGCGAAGAGCTGTGGGGAATCAGCTCGCTCGGCCTCCAACTGTGGAACAGCATGCGGGCACTCGACTTCCTGGCGGGACTGCCGGACGTCGACCCGAAGCGCATCGGTATGACGGGGGGCAGCGGGGGTGCGACACAGACGATCTTCCTTGCCGCTGTCGACGACCGCGTACAGGTCACGGCGCCGGTCAACGCCCTGGCCCTTCAATTTCAGGGCAGCTGCAGCTGCGAGAACGCCCCCAATCTGCGCATCGAGGTGAGCAACCTCGAGCTGGCCGGGCTGACCGCCCCGCGGCCGATGCTCATCGTCTCGACGGCCGGTGACTGGACTCGAGACACTCCCGCCGTCGAGTACCCGGCTCTGCGGCGGCTTTATGGCCTGTTCGGGCCGGACCGTCGCGTAGGAAACGCGCATTTCAACTACCCTCACAATTTCAACCAGGACAGCCGGGAAGCGGTTTACGACTGGTTTGCCCGCTGGCTTCAGCCGGGCCGAACCCTGGCCACCCGGGAGGCGCCTTTCCAGGTGGAAGAGCGCAAGGACCTGGTCGTCTGCACTCAACTCCCGGCCGGCGCCGTGAACCGTCAGCAACTGACCGACTATCTGGTCGGGCAGGCAAAGCAGGCCGTGCGCGCCTGTCTGCCGCGAGACGAGGGGGAATTGCGGCACTATCGCGACGTGTTCGGAAGCGCCTATCGGGATGCCCTGGCCGCCAGTCTCCCCTCACCCGAGAGAATCGTGTCCTGGAGAGCCGAGGTCACGGACAGCGCCACGCGAGTCTATCTGGGGCGCCGCGGAGCCGGTGACCGGGTGCCGGCCGTGATCCTTTCACCCCCCGGCGGCAGTCTGAAGGCGACGCTGGTCGCCGATCCCGAAGGCTGGGGCGCGGACCTGGACGAGAACCTCAAGCCGCGGCCCGGCTCGCTCGTCGGGCGCCTGCTTGGCGAGGGACGCGTCGTGCTCCTCCTCAGGCCGTTCCCGGCGGGCGAACGGATCAATCCGAGGAGGTTCACCGATTACCCGAGCACTTACAACCAGGCCCCGATGGCTCATGCGGCGCAGGATGTGCTGACCGGGATCGGCTATCTGCGAGGGGTGCTCAGGCAGGAACGGATCAGCCTCATCGGTCGCAAGCAGGGCGGGCTGGCTGTCTTGCTTGCCGCCGGCCTGGCCGGGGAAATCGAGAGCGCGGCGGCCGACATGGACCGGTTCGACAACCGGCAGGACGACGAATTTGTCCGCAAGCTGAATATCCCGCTCCTGAGGCGGGTCGGTGATCTGACAACCGCCGTGGCCTTGACCGCTCCGACGCCGCTTGTCCTGTTCAACTGCGCACCCGGCATGGAGGCCCAGGCCTTCCTTCAGTGCTACCGTGCCGCCGGCGCTGAGGACCGACTGACGATCGAGTTTGGGCCTCGATAGACGCAGCAGCCTGTCTGACGGGAGAGGAAATAGCACGAAGATCTGATAAATGGCTGGCTTTTCTTAAAACTAATCAGCACAATTTTCACGAGGATCCTTGACCCTGACCCGGCGCCAAGTTAGCATCTGACACGAACAAAGGAGTCTCGAGTATGAGAGGGAGCGTTTTGAGGGAGAAGCTGCGTAACGGCGACCGGGTTTACGGCACGCACGTCGTCTGCTACGGCGGGCCGATTGCCGCCCGCTGGACCACACAGCTGGAGATGGACTTCGGTTTCATTTGTGCCGAGCACATGCCGATCGACCGCACCGAGATCTCGATGATGTGCCAGACCCTGCTGGCTGCGGGCATTTCTCCGATGGCCCGAATTCCGTACCCTGCGGGCCACTGGGCCAGCATGTTCATTGACGGCGGCGCAGAGGGGATCGTGGCGCCCTATGTGGAGAGGGTCGAGCAGGTGCGTGAGCTGGTCGGCGCCGTGAGGTATCGCCCAATCAAAGGGAGATTCCTGAAAGACATTCTGGACGGCGCGCGGCAGCCGACGGCGAAGATGTCGCAGTTCTTCGAACGCTTCAACGGCCATCTTTACCTGATTATCGGGATCGAGAGCGTGGAAGCGATTCGGCGCCTGGAAGAGCTGATCGCCTTCGACGGCGTCGACGGGGTCTTCCTCGGGCCCCACGACATCACCTGCTCCCTGGAGATTCCGGAAGAATACGACAACCCCTTGTTTATCGATATGGTGGTGGACGTCATCAGGCGCTGCCGGAAAATGGGCAAGGGCGTTGGTATTCACATGGACAACACCCTGCCGCACTGCCGGCCCTTTCTGGAAGCCGGAGCCAACTTCATCTTGAACAGCGCCGATGTGGTCAAGATGAAAAACGCGATGAACCTCGATTTTCAGAACCTGCGCCGCATTTTCGAGGATCGTTACGGTCCGGAGGCGGGCAAGCTCGGGCCTCAGGCCTCGTGCATCGACCAGCCGAGCGGGGGAAAGAAGCAGGTACGAGACGTTCCAAGCGGAGCGTCACCTCACGGATCGGCCTGATCGGTCGGACCAGTCTGATCGAGCTCTGTCCGGCCGGCTTTCAAAAGCTGTTCAGCGACCCGTCCCGAAACGAACCGGCTGTTCGGCCGGTGCTTCCGCGGTCAGGCGTGCCGCTTTCCCTGCTTTAAAGAGCCCCCAGACGGTCATCCCCGCCTTGCTCCGGTCATGGGGGAAGAAAAGACTGGCGATGTACCCGACGACCAGGACGAGCACGTGTCCGATAACCCCGATCATGTATTCGTGAAGCGGGAAGTTCAGCCAGCCCATGTCGATCACCTGGTTCTTGCTCATCGTCAGGGTGGCCCAGCCGGTGAAGATCAAGCTGACAACGATCCCGATGTACGCTCCCTGGACATTCGCCCGCACGCTCAGGAAAGCGAGCAGGAACAGCCCGGCGAGACCGCCCGCGACAATCGACGTCACGGTGAACCAGAGATCCAGCGCGCTGCCTTTATTGTGCGCGAGCACTTCAGCGATCAGGATCGCCAGAACGCCGCACACAAGAACTACCTTCTTGCCCATAGCCAGCCGCATCTGATCCGTCGCAGTCCGTTTGATGCGCCGGTAGACGTCCTCGACCGCCACGGCCGAGAGGCAGTTGAGGTCGGAAGACAGCGTGGACATTGCAGCCGCCAGGAGCGACGCCATGAAAAGCCCGCTCAGACCGGGTGGAAGCTGTGTCGCGAGGAAGTGCGGAAAGACCTGGTCGGCTCGGATACCAGCCGGAAGCGCCTCGCCAGTCAGCCGGTAAAAGGACCAGACGCAAGTTCCGATCAGCATGAATAACGTCCAGACGGGGATGCACAGGAGGCCGCCCAGTGCCACGCCCCTCAAGGCGGCCCGGTCGCTCTTCGCCACCAGGTAGCGCTGGACGATCGTCTGGTCGATCGAGTACTTCTGGACGTTCCATGACAGCCCGTAAAGCATCAGCACGATAACGCTCGCCTTGGTGAAGTCCAGGTCCAGACTCCCCAACCCGTACTTGCTGTTCTCCCAGGCCAGGCCGAGCACCGCCGACGGCCCGCCGGGCGGAACGAACAGCAGGAAGCTCAGGCAAATGACGATGCCGGCCCAGAGGATGAATCCCTGCACCACATCAGTCCAGATGACGGCTTCCAACCCCCCGATCAGCGTGTAGAAAATCGTGACGAGCCCGGAAATGACGATGACGAGGTCGACCGGCCAGCCGGTCATGCTTTCGATGGTCAGGGCCAGCAGGTAGAAGACGAAGCCCATCTTGGAGAAATGGCTGAATGAGAAGGCGATCGAACCGTAGAGCCGGGTCCCGTATGAAAATCGCCGCTCGAAGTACTCATAGGCGCTCATTCCCACCACCCGGCGGAAGAACGGGATCATGACGAAGGCCACGAGCACGAGCACGATGGGAACCGCGAAGCCCGGTGTCAGCAGGGACCAGTCGCCGCCATAGGCCGAGCCCGGGTAGGCGATGAAGGTCACACTGCTTATCAGAGCAGCGAAAATGGACATCCCGGCAGCCCAGCCGGGAATGGACCGATTCGCCACGAAGTACTTCTCGGTCGACGTTTGCCTGCGCCGAAAGTGGACGCCGATGAGAACCATCGCGACCATGTAGATCGCGACAACCGCAAAATCCAGGATACCTTTAACCATTCAACTCGTAGCCTCCGTCTCGGGTGTCACCTGGTCGCCTCGTCACCTGTTTCCGCTATTTCAAAAGCCGGAATGATATCACCTGCCGCTCGTGCCGATTGATGCCGTACAGGATCCCCGGAGTGCTCCGATCCCAGGCGATCCCCTGGCCGGCGTTCCCGAGCGGAACGGTTTCCACAAGCTCCAGAATCGATCCGGCCTCCGGCAGCCGGATCACGTAGGCCTCCGGACGGTCGTGGCCCGTGCAATAAAGCAGGCCATCCGGCCCCCACGAGCCGCCGGTGACGCTCATCGGTTCGGCGCGCTCAAGCACTTCTTGCGGAAAGACCCAGCCCGCCTGCCACTGCCAGCCGTCGTCGAATTTGACAAGGGTCGTCCAATACGTATTCCCGTACGCTTCACGGCTGTTGCCGAAGACCCGGCTGTAATTGGCGAAAACCGCCCACCATGCCTCGTCATAACGGTCGATCCAGGTGCAAGATCCCCACATGATGCCGAAGCTGTGACTGGCGACATGCGCCATGGACTTCGTCTCCCAGACCTCTACCGAGCTGGTCATCGGCAAGCCCGGATAATTGGAATGAGCGCAGTACAGCCTGCCGTCGACCACGACCGCGCTGTCCAGGTGGATCAGGCCTTTAACCGGCTGACTCGTCTCAAGCAAGCGGCCGCTCGCCTTGTCGTACTTGGCAATGACCCGATCCTCGACCACATAGACGGCCGACCCATCGACGGCAACCGCCTGGCGAGCCTGCGCGGCCGTAAACCGGGCAACTTCCTCGAACCTGCGGCCCGGGCGCGAAGCCGCCTGCCCCGTCTGAGCCCGCAATCCGCTGTCACTTCCCCATCCCGCGACTGTCAGTAGAAAGAACAAACCGGCCGCCCGGAAAATGATGGACTTCCCCAGAGTCGTCATAGTCAGCATCCCCGCGTCATCGACCACTTCAGCAGCCAGCCAATGCAGTACGCGGGAGTCAGGCCCGCCCTCCGGAAGGCAGCCGCCAGTCTCACCGCGCGCGAACCAGGTCCGGGACATCGACCGTCTGAAAGGCCTCGAAAAAGGCTCCACGTCGATTTCCCGCCGCTAACGATACGATCTTAAGGTGAACGTGTCAAAAGATTTTTCACTCTGATTAATGAATTTTCATGGGGGATAACTATTTTCCAGATTAACGATGACAACGGGATGTTCTGGACATCATAGACGGTTTCTTCCAGAATCAGCGCTGTGTTCGACCGGGCCACCACGATCCTGTTGATGACGTCGCTTGTTCTGTTTCCCGCTGTCAGCCGGGCGGACACACCTTGGGAAACCCGAAGGGTTCCGCTCGCTTGTGACCGAAACACTTCATGAATGAGCGGGCCAGGAGGACGCTTGACGCCATCCTCGAACGGGTGATTGGCGGCTACTCCATCGATCCGGGACGCATCCACCTGATGGGGACCAGCATGGGCGGGGGCTCGGCTTTGGCGTACGCGATCCATCGGCCGGGTCTGGCGCGCTCCGTCTGCGCCGTCATTGCGATGACCGACCTCGCCCGCTGGTATGCCGAAACTGAGACTTACAGGGCGGACCTGGTCAAGGCGCTCGGCGGCTCGCCCGAAGAGGCGCCGGAAGCCTACGCTCCCTTCTCGGCCCTGTGCAACCTCGAAGAAACGTTTCGCCAGATGCCACTGTTCCTGACCGGGGCGGAGAAAGACGACAGAGTCTTCCCGGACCACGCGCATCTGCTCGCTGAGCGGCTCGCGGCCAAAGGCTACCCGGTGATCTATCGCGAGGCCGCCGGCGCGGGTCACTCCAACCAGGCATTTGCGCCGTTCGGCGCCGAGGTAGCGCGTTTATCGAGGCGGCCGGACGTCACGATCGGAGGTAGCGACAGGCAGTGTGTTGCGCCCGAGCGTCTGGCAACGAACGTCACTGCAGACCGGCCACATGCGCGTCAAGCGCCGCCCCGGTGGCCTCGACCTTCTCGCAATAGCGAGCCAACGCTTCTACGAAGTTGAACGGGCCTATAGTCGGGGGCGGAACAGACGATTTGCCGCCGCTGTTAGCCGCCAGAAACGGCCGCAGGGACTTACGCCATTGTTTTTCGGGAATGACCAGACGATAAGTCCGATCGGGTTCGAGCCGTTGGTTTCCGGCCTCCGAGGCCACGCGATCGATACCGGGCATCGGACCGGCGCCGGGAAGGCTGTCGAGGTAAGCCTGGGCGACCCGACCCGGGAGCGCGACCTCGTAGATGCGCCGCCCCCTCTGGCCATCGGTGCGGAACAACGCGTTAAGATCGACCGGCCCCCTGGGGACAATCCCGCGAACGATCTCCTCGGCGCTGCACAAACCGAGGTCCGCGTTGGCTTCCTGGCGCAAAGCGGCTGCGCCCAGCCGGGCGGTCTCGGTCAGTGTCAGGTCTCGATTCGAATGACCGACCCGGCGGTTTGCCTCCGGGCACTCGCGCCGCTCGGTCTCCCGGATCCATTGGAGCATGGCACGATCGACCGGTACGGTTCGATGGTCCATGGGCACGAGCCGTCCATCTGTCCGCGTGATTTTCCTGGCGTCGAGATCGACAGTCAAATCGAGCCAGCCGACGTGTTCGGTGTCGTGGCGGGATTGCACGACCAGAGCTCCGGTTTCTTTAAACGCCACCGGTTGCTCAAGCTCATCATGGGTATGCCCGGCAACAAAAATGTCCACCTCCGGAACCTCCCGGGCAAGGCGCAGGCTTTCGTCAAGCCCCATGTGGCAGACGGCAATCGTCAGGTGAACCGACGGCTCGAGGCGAGCGCACTCCTCGCGCAGGGTTTGAATCGTCTTCTCCCAGCCGATCTCGTCCGGGCGGCTCAGTCCCACGACCCCGATTCTGACTCCGTCGATATCGAAAACGGCGGAGGGCAGGAAGGCCAGTCCCCGGTCCTCTTCGAGCAGATTGGCGCAAAGCAGCCGGGTCTTCCCCATCAGCAGCTGGCAGTTACGCAGGAAGTCGGGGCCGTAGTTCCAGTCGTGGTTGCCGACCGCGATCGCCTGGTAGCCGATCTTCCCGATGGCCTTGTAGGTCAGCGTGCTCTGAGTGCTGAAGGCCACCAGGTCACCCTTCTCCATCACATCGCCGGCGTCGAGGAGGAGCACGTCTTTCCGTTTGGCCCTCGTTTGCTGGACAAAGCCGGAGATGTACGGCAGGCCGCCACGCCCGTTGTACCCGGGGCGGACGTGATCATGCAGGTCACAGGTGTAGAGCAGCAGGACCGAATCGGTCCCGCCCCACACCATCCCGATTTCCAAAGAAAGGATCAGGCCGGCAACCCGAAGGAGGCCGGTCGTTCGTCGCATTGTCATAGTCGATGCTCCGCCAAGACAAGATTAGTCAAAGTTCAACAACGGTTCATAGGAAAACCTGCGGGCCGTGCGGCACAGTTCGGCCACGTTAACCGCGGGCGCTTCGTTAGGTACCATGTCTCCCGCCGCCAGAATGTAACCGCCGTTTTGTCCGCCGGCCTGGATGCACTCGACCGCCTCCCTCCTCACGTCCTCCGCAGTTCCGCCCGCCAGCGTGAGCGTGTTGACCGCTCCCATCAAGGCTGTCCTTGATCCGACCCGCGCCCGAAACTCGGCAACCGTCATGCCTCCCAAGGGGTCGAGCGGCTCGATGCAATCCGGCCCGCTCTCGACCATCGTATCGACGATCGGACGAACATGGCCGCAGATGTGAAGATAAATCGGTTTGTCGAGCGGACGGAGTGCTTCGACGAAACGCTGATAGTAAGGCAGGCAGTACTCCCTGAAATGCCGGGGGGAGATCACAAAACAGAAACTGGCCGCGTCACCTATATAGAGCAGATCGGAGCCGGTCTGGATCAGCGCCTTGGCCCGATTGATCGCCGCGCGGGTTCCCACTTCCATCACAAGCTCTGGCTGCTCCACGAGGTCAGTCAGCCCTCTTTCATTGCCTCTTTTGGCGAGCAGAGAGTTCATGGTCACAGGCCCGACGATTCCCACCCTCATCATCGAGCGGGAATTGCAGGCGCATGCCGCGCGGTTGAACTCTCCGGCACCAGGGCCGTCTCCGGTCGCGCGGCCTTGGCCAGGTCCCGTGCAAAGAACCACCAGTAACTGACCACCAGCCCGGCGACAGCCAAAAGCACCAGCACCGAGACCAGGGCGAATGTCGCCTGAAGCCCCAAGGTGCTTTGAAAATAGGCCGTGACCAGCGCGCCGACTCCGCCCGCAAACGAGCTCAGGCTGTTCGAAATCCCAATCGACGTCGACCTTCTCTCCGCTACCACCAGCTCGTAAATAAGCGGATAGTAGTTGGCTTCACCGAGCGCGCGGCAGAGCTGAAAAACGGCCGTGGCAACCAGTATCCAGACGGCTTGCCGTGCCTGCCAAAAGAGCAGCGGCCAGGGAGCGGCCAGCCCGTAAAAGGTGATCAGGATAAGAAGCCGCCGGCTTGGCTTCCTGGCGCCAAGCTTGTCCGACAAGTATCCGCCGATCAGCATCCCGACGACGATCGGTCCTGAAACCGCGAAGTTGCCCAGGAACCCTGAAGCCGTCAGCGTCATGCCGAACCGGTCGTGAAGATACACCGGCAGCCAGGTCAACAAAGCCCAGACCGCCAGAGAGAAGGTCGACATTGCGGCAAAGATGAACACCAGCGAGGGTGTGCCGATCAGATCCTGGAGGGTGCGCTTGAAACCCTCAAACGGGCCGGCAGCCTCAGCCCCTGCTCTCCCCGCCTGAGAAACCCGCTCGCGAAGCAGCGGCACCATCACCCCGGCCAGAACGGTTCCGACACCGCCCAGCAGCACCAGAGTGACTCTCCAGCCGTAGTTTTCACCGACCCAGCCGGCCAACGCTCCCCCGACGATCGGCGCCGCGTTCATCCCCACCGTCAGCACCGCGACCGCCTTGCCGCGCGTGTCAGATTCGTGCCAGTCCGAAAGGAGCGCAAACGAAGCGGGCAGGTAGAAGGCCTGGCTGATCGCCAGCAGGACCCGGATGGCCAGCAGCTGGTTTCCGTCAGTGATCAGGCCGGCGGCGGCGGTGATCAGGCTCCAGAAGAACAGGCAGCCGATCACCACTTTGCGCCGCGACCAGCGGTCGCCCAGGTACCCGGCAAAAGGCGAGCAGCAGGCGTAAACCCAGAGGAAGGCAGACATGAGCCCGCCCATCTGCAGGTCCGACAGATGCAAATCCCGGCGAATCAGGGGAAGCACCGAAAAGATGACAACCCGGTCCTCAAGGTTCAAGAAGCCCGCAAAAAACAGCAGCCCAACCAGGGACCATTTGTAGTGCAGCTTGAAAAACGACATACGGCACTCCGATCTCCTGACTTCTGCGCCCCGGAGCCGCACGCAACTCCAGTGACGTCTTTCTTGCCCGCGTCGAACCGGCGACCCTGAAGCCCCGCTTCCCGATCGTCGACCCGACTTACGGTAACGCAACACGGCTCCAAAAACCAGAGATAACTTTCAGTTTTGGTCTTTATATTCAGATATCAGAGGAAGAACATCCAGAAATGAGGGTTTTGAATTGACAATTTCCCGGCGGTTTGACACGCTTGCTGCGCAGATCCGGCGTGGTCCGGGATCTTTCTTGAGAGAAGAGAGGGTTCAGCAGGTATGGAAGCACGGATCAGTCAACGACTACAGAGGAAACGACGCTTGTTCCTTGTCCTGGCGGCGGGATTGGCCTTCGTCTTACCGTTGGCCCTCAGCCGCATACCGGGCTGGAGGATGGCAAGCGTTCGAGCCGAAGGCCGGACACCGGGGAGCGCTGCCGAGCCGGTGCGATATATCGGAGAGGTCCAGGCAGACACCAGCCACGACGGCGGCCTTGCGCCGGCGGTCGGCGTGAAGAACTACCAGGTTATGCGGGCCAACCGGAAATCGCCTCAGCTGAGCCAGGGGTTTGACTGGACGTACAATCACGCGCCCATGCTCGCCTATTGGAACGGACGGTTTTATCTTGAGTACCTGAGCGGCCCTTTTGACGAGCACGTCCCGCCCGGGCAGAGTCTGCTGACCACGAGCAAGGACGGCCGCACCTGGGAGGCGCCGCAAGTCAGCTTTCCGGTTTACGACCTGGAAGACGGTAGCCAGGCCATCATGCATCAGCGCATGGGATTCTACGTCGCCCCAAATGGCAGGCTCCTGGTTCTCGGCTTTTACGGGTTGCTTCCGTCGCCGAACAACGGGCACGGGATCGGCCGGGTGGTCCGGGAAGTCTACAAGGACGGCCGTCTGGGTCCGATTTATTTCATCCGCTACAACAGCCACAAGGGATGGAACGAGAGCAACACGCGTTACCCGCTTTTCAAGTCTTCGCCTGATGCCGGCTTTCGGGAAGCCTGCGCGGCGCTGCTCGAAAACAAGTTGATCACGCTTCAATGGTGGGAAGAGGATCGGAGCGAGGATGGTTTCTATCCCGTTTCCGACGGCCTTAAGTCTGAGGCCATGTCCTACTCGCAGATCCAGTACCGGCCCGGCGCCGCAAGCCAGGTGACGGGAGGGCTGAAGGCGTTCAGCTTCTACCATCGGCCCGATGGGAAGGTGGTCGGCTTTTGGAAGTTTGCCAAGTCGGCGCTGTCGGCTGACGAAGGCAAGACCTGGAGCGAGATCACCGCACTGCCGACGATCGTAACGGCCGGCGCCAAGATCTGGGGTCAGAAAACCAAGGACGGCCGCTTTGCGCTTGTCTACAACCCGACAACAGACAACAAGCATCGCTGGCCGCTCGCCATCGTGACCGGCGACGACGGCATTACGTTCGATAATCTGCTGTGCGTCCACGGCGAAGTGCCGCCGCGGCGGTTCAGCGGCCTCTTCAAGGACTTCGGCCCCCAGTACGTGCGCGGCATCGTCGAGGGCAACGGAGTTCCGCCCGGAAACAGCCTGTGGGTCACTTACAGCGTGAACAAGGAGGACATCTGGGCGAGCGAGATTCCGTTGCCGGTTCATGGCAAGGTAAACGCCCCCGTGGCCGACTCATTCGAAGGCTCGGACTCTGCGCGTGACTGGAATCTTTACTCCCCTGTGTGGGCGCCCGTCTCGCTGGCCGGCACTCCCGATGGCGCCGGGCAGTGCCTCGAATTGCGCGACAAGGACCCATACGATTATGCGAAGGCGGTCAGGGTGTTTCCGGCCGCCAGGCGGGTGAACGTCGAGTTTCGGGTCTGGGCGCGCCAGACCGACCACGGCCGGCTCGAAATTGAGATCCTCGACAGCACGGGCAAGCGTCCTTTCCGATTGTTGTTCGAGGACTCGGCTCAGATCCGCGTGGGAAGCGGCCACAGCCTGATACCGGCGGGCAGATTTGCCGCAGCTCGCTGGCATCGATTTTCGCTCGCGGTTGATGCCGAAGCCGGCGAGTATGACCTGAGCGTCGACGGCAGGAAAGCCGTGACCAAAGGGAAGCTGGTCGAACCGAGCGCGGCCCTGGAACGCTTTCTGGTCCGCACCGGAATCTACCGGACCGAACCGCTCGCCAGCATCCCGACACTGCCGGGCACCGATCTGCCGGGCGCCGACGACCCGGTGAACGAAGCGGTCTACTACGTGGATGATGTGAAGATCGGCCAGTCTATTCCCAGATCTCCTGATCTCCAGGAAAATTAGATGCGCCCGGTTTTCAGTTCTCGTTGAAGTTGATGACAAGACCG
This sequence comes from Acidobacteriota bacterium, assembly GCA_041946865.1. GTDB lineage: Bacteria > Acidobacteriota > UBA6911 > RPQK01 > RPQK01 > RPQK01. Next base: position 11,417 of record JBHGBF010000017.1, on the reverse strand, counting down.
ACCTTCCAGCTACCGCTCGGTGCGGGTGAAGGTCACGTCCGAGACGTATGGCCCGATCTGCACACCGGCGTCCGCGGCGTCGAGGCGGACGCGGCCGGCGACCGTGTAGTTCACAAAGCGGACGCCGCGCACGTCGTGCTCCGCGGAAAAGCCCGCGATCCGGCTCCGGGCGGGGGGCTCCACCTCAGCTTTCAGGTCTTGGAGGAGCACGTCGTGGATCCAGCCGGCGGCACCGTCTGGGTGACGCGGCTCGACATGGATGTGCACGGGGAACTGGAGCCGGTGCCAGTCGAAACGCTCGATGCGGAAGCCGGTGAAGCGGATCCGCTCGTATCCATAATGGCCCTCACTGCTGATGTTGATGCCACGGCCGGTCTCAAGGACGTCGTTGTCCTCGAACACGATGTCGCGCTGGCGGCCGACGTAGATTTCCGTGCCAAGCTTCACGGCAGAGGTCCGGGTGAGAAAGACGCAATGGCGCACGGTGATGCGCTCCGCGTCGCCCCTGACCCGGCTCTGCCCGCTGGTTTTTACGGAGACGCAGTCGTCGGCGCAGAGGAAGAAGCAGCGTTCGATGAGCACGTCGCGCGACGAGTCGGGGTCGATGCCATCGGTGTTCACCACGGTCTGATCGCTGACCATCTTCACGTTGCGGAAAGTGACGTGATCGGAGGCGAGCACGTGGGCGTTATACATCGGTGAATCGAGCAGCGTGACGTCCTCGAACACCACTCCAGACGAGCGGCGTATTAAGATCAAATGGATGTTCACGGGTTTCGGGCCGGGGATATGGGGCTTGGTTTTGCTTCCCACTGCGGCAATCTCGCGTCCGGTGGCGCCGCCGAGCAGGGCCTTGCCGTTGCCCTCGATCGTTCCGCGGCCCGCGACGCGGACATTGGTCGCCTCGTCGATCAGAAGCAACCGGCGATACGAGACGTCGACCCCGGGCAGCTTCAGCCAGAGTTCGGGGTCCCAGCGGATGTTGGCCTCGTCGAAGCCGGGATCGACCGGATAGTCGCCGGGATCATCCGAACCTAGCAATCGCGCGCCCTCGGCCAGATAGAGAGTGAGATCGCTCTTCAGCGACAGCGAGCCGGTCAGATAGACGCCGGCCGGAAAATAAAGCACGCCCTTGGCTGCGGCGACCCGGTCGATGGCCGCCTGCAGACGGGCGGTCTCGAGCCGCCCGCCGGTGGGATCGACGCCGGTTTCGAGGACGTTGATAACCCCCGGGTCGCCGGGTTTGGGCGCCGCCGGGTCGGGTGGATCGGCGAAGAGCAGCAGCTTTTCGCCGCCGTTGACCGTCACGACCAGCTGGCGCGGGCGGTCGAGCCGGAAGGAGAGCCCGGAAGCGTCCGCGCCGGCCCTGAGGCCGGCAGAGTGCGGGCTGACGTTGAAGGTCTTCACGGGCGACGCCGTGCGCACCGTGACCTCGACCGGCGCGGGGCATTCGAAGGCTGCGTAGCTGATCGTGCGGAACTTCTCCACGAAGACGGGCCGCCCGTCGACCTCGACTTGATATGTCGAGCTCGGAATCGAACGGATGCAGGGCGGTGCGGGCTCGCCGCCGAACAGCGGCGCGAGCGGTCCGGTTCGGACCGGGTTTGTCTGAACGCTTGTTACTGACACCGTGGCCCCGGGAACTGCTCCCCCAGAACTGTCTGTGATCGTCTCCAGAATGGGCCCTTCTGTGGACTGCGCTCCGACGTTTGCGACCCAAAACCCGGCGACTACCACCGCCGCTAAGCCCAAAACCCAAACGCCCCGCTTGATCCATCCCCGCCAAAACTTCGGGGCCACCACCCTCAATATGTTCCCCACCTCGACGCTACCTTCGTGCATGGTCACCTCCACTTTAGCCCCCCTCGGTCGTTCGACTGATTCAAAAGTCCGGCCGTTCGGGCGCCCGTTCGTCCGCCGAAAGCGGTTCGGGCGTGTCCTTCGGTTCTTGACCCTCTCAGTCACCTCCTGTGAAAGGGCGGGAGTGGTCTGACGAGTGCGAGAGGCGGCTGGAGAGAATGGTTCCCCTCACCTGCCGGAGCAGGTGAGGGAGCAGGTAAACACAGGCGGGTTTAGAAGTCGAACCGCAGCGCCATCTGAATATTGCGAGGATCGCCGGCCAGACTCCGGATGGTCCCGAAACCTGAACTTCCGATCGTGCTTGACGGACGTCCCAGGTTCACCCGGTTGAACAGGTTGGACGCTTCCATCCGCACGGAAATCCTCTTACCCTCCGTAACCGTGAAGGCTTTGGAGAGGCTGAAATCCACCTGGGCAAAACCGGGCGCCCGCAGAATGTTGATGCCCGAGTTTCCCCACACGTAATTAGGCGGGTCCTCAAAGGCATCGGTGTCAAACCACCGGTCAATCGTCCGCTGGCTTCCCGGCAACACCGGATTACCCACCAGGTTGGCCCGGCTTGCATCCAGATCATCGTTCATTTCGTTGCCGGCGTAGACCGAGAACGGAAAGCCTCCCTGCAGGTTCACGATGCCGGAAGCCTGCCACCCCCCAAGGAACTGGCGAGCGATCATGGGAATGTCTGCGGGGGTCGGGACCCGGTAAATGAACGCCGTGACCCAGCGTTTTCCATAGTCATAATTCGCAAGCCCGTAGCCATACGACAGATTATAGGGGTCGATCGACTGGTAGCCCAGGTTCTTCGACCAGGTGAAGGTGCTGTCCAGCGACAGACCGTGCAATTCCCGTTGTTTAACAGTGATTTCCAGCGCGTCATACCACGAGTCGCCGATATGGAACAGGGCGAAACCGTCGGCAAAGTTTGGGTACGGTCGTCTCGGTTGCATGTCGCCGGGGCCTGGGGGAGGATAGTTGAAGCGGTAACCCAGCGGGAACGCGACCGCCCTCGACCCGTTGTACCCGATATCGATAGCGGTGTTCTTGAGGGGGCTTACCTGAATGTTGAGGTTGTACTTATGGGTGTAGTGGTCCGGATGGTCCCTTTCGATCCACTGGCTGATCTCCGGATAGGGAGCCGCTAATACCGCAGCGTACGAACCGGAGGGGAAACCCTGTTCGATCGGGATACCGTCGGACGGCGTTCCGTAATATCGGACCCTTACCGTGAAAGGCGAACCTGCGGTGTTGTTGTTATAGTTGGCGTCATACCCGGCAAAGTACATCCCATAGCCGCCTCGCAGCACGAGTTTATTCTCGAGGAGCGAGTAAGCGAAGCCGACCCGCGGCCCGAAATTCAGGTAGTCGGTTTTGGGAATCACGTCTTCGAGAGGCACATACAGGAAATTCGTGGGCAGATCGCCGTTAGCCAATCCTTTCTGCTCCAAATAGGACCTCGTGCTCTCGGGCACCAGGATTTTCTGACGCGTCACATCGAAGTTGGTCAACCGATCCTTGTCTTCGCCCCAGTACGGCAACAGTTCATAGCGAACGCCGAGGCTCAGGCTGAGCTTCGAAGTTGTCCGCCAATCGTCCTGGATGAAGCCTGCCATCCGGCGGACCCGGATGCGCGTCTCGTCGTTAGTGTAATACGTTGTAAACTCACTGGCCAAACCCAGCAGTGCGTCGGGCATACCCGTGCGAATGGCTTCGCGTTTGGCGCCGACATAGGGCGTGGTGATGTTGGCGTCATAGTTGAACTCCACGCCTCCGGGCGCCGGCGCCCACGTGTCGTTGCGATGCCAACTCACTTCGCCGCCGAACTTGATGGCGTGCCGATCCTTCTGCCAGCTGACGTTGTCCATGAACTGGAACGAGTTCTGAACCAACAAGAACGGCGACGGAATGGAGGCAATCGTGCGGACAGGCCGCGATCTCTCCAGGTTTCGCATGTTGATGTTCGGGAAACTCGGCTGGACATTGACTCCCGGAATCCCCAAGTTGTCCGTGAAAATCTCCTCGTTAGCGACAAGGTTACCGAAACGCAGGTAGTTCCAGCCGGCGCGGAACTCGTTGATGAGCGCCGGGCTGAAAATGTGTGTCTCCAAAATCCCGGCATTGGTCCCGTCCAGGTCTCCATGCCCCCCAATCACATCGTTCGGCATGAAGCCTTCCCGCTCGCGATCCACCCATTGCTCGCTGTACCGGATCGTGACAGTATCGGACTCCTTCAGCCTGATATCACCCTTGAGGTTCATCGAGTCGAGTCGATCGCTGTTTTTCAAGACCTTTTGGTAATTCTTCAAGATGCTCGGGTTCGGGTCGGTAAAATTGGGGTCCGGGAAATACTTGAGCAACTGCGTCATCGCCGGGTTGATACGCTCGGCGGGGATCTTGTTCCCTGGAAACTGGTCCCGGATGATCCGGTTGGGGTCGTTTGGATCGGGATGTTGAGTCAGCGGGTCATAGATATTGAAGCCGCTCTGGCTGAAGTCTCCCTGCTTCTCAGCCGGCGTGCCGACTCGAAAGTAACCGACAGAACTGGAAGGCTGGCGCACGCCCTCATAGTTTCCAAAAAGGAAGATCTTGTCCTTGATGATCGGTCCGCTCAGGCCGCCGCCAAACTGATTGCGGCGCAACGGTTGCTTGGCGACGTTGGTGTGCGTGAAATCGTAGGGACGCGCGTTCAGAGCATCGTTACGGATGTAGTCGTAGGCAAAACCGTGCAATTCGTTCGTTCCGCTTCGGATGGCGACATTGATGATACCGCCGCCGGCCTTGCCGAACTCGGCCGAATAACCGCTCGTCTGGACCGAGAACTCCTGGATAGCGTCAATGGCCGGTACCACACCCATGGCCCCGCTGAACTCCATGTTGTTGGAGATACCGTCAATAATGAAGTTATTCTGGTTGGCGAGCTGAGAGCCGACACCAACAGAGTCGCCGGAGAACTCGGCCGGACGGCCCTCGACAACGCCGGACCTGTTTTGTTCGGTTATACGCACGGTGCCGGGAGTCAGAATCGACAAGTTCAAGAAGTTGCGACTCAAGACCGGCAACTCCTGGAGCTGGTCGCGGCGCACGACCGTACTCACCTCGACCGTGTCGGTTTTGATTAGCGGTGCGGTCGCCGCTACCTCGACCGACTGGCTCATTTCACCGACCTCAAGTTGCAGGTTGACGCGGACACGCGCCTTCACCGTGATCTCCACCGGCGGATGAACGGCCTTCTTGAAGCCTGTCATTTCGGCGCTTACCGTGTAAGAACCAAGTGGGAGGTTGGTTACGACAAATTCACCGACATCGTTCGTCAGTGTGGTTCGAACAGCGTTGGTTTGAACACTGGTCACCGATATGGTGGCCCCCGGGACCGCTCCTCCGGAGCTGTCCGTGATGGTTCCCAGAATCGTCCCTTCCGTGGCCTGCGCGCCAACCTCAACCACGCAAAGCCCGGCGATGATCACGATCAAACCCAGAGCCCACAGGGCCGGTTTGACCTCTCGCCGCCACAATCTCGAAGCAGAAAGCCTCAGTCCGTGCCCCACCTCGACGCTACGTTGATACATGTTGCCCTCCAAATATCCCTTTCGTTTCGTCCCTCCTGATCAGGGCGAAGAGAAGCCCCCTCACTGAGAGCGCCCCCGTTCTGCCTGTGGCCTGGGTCGGCACAGGCACGTCGACCCTCCTCGACCGTTTCAACTCACCTCCTGCGTTTCGCGAGCGCCAATTGCGTGGGATGCCATAAGTCGATGTATTCCTGCCTTTAAAAACCCTTGGTCGTTAAACAAAGATGACAGATACTTTCGGAATCGCCTCCCTGTCCCGGCTTTTATAAAAGATGTGCCTTAAGCTGTCAACACAATTTTGGTAAATTTCCAATAAAAATAGAGTAACAGGCCAAAATTGAAAACTGATGGCAAAAATGAAAACTAGAAAAGCGGCTCCGAAGGGAGCGGTCGGGCCGGATGGGGCGAGCCGGGCGGGGACGTAGGAACGGCCCTTCACTGCCGGACAGCGCCTTGCGGGAACTCGTCCCCGTTCGCGCCGGAGGCCAAGGAAAAGGCCGACACACAACCGCCCGTACTCGACATCCTCCCCGGCTGCGCGGTTTTTATCCCGGCAACCCTCCGCCGCTTACCAGCCATTCAGAGGAATCTGCCCCGCCTTCCCGTCCCACTTCACCGGCCGGCCGTTCAGGACAATTCGCTTCAGGCCCGGGACAGGAGGTACGTGAAGCAGCGTTCGCTCGGGCCGGGCACGCCAGCGCGCAGCCAGCTTGACCCACAGCTCCCTTCCTTGGTCTGCCAGTCCGGCCTGTACGCTGACCGGGCCGAATCCGGTCGGCATGTTTTCAAAACGAGCGCCCTTTCGTCCGCCGAGCCAGGCAAGGGGCAGGAAACGGAGCAGGTGCAGCGTTCTCTCTTCCAGCTCGTCGTCGATCACCGCCAGCCGGGCCAGCCGGAGCGAAGGCAGCCAATGGGTCGCCCCGGTTATGCCGTCTCGGGTCTCGCAGACGGTGTAGGTCTGGCGGGAGTAGGCCCCGGCAAAGAGCGAGTACAGGCCTTCGAGGTAGCGCGGCCGGTCACCCAGCTGCCAGGAGTGAAAGAGGTTCCAGCTGTAGCACGGCTCTGACGTAGCCATTTCGTGCCGCAGGCTCGGCAGCTGGTCCCAATCCGAGTCCGGACGGTAAAAGCGCGTCGGAGGGCCGTTGCGGAACCAATCCAGGGAGGATGCCATTAAGGGGTCCCGGGCCTCCATAAGGCCGGCGAAGACCAGAAACAGCGGGCCGCAGTCGAGGTGGCCGCTGGCTCGCATCTCCCAGGCCGACTGGCCGAAGAGGGCGGACGGAACCTGGCGATGAAGCTTGCCCGACCCATCCGTCCAGGCCGGCATGTCTAAAGTCCTTCTTCTTAGGGCCTGCACGAAAGCCTCGCGATATTGCCCGGCTTCCCGGCCGAACTCGTCGGCTCTGGGGTGCTTCGTTTTCCGGAGCAGTCGGACGGCGGCCACCAGGCCCTTGTAGTTCCAACCGTCGGCCCACACCCCCTGGATCTCGGTTTTCAGGTCCGAGACGGCGGCCGGCGGCAGCAGGCCCTCTTCCCCCCCGTGGCCCCGGATGCGGCGGGCGTCCCGGATGAACTCGCAGGCTTTCAGAACGGCCGGTGTCCAGCGGCTCGTAAACCGCTCGTCACCCGTCAGCAAGGCATGCCTGGAGACCGCCCACAAAAGGGCGCCGTGATCCGTCAGCCAATCCACGGAGGTCAGGCTCTTCGGCGTGCTGAGATATCCCGGATGGAGCTTGTAGCTCCGACCGGGTGGGACGACGGTCCCCTGGCGGGTCCGGAAGATCTCGAGATAGCGCTCTACGTCAGCGTGGTAGCCCATCAGGTCGAGAAAGTCGAGGGCCAGAGAACCGGGGGTGGCCCAGAATCCCTGGCTGTACGTCCAGGATCCGGTCAGAAGCGAATACTGACCGGTTCCCGGATCTTTTTCAGCAATGATCCGTGTCATCTGCAGATTGCGCCTTATGGCCTGGTTGATGAAGTCTTCCGGAACCTCGACCCGCGCCGCCGTCGGCGGAGTTTCGGACCAATACCGCTCGGCCTCCGCCAGCGCGCCCTCGTAGCCGAGCCTGGCCTCCCGCTCGAAGTCCACAAGCGCCGCCGGCAACAAAGGAATCAGCAGGTCGACGTGACGGCCCAGGTCCGCCTTCATCAAAATCACCAGCGCCGTATCGTTCTCTTTCGGCTTTCCGAACTCCAGGCGAACACCGACCGTCGGCGCCGGCATCACGCCCAGACGCACCCTCTCGCCTTCGAGCAGGCGAAATCCGCCGGCCTCGTCGTATGGTCCTGCGGCCGCCAGCGCCGCCGGGTATTTCGACCGCTCGGCCTCGTAACGGATGTTCTGGCCGGGCGACATCGCAGTCAGCACAAAGGGGGCATTGACCTTCACTCCGAATCCGGCCCGTGCGGGAGCGGGAAGCCCCGGGCAGGCATCGACTATCGACAGGCGCACCCACGCAAACAGCGGCTCCAGGCCGGCTTCCACGTCCTGTCCCCCCGGCATGTGGGCAAAAACCTCCTGTCGAAACACCAGGGACTGAGCCACCCACTCACTCTGAAGGACCGGGGTCTCCCGGTCCGCCCAGCGCTGGACGACACGGTTGTCATCCCTGCTTGGACTTAAACCACTCAACTGCTTGCCCGGCCGCATGTCGTCGGTAAGCGGAGCAAAGGTGATCTGCACTCCGTGGCTGTCGCCGCCCAGCCGCTCCTTGTGCCGCTGAATAGTGACGAGAAACGTCCCGTCGAACAGGACATTCACGCGCAGACAATGGTTTTTCCACCCAAGCGGGGTCCAGATGTTCTCGAGGTCGCTCCACCATTCGCAGGCTTGCCTGAAATTGGGCTCCACCGCCTGCCCAAAGAGGCCCGGCGCGCCTGACACCGAGAGCACCAGGCAGACAAGCCCGATCTTGCGCCTAAGGTCCGATCGTCCAATGCCCATACACGCTTCTGCTCCTCCCCGCTTGCGGCCGCAAAACAGACCCTGAAGAAAGCCCGCCGCCGAACACCGCCCGTCTCCCTTCCGAAGTCGGAACTTTCACTTTATACCTGAATCACACCCAATCTGAAAACTAACCAGGCGTTACGATAATAATGTCGCGTTCGTGGAAAAGCAATTGACATTCGATGCAGTCCCGCCCGATAGTACCGGCATGCTGAAATATCTGGCGACAATCGCCTGCATGATCTGCGTCGGGACGGCGGCGGCGGGCCAGCCAGGCCGGGGCGGGCCCGCTTTGGCAGAGCAACGCTGGATCCTGAAGAGCGGACAGGCGCCCTGGGGAACCCGCGATTCGGCCGGCGAGGTGGTCTACGACGGCAAGATGTGGCTGCTTGGAGGGTTCACGCCCAAGAGGGTCAACGACGTCTGGTGCTCGACCGACGGTGTGAACTGGACCCTGGTGACCTCCACCGCGCCCTGGGCCGAGCGGAATCTGCTCAGCACCGTTGTCTTTGAAGGTAAGATGTGGGTCCTGGGCGGCATCAATTTCGAGGCAACGCGGTCTTTCAACGATGTCTGGTCTTCCACAAACGGAAAGGACTGGACGCGGGTGGTGGAGAACGCTCCCTGGCCCGCGCGGGGCGCCGCCACCGCACTGGTCTTTGAAGGCCGCATCTGGGTCATGGGCGGCTTCGAGATGGCCGACTTTCGCCACTTCAACGATGTCTGGAGCTCGAGTGACGGCGTGAACTGGACCAAGGTCACTTCGGTGGCGCCGTGGCTGCCGCGCTCGGCCCATACGAGCGTTGTGTACGATGGCAGAATGTGGGTGTTCGGTGGCGGCGTTTACGATCACCGGCATCCATTCAACACGGCCGCTGATTATTCGGATGTCTGGTTTTCATCCGATGGCCTGACGTGGCGGCAGGCGACACCGGCGGCGCCGTGGACCGGGCGCCACTTCCACTGTTCGGTTGTCTATGACGACAAGATGTGGGTTATTGCGGGCTATCACCAGCGCAACTTCAACGAGCTCTGGTGTTCGACTGACGGCGCCGCCTGGACTTTGGCGCCCTTGCCGGCCTGGCCGCCTCGGCACGAGCCCTCCTGCCTGGTCTACCGCGACAACCTCTGGGTCATGGGCGGGTTCGATCAGGTCATCAAAACCATGTATGCGGATGTGTGGGCGCTCGAGAAGGTCGAACGCTAAAGTCAGGACCTGAAAAATGAAAATTCTTACTTTCTCATTTATCGTTGGGCTGCTGTTTGTGGGCGCTCTTCCGGGTGACGCGGTGGACGTCGGCCAGACTCGCCAGTTGTTTACCGACGATTATCTGATCGAGGCGCGCAAGAACGTGTCTCTGGTCATGCATTCCCCGGCGCCGCGGGAAATCGTCCTCCAGCGGGACAAGCCCTGGGAGGGGACGTCTCTCGCCTACGCCACCGTGTTCAAGGATGGCCCGCGGTACCGGCTCTACTACCGGGCTTCCGGTTCCCCTGCTGATCCGAAGGCCTTTTGGAACTATACGGCCATGGCGGAGAGCACGGACGGCATTCATTGGACTAAGCCTGATCTGGGCATCGTCGAGTTTAGAGGCTCCAGCCACAACAACCTGGTCTGGCCGGTTCGCGACAATCCCGGCTGCGAGTCCAAACCGCCGGCGATCCACGCCACGTATTGCGAGGGCTCGGACCTGTTTCCGTTTCTTGACACAAATCCGGCCGCGCCGGCCGACGAGCGCTACAAGGCGCTTGCGAACATCAACGAGCATGAGCTGATCGCCCTGGCGTCGCCGGACGGCATTCACTGGCGCAAGCTTCAGGACAAACCCGTCATCTCTTACCTGCCGGGTGACTCGATGATGGATCCTCCGAACCTGGCTTACTGGGAGCCGGAAAACAAGCGCTACGTCGCCTACCTGCGCCACTGGCTGAACTATCGCCTCCGGCGCTTCCGGCGTCTGACCTCCACGGACTTCCGGAATTGGAGCACGCCGGAATATGTCGACACGGGCGATGAGGAGCCAGGGCACCTGTACGCAAACATGGCCACCGGCTATGAGCGCGCCCCGGGAATGACCCTGATGTTTGCGAAGCGTTTTGTCCCCTGGCGGCAATTCCACCCGGGCGATGGAATGGGCCTCTCGGAGATCGTCTTCATGGCGAGTCGCGACGGGATTCACTTCCCGCGCCCTTTTCTGGAGCCTTTCATCAGCCCCGGCCCCGATCCGGAGAACTGGCATGCGCGGGGCATCATGATGGCGCGAGGCATACTCCAGACGTCCCCGACTGAGCTGTCCCTCTATCACTTTGAGCACTACCCTACGGAGACGGTGCGCTTGCGTCGTGTCACCATTCGCCCGGACGGTTTCATTTCACTTCATGCGAATTTCGAAGGCGGCGAGATCACCACCAGGCCCCTGGTTTGGGAGGGGGACGAACTGGAGATCAATTATTCGACGTCAGTGGCCGGGTCAATTCGCGTCGAGGTCCAGGACGCAAACGGCAAGCCGTTGCCCGGCTACCGGCTCGAGGAGTGCGACGAGATTTTCGGCGATGAAGTGGAGCGGGTCGTCAGCTGGCGAAAGGGCCACGCGGACGTCCTGACGGCCGACCGGAAAGAAACGCCCTACGCGCGCTCCAACCTGTCCCGCGCGTTCGGCGGGCAGCTTACCCGGTTGCGGTTTGTCTTGAAGGCGGCCGACCTGTATTCATTCAAGTTCCGGCCGCAGGCCGCGTCGAGCACACCAGTCAAGAAATAAGGGAGACGGAGCGGAAGATGTCCAATCGCCTATCGCGTCGGGAGTGTCACAGCCGGCTCTGGCAGGCAAGTTATGCAAGTACCCGGGAGTGATCGCCTTCGTCCCTTGGGCGCAAAGCGACAGGACGCATCGCCGCTCACCCGCATGCGGGGACCGGGTTCGGCATCAGCCATGCAGTGGCCCGGCCGGCCGTTGAGCTTTTCTTCAAGCGCTGCAAGAGCCTCCTGCGTCTAGCGCAAGTTTACGGAACCGTTGGAGGAGCGTCCAGCTAAATTGATGAAATCAAAC
>JBHGBF010000169.1:0-24423 GCA_041946865.1 Acidobacteriota bacterium | reverse complement strand
GCATGATGAACTCCAAAAGCGCCTGCCGCTTCGCTCGCAGAAAACTGAGCGGTTACGCTTGTCAATCCGTCCTACTTGTCAGCCGGCCTGTCGTTTGTTCTACACTGTAAGACTGACGGAAAGGAGCACGAATGGCGTTCATCATATGTCAACCCTGCATCGGGACAAAGGATACGGCATGTGTCGATGCTTGCCCGGTAGACTGTATCCACCCTCGAAAAGACGAAGAGACGTTTGATCCGGCCGCTCAGTTATACATAGACCCCCAGGAGTGTATTGACTGCGGAGCTTGTGTCCCGGAATGCCCGGTTGACGCCATTTTCCCTGAGGACGAAGTTCCGTCGCAGTGGCACGAGTACATTGAAATCAACAAGCGTTGGTACGAGGGCAAGAAGTAGGGGCGTAAGTCCTCAACAAGTCTGAACTTTCGGCCCGATTCCCCCGTCCAAACAAGTCGACCAAGGAGGCTCAAGATGCGGTTGTTCATCACAGTTGTGGTTTTGTCCCTGGCCGGAGGTCTTTGCCTCGGCCAGGATGAGTTTTCGGAGCTGGAGTTCCAGGGGTTCTATCAGCGGGTCCAAGGTTTCGACTTTCGAGGTGTTGAGGGCTTCGAGTTTGAGGGAGAGGGGTTTAACGGCGGGGGCTTCGGCTTCGTCTACAACCTGAACCCTTTTTTTGGAATTTTCAGCCAGACCAGTTTCCTGGCCGGCGTCGAGCAAAGCAATATCAAGCTGCGCTTCATTAATTCTGCCCAAGGGGTCAAGGTCACGAAACGAGGCGAGAACATCCACGTTTTTGGAAAAGGCGGGGTTGGCTTTGTTCGCCATGTCTTCGAGTTCGGGGGGCAGGAGTTTGTAGATTATGGGACAAGCTTCGTCCTCGGGGGAGGAACAGAGATCAAGTTTCAGGAAGGAATGTGGCTCATGCTCGACCTGTCACGTAACTTCATGGGCCTTCCCAATTTCAATGTCCCCAACCGGGACAAATGGGACTCCAACTGGCTCATCACAACCGGGGTCTCGTTCCAGTTCTAAGCAATTCGGCCCGCGGGTCCTCTGCATCAGCGATCCGCGGGCCGCAACTTCTCTTCTTCGTATCCGACTATCCGACTATCTGACTATCTGACTGCCTGTCCGACCGGGTAACTCGAAATCTGGAACCCGTCCTTGGTCCTGATCGCCGTGATGACGACGGGGACGTCGGATTCAATCACCAGCGTACCCTCAAAGGCAGTGCCGACTTCTTCCTCGAACACCTCATTGATGTAGTTCGCCATGTGGGCGCCCGAGGCTAAGGTAAACGTTTCACTGGCGAGTTCGTTCCCCTCGCTATCCAGGAGCCGCAAGGTCAGCTGGGCGTCCTGTTCGGTCGGGTCGGCGATGGCCACTCCGGCGTTAAACCCGCCGCCGACTCGGACGAAAATGTTGGCCTGCGCGGTCGGCACGGCATCGGCCACGCCTGCCTCGCGCACGATCTCCTCGTCCTGGGTCAGCTGGAAATCGGCTGTCCCGCGCAGCAGGCCGTCGGAAACGACCCGGACCCAACCGACGATCAAGGCCCCGCCCGTGTCCTCGGTTTGAATCCCCACGGAGGAATTCGGCGGAACCGTTACCGCGACCTGGCTCAGCGTGCCCAGATCCTTGAGCGGAACTGCAACCGGAGCCCCGTCCTGATCATAAAAATCCACCACCGCGTCGATGGGTTGGGAACCGGTGTTCGCCAGCATCACCAGGGTCGTCTGGCCCTGACCGTTGGCCAGCTGCGGCATGAAGATTGCGTGGGTCGGACGATAGACCTCGATCGCGCCGTTCAAGAGGACGTAGAGTTCTCCTTTGGCTGCGGTCAAGGCCCGGACGCCGTCCTTGGCTATGCTCCACAGCAGCGCCCCAGTTGCCGCATCCCGAACTCGGATCTGGCCGTTGTGATAGTAGTAGAGGGTGTCGCCGGCCAGGAAGGCATGGCTCAAACCGGAATCCGGTTCGGTGACGGCCCACACCTGCACGCCGGTGTCCCCGTCAAAGACATTGATGGCAGCCTTACCGTCACCGTCCGCCGATCTGAACATGTACAGTCGGCCGTGAGCCAGGGCCAAGGCCGGTTCTGTGGCGAAGGTCCCCAGCACACCCTGATGCAGCCACGCCACTGTCCCGGTGGCCGCGTTCAGCGCCGCTACTATGCCGCCAGCCGGATCATTGACGTACACGTATTTCTCACTGGCAATCAGGCTGGCCCCGTTGGAAGCCACATTGTCCAGCGGCCCCCACTTGGCGGCCTCAGTCGCCAGATTGATCGCGTAAAGACGCCGATCCAGCGAAAGGAAGTAGAGCGAGTCGTCGCGAACCGCCAGGGCAGCCGCCGCCGTCGTCACTTCCTGCTGCCAGAAAAGACCACCGGAAAGCGTCCTCACCACGATCTTGCTCGCGCCCGCGTACGCCGCGAAATTGTCGGTCACCGCCGGAAACCGGCCGGTAGTGTCGCCGACCGCGTCCTGCCAGACCACCGCGCCGGTCGCAATGTTCACTGCCTTGACTGAAGTCGTTGCCTCCCCTCCGAGGATGACGAGCGAGTTCGAAAAGGCGGGGATGTAACGGAAGTTCGCGGACGTGCCTACCAGACCCTGTTCCCAAATGAAGTTCCCCTCCCGACTGAACAGCCGGTAGGAAAGAGGGGTCAGAGTGGACCCCGGTTGTCCTACCAGAAACTGATTCTCGAAAACGGCGAGACTGTTCGCCTGGGTTACTCCACTGAGATCCACGGTTTCAAAAAGGCGGAGCGGCGGTCGTAAAGCAGGAAGATCGACGTTCGCAAAGGTACGAGCATTGGTAAAACCAGCCGAGGATTGATCACCCAAGTTCTGGCCGACCACTGGGAAACTGAAACAGAACAGCAACAAGGGCAATATTGGTTTTCTGGACATCTTCTCCTCCTCCCTTTTAGGCCCACTGCAGAAGCACCCTCTTCTGCCGATATGATGCCCCTTTCTTCGAAAAGGACGAAAGAAAAATTTAGCATTTATGAATATTCGTGAGGGAAACGGCTATTTGGGAGAATGCTCCTGCGCCCCGGACGCGTCAGGAGGTCTACTCGGCCAGCTGCTCGCGTAGCCCCAGCTCCTTCATCTTCTGCTGCAGGCTCTGCCTATGGATGCCGATCGCCTGCGCCGTGCGGCTGATGTTGTTGTTATGCTCGCGCAGCCTGGTCAGCAAGTATCGGATCTCAAACGCTTCTCGGGCGGTCTTGAAGTCCATTCCAAGAAACGAGGCGATCTTGGCCTCTGACGTATCGGCGCCCTGTTCGGGAAAATAGAACCTGATCTCCTCGGGCAGGTCCTTTTCCTCAATCTTCCCGGTCGAATTCAACACCACCAGCCGCTCGATCAGGTTACGCAGCTGGCGGACATTCCCGGGAAAGGGGAATTGCATGATCCTTGCCAGCGCCGGGGCGGTCATTTCCGGGACCTCCCGCTTGTGCCTGGCAGAGAAGAGTTTTCGGAAATGGCTCTCGAGAAGCGGAATGTCTTCCTTGCGCTCGCGCAGGGGAGGAATATCGATCTGGACCACTTCCAGCCGGTAGTAGAGGTCTTCGCGAAACACCCCCTTCCTCACCATTTCCTTCAGGTCGCGGTTGGTGGCGCTGATGATCCGCACGTCCACTTCGATCGGCTCGTTACCGCCGACCCGTTCAATGCTTCGTTCTTCCAGGGCACGGAGTATTTTGGCCTGCGTCTCCACGGCCATATCGCCTATCTCGTCAAGGAAGACAGTCCCTTTCTGGGCCTGCTCGAACTTGCCGGTCCGCCTCTGCACCGCCCCGGTGAACGCACCCCGTTCGTGTCCGAACAGCTCGCTCTCCATCAGGTTTTCGGGGATAGCCGCGCAGTTTACGGTGACGAAAGGCTGAGCAGCGCGAGGGCTGCGGCGATGCAGCTCGCGCGCCACCAGTTCCTTGCCGACCCCGCTCTCGCCCAGGAGCAGAACGGTGACGTCAGTCTCGGCAATTTTCTCGATCATTCCGAATACCCGTCGAATCGTCTGACTCGTTCCGAGCAAGTCACCGCTCCCGGACGCGGCGGCCAATTCCAGCTTGAGATCCCGGTTCTCCTTTTGCAGCTCGATCTGCTGGGCGGCGTTTCTGACAATCAGCCGGAGCTCGTCGATGTCGAATGGCTTGGCCAGGTAGTCAAACGCGCCCCGCTTCATTGCGTCAACCGCCACCTTCTCGCTGCCGTGGGCGGTGATAATGATGACCTTGGGGGCCGGCTCCTGAGTCGCCTGGATTTCGGTCAGCAGGTCAAACCCGTTCTCCACGCCGAGGTTCAGGTCGAGCAGTACGAGTTCCGGTTTTTCTTCTGCGCAAATCCGCCGGGCTGCCGCCAGGGTAGCAGCCTCAAAAACCCGTCCCTTGACATCCAGGGTCCGACGCATTCCGTAACGCGCGGTTTCTTCGTCATCTACGATCAGTGTTTTCATAAGTGCGAGCTTTCTGACTCGGATCCAACCGATCGGTCCGATCCTCCTGATAATCGCCTGGAATCGGAAGCCTGACCGTGAAGCGAGTTCCGCGCCCTCTCACCGGGCTGACGTACGAGACCGTCCCTGAAAGCTGGTCGACTCTCTTTTTCACGATGGCCAGTCCCAACCCGGTCCCGCGGCTCTTGGTGCTGACAAACGGTTCAAACAGCCGGCCTCGAACCTGCTCCGGAATTCCCGGACCTTCGTCCTCTACGGTCAGCTCGGCCTGTCCTCCGTCTCGTTCGAAGCTCACCCGGACCGTCCCGCCCGCCGGGCTTGCCTCAATAGCGTTCAAAAGCAAATTGCTCAGAATATCGGTCAGTATTTCCGGATCCGTCCGAATGGTGAGGTCACTGCCGGCGACGTCCAGGCGGATCCTCCTGGCTTGCAGGTCGCCGGCGAACACTTCCTGAAGTGAATCGGCCAGCACCGACAGCGAGACGCCAGGCCATTCGCCGCTCCGGCCTTTCTGGATCGACTCGAAACGCGAAAACTTCAGCAGATTGGTCACCGTCGAAGAGAGCCGATCGATCTCACGGAGCATCATACGAACTTCGTCCCGCTGATCGGATGTGAGGTTGTCGGCCTCCTGGAGAAGTTGCAGGAGAGTGCGCATCGAGCTGAGCGGGTTCTTGACATTATGCGCCACCGCAGCGGCCATGCGGCCGATCTCCTCCATGTGGGACTTCTGGGCCAGCTCTCGCTCCATGCGCACTTGAGTTGCCAGGGAATGGCATCGATCGAGACCCACAGCGATCTCGTTGGCCAGGAAATGCATGGCTTCTCGCTCGCTTCGCGAATCGGTCTGAGGTTGGCTGATTTCCAGGTAGCCGAGTCGCCGGTCAGCGGCGACCAGCGGGTAGGCCTGGTCTGTCAGCTGGGG
Organism: Acidobacteriota bacterium; assembly: GCA_041946865.1. Taxonomy (GTDB): domain Bacteria; phylum Acidobacteriota; class UBA6911; order RPQK01; family RPQK01; genus RPQK01. The sequence goes on along the minus strand of JBHGBF010000169.1, from coordinate 19,029 downwards.
TGACGCAGCCGGATTCAAGTTGATGCGAACCCGGCTCGTCCCCAGCTCGTGCTTGAGGTGGTCTTCAACAAACTCTTTGTAGAGATCAGGGTTGGCGAGGATGGGAGCGGTGCGATGGATCACTTCGCCGATTTCCCGGTATTTGCGGATCTCTCCGCTGAAGAGACGCGCCGCGAGAGTCTCCAGGCCCCTGCTGAGAGTCGGGAACAAAAGCAGAATGCCGACTAGCAGCGTCGCTTCGAGAAGCAGCGAGGGGCTGCGGGCCGTGCCCAGCTCGCCCTCCAGATATCCTCCTATGAGACGCACCGCCAGGATGTATACGGAGAGAGTCAGGAGGATCATCAAGGCCGAAGCCAGCGGCCTCGTCGTATCCACGTCGAGGAACTGATAACGGTAGATGTGGTAGCAGATGAGGGAACTGGGGAGCAAAGACGCCAGCCACACTCCCAACATCAGCCAGCTGCGAGATTCAGAGGCACTCACCACCAGCACGTTGTAGAGCGGGATGAAGGCGAAAATCAGCGCCAGACCACGAAAAACAGCCCGTTCAACCGAACTTCGAGGATAAGTGACGATCCGATAGCCGATAAAGGCAGAACCATAGTAGGCCAGCGAGAGCAATACCAGGAACCCGAGGTCGAAAGGGAACAACCCCCGCAACGGATCAGTCGGAGGGGCCGCCAGAATCCGGCGGACCGCCAGCGGCAGGCCCGCCAGCGCGAGATACAGCACACCCAGAAGCAGCCAGATGAGCTTACGTTCCCAGGGCGCCGGCGAGTGACGTTTGCGATAATAGATCCAGTGCGTGTGGAATAAAAGAGGCGGGAGCAGACCGAGCGTCACAAAGGTCACGGCGTTCACGGCGCGCAGGACACCGGCGAGCCGGGCCTGCTCCATCGCTCGCATCAAGACCGCCAGAAAGTTCCCGGAAAACCAGACCAGCAGCGCGCCGATCAAAAACAGCAGGACCAGTTCGAAAGTGGACTTGCGACGTCGCTTCAAGAACGCCGACAAAAGAAACAAATGAAGGAGAACGCCCAGGAAGAAACCCGCCAGCGCGATCGCATCTAACAGATTCATGGCCCCCTTCTTGTGACAAGGTAACAGACGGCCGCAGCTGGACGGCTCTGACAAAGCCGCGCGCGCCCCTGAAGGCGCAACTGCGAGCGGGGAGGAGGCCATCCTCCACCCTTTTTCAACACCCTTGCCCAGCGACTGAAGCGGCTCGGCACGAGCTCCGCAGGCCCCTTCACCCTGTCCGCTTGTCACCCTGTCCGCTTGATTCGTAATGTTAACTCAAAAATCTCGTGTAATATTCGTGCTATGTCACAGTTGAGATCCATCCTGATCGTGGCGCTCTTGTTCGTCACAACCTGTACTACGCAGAAGGTGAATATGCCTGCCGATCTGATATTGACCAACGGCGATTTCTGGACGGCCAATCCAAGCCTTCCGCGGGTTCAGGCGATCGCAATTTCAGGCGGCCGGATCGCGGCGCTGGGAACCAGTGATGAAATCGCGTCACTCAAAGGGGCCAAGACCGAGGTTATTGACCTCCGGGGCCGATTCGCTTTGCCGGGCTTCATCGACGGCCACACCCATTTTGTTGAAGGCGGTTTCAGCCTGCTCGGCATCGACCTGCGCCAGGCGAAGGACGAGACCGAGTTGGCCCGGCTGATCGGGGAGCGGGCCCGGGAGATTTTGAAGGGCGCCTGGATAACCGGAGGCAATTGGGATCATGAGTCCTGGCCGTCGCAGCGCCTGCCCACCCGGCACCTGATTGACCCGGTGACTCCGGATACTCCTGTCTTTGTCGACCGGCTGGATGGCCACATGGCCCTCGCCAACAGTTACGCTCTGCGGCTGGCCAAAATCACCCGCAACACACCCGATCCGAAAGGCGGCGAAATCGTCCGCAACGATAAGGGAGAACCGACAGGATTGCTTCGGGACGCCGCCATGGACCTGGTGGCCCGGCTTATCCCTGAGCCCTCCGAGGCGGAACGTACGAGGGCCCTTCTGGCTGCCGTCAAGGAAGCCGGACGCCTGGGGGTCACGTCAGTTAATGCGATGTGCTCCCGGGATGATCTGACACTTTTTCAAGACGTGTTCGAGGCAGGCAACTTGACGGTCCGCATTTACGCTTTCACCCCCCTCCCCGATATCGACAAGCCCTCGAGCGTTCGTCCGGTGAGGAAAAATGTGAATGACTATCTGCGGACCGGCGGAGTGAAGGGTTTCATGGATGGCTCACTGGGCAGCACAACCGCCTGGTTCTACAAGCCCTACCTTGACGCCCCCAAATCGACTGGTTTGCCGGCCGCCACGTGGTTCCCGGAAGGGAACATGAAGAGGCTCATCGAGAAAGCGGATACCGCCGGGCTTCAGATCGCCGTCCATGCGATCGGAGACCGAGCCAATGAGGAGTTGCTCGATATCTATGAGTACGTGGAATCGAAGGACGGCAGCAAGAAGGATCGGCGATTTCGCATCGAACACGCACAGCACCTGGCGCCACAGTCGATTGATCGTTTTCACAAATTGGGCGTCATTGCCTCGATGCAGCCCTACCATCTGATAGACGACGGTCGCTGGGCGGCCAAGCGCATCGGCCCGGAACGGCTCAAAACGACCTACGCCTTCCGCTCACTGCTCGACAAAGGGACAACGCTCGCCTTCGGAAGTGACTGGCCGGTGGCGCCGCTTGATCCGTTGCTTGGGGTCTATGCCGCAGTCACTCGGCAGACTCTGGACGGAAAGCACCCGGAGGGCTGGCTCCCCGAACAGAAGATCTCGGCAGAGGAAGCGCTCACCTGCTATACGCGATCCAACGCCTACGCGATGTTCGCCGAATCCCTGCTCGGAAGTCTGGCGGTCGGCCACCTGGCGGACATCACCGTCCTCTCCGACAATCCGATGAAGGTCGATCCCGTTAAGATAAAGGACATTAAGGTCATCAGGACGATTGTGGGAGGCCGCTCGGTTTACCTTGAGTCTCTGACCAGACCTCCAAGCTGACCCTGAGGCGCAGGTGTCCCGAATACCCACCAGGGAAAGCTGTCGGCACGTATGAACCATCCCATTTTGACGACAGACAGGCTGCTGCTCAGGCAGTTTTTTCTGACTGATGCTCCGGACGTGAAACGGCTGGCGGGCGAGCGGGAAATAGCGTACAACACGCTCCTTATCCCTCATCCCTATGAGCGGGGCTTCGCCGAACGCTGGATTACGGAGCGGCAGGTCGACTTTCAGAAGGGAGTGGCGGTGACGTTTGCGGTTGTCGTGAAGGAGATCAGAGAGCTGTGCGGTGCGCTCGGTCTCGGCATAAACCGCCACCATTCACATGCCGAGATCGGCTACTGGATTGGGGTCCCCTACTGGAACAGAGGTTACTGTTCGGAAGCGGCGGAGGAAGTGCTTCGGTACGCTTTCGAGGTCCTGGAGCTCAATCGTGTCTGGGCTCACCACTTCAGCCGCAACGTCGCATCCGGACGGGTCCTGCAGAAAATCGGCATGACGCGCGAGGGATGCCTCCGCAAGCACATTTTCAAATGGGGCGAGTACCTCGACGTCGAGCAGTATGGAATCCTGCGCAGCGAATGGCTGGTTCGAAAGAGCAAGGCGTAGACTGCCCTGCCTCGCTTACTCCCTCCTCACACCTGTCGTTATACAATTGGGTGAGGGATTGATTCTCGCTGCCATAGAATGCTCGTCAAGGACTATTATCGGAACCCGGAAGTCGTCTCACGACTGACCGAGTTTCTTGGGGGGTTTTCGCTCGAAGAGGCGACGTGTGTCTATCTCTCCAGATCGGATCATCCGCTCTACAGCAATCTCCAACTGAAGACCCCGAACCAGCTTCAGTATTACCTCGACCAAGGGGTCGACGTCGCTCGTTCCCTCTGGGACCGCGAGTCGCTGATCGTCGACATCGATATCGAGTATGTCAATTTCGATTTTCCCGCCGAACCTTACCTGGACTTGGACAGGACGTTCGAGATCCAGCAGCCGGTGGCCCTCGCAACTCAAAAGATACTCCTGCGCTCCGGCATCTCCCCGCTGCACCTGATTGGCGGACGCGGCCACCATTTCATGTGGCGGATACCGCGCCATACCAGGGCCTTCAGGACGATCAAAGCGTTCGGCCGCCTATCGCGCCGCGTCAGGCAGCTGTACGCGCAACGACACCCGCCCATGGAGGAACCGGTGTCCGAGGAAATGGGCCTGGCTTTCGCCGGCCTGGGCCTCGTCATCGAATACCTCGGCCACGGCATCAAAGCCGAAACCAAGGAACGATGTCAGATCCCGGTCGAAATCACTGCGGTTGAAGTTGCACCCGGCTTGCGCGGTCGGGAAATGATCTCGATTGACACTTCGGCATTCGGGGATCCTCTGTACACCCGCATGGTTCGCATCCCCTTCACCGCCTACCGGAAGCATTGGGAACAGGGAGTGGCGACGGCGCCTGAGCTGGCGGCGAGAATCCCACCCCTCTTCTTCATCCCGCTCCACGAGATGCAGGTCAGCGACGGCCTTCGGGTGATGCAGGACGCCGGCCTGGTTTCGGAACTGGCCCAGCGCGCCTCGGTGCAGATCCCCGATCAGGCGGAGGCTACGGAGGTTCTTGTGGAGTCATACCGCGGTTCCAGCCTCAAACGCTTTCACGACTGGTTCTACTCTCAAGAACACGATCCGCCGGAGAGCTGGCCTGATACCTACGATCGCACACCGCTGGATCCGCTGCCCTCCTGCGCCCGTCACGTCCTCAACCACCCCAACGACCTGCTGCTGAAGCCCGCTTACATCAGGGTCTTGACGCACGTCATGCTGGCCCTGGGCTGGCATCCGCGCCACATATCCGGCCTGATCCGCTCCAAATACGAACGGGACTTCGGCTGGGTCCCGCCCTGGGAGGAGTATGAACCGGGGGTCAGGGCTGACTTTTACACCCGTTTGTTCAGCGGCTTGTTTTATACCGGAATAGACCAGGTTGAAGACTTCGGCCGAAACAACGGCAACCGACCCTTCGACTGCGGACCCGGGGAAGGAGACGACCTGGCCGCCGTGAGAAAATCGTTGATCTACAGGAAGTGCCATGACCAATTGGCCTGTCGGCCTTTCAACAGGTTGCTTCTACCGGACGAGCATATTTGAAGTGCTGGCGCCCGTCCGTGAAAGCGGTTTTTCGCTGCTCGAAATCTCGTCCTCCCCCGGCCACTTTGATTTCCGGAATCCCGAGGAATTGAAGCGACTTGCGCGGCTCCTTCCGGAGCTTGATCTGTTACCGTTTTCTTTTCACGCCCCGCTGGCAGAACACCTGGACATTACGTCCGCGGACGAGGGACAGCGCCAGCGAGCTGTGCATGAGATGTTGGGAGTCGTCGAGGCGGCCGCCGGCTTGCGCGCCGGCCACCTGATCGTACATCCAGGCCCGGACCACCTGGACCGCACCGACGGCGAACAGCATCGGGGCCGATTGAAACGGGCCGGGGACAGCCTGAGAACGATTCAGGAGCGGTGTCGCCAGCTCGACGTGATGATGGTCGTGGAGAACATGCTGCCCCATCTCTCGCTGGGGCCAACAACCGACCTGCTTGGCGTGATCGCCCAGCTCGATGGCGACCAGCTCGGCGTCTGCCTGGACACCGGGCACGCGAATCTCGCCGGAGATATCTATGATCTGCCCCGGCAGATCGGCAACCGGCTGAGAATGCTCCACGTCCACGACAATCACGGCGGCAGGGACGATCATCTGCCCCCGGGACAGGGACAAATCAACTGGCAGCTCCTGATGGGCCGGCTGGCGGAACAGAATTTCAACGGACCACTGATCCTGGAGCTGGCAGGCGACAGCAGCCAGCCGAACCAAGTCCTGCGCGAAGCTCGAGCCGGCCGTGAAATGCTCGAGCGAATCGAGAAGAGGCTGGGCGGCTGACAGGGTGGCCGGCCTTACCGCCTGGACTTGAAGCCCCAGGGCAGAAAAGCCCCGCTCCCGGCCCCGTTGCCTAAAGTGCCCCTCCAGTGCGCCAATCACCGCCTGTCAAAGCGATACTTGACTACCACGCCGCCTGAACTCCCCTTGCTGACCTCCCAGCTCACCGATTTGAACTTTTCTCTTAGTCGGTTGACATCGGACTCGAAAGCCGATTTCTGGAACCTGCTCGACTCCTGCATTTGGAGGAGGGCTCGGACGCTGGCAGCAGGCTCTTCCTTCAGACCAATCAACTCGACTCTTTCGATCGCCAGTCCTTCCGCCTCAGACACAGGCAGCTCACCGTCACGGAGACGCAAATTGAAGGTCAGTTCAATCTTCGCTCGCAAATCGACCGGTTTGCCGTCGACAGTTGCGGGACTGAACCTCCAGTTGTCCTGGATTTCTTTGATTGACACTTCAGCCAGACCGGAGCCCGGCGACTGAACGACCTGGCAATCCGTTACTCGACCGGTTGTCCTGATGATGCATCGCAGCACCACGTCCCCCTCCACGCCTCCCAGGCGCGCCTCTTCAGTGTAGCTCGGTATGGTCTGGGTGAGAACTTTCGGCGGCACGACGCCTTTGTCGGAGATCTCATAGACCTTGCCACCCTGCTCTTGGCTCGTGGGGACGGATCGTTCTCCCTTAAGTGAATGCCATTGCCCGGGAGGGGGCGAAAAGCCAAGGCCGAAGTTTGTTTTACAGTTGTGTGTATTTCCACCAAAGTCCATAGCACAACTCGCTGGAGTCGGCTTGAGAGCCTGAGCTCAGACGGCGCCATCAAGGTCTTGATCCGCTCTTCGAGACTGTCTGTCACAAAGGCCGACTGTGGTTTCATTCTTCCTCCTTTGACACTAGCCGCCGCCACCTTCACCAGACACCTGGCATAAATCCGCTTGCTCAACAACGAGGTGGTCACCAGTTCGTCGCATGCCGGCTCGCCTTGCCGGCGGATCTTACCCACCAGGCACCAAATCAGGGGGTGAAATTGCCCGCCCATTGTCAACCTAAAACTTTGGGAGATGGTAAGCCCTCAGAAGGTGTAACGAATCGAAAGAAGGTTCTGATCTTGGGCTTCGAGGCTGCGCTTGGGCGCACCCTGCATGCTGTCCGCTTCAGCATGCAATGTGAGCGCGCCGTCCGCGCTGAAGCTGATCGCGCTTTCGTTGGTTGAAATTCTCCGATTTCCCGCCGGCGGAGCTTGAGCGCTAAAATATCAGCAAGGCCGACGCCGGTGCACGTTCTTTCTGGGTGTCGATTCGTGCGCTTTCCGTTCGACTTACTCTTGGCCACTCGGTCTTTAACCAGCGAGGAGACGATTTCCGCATCAGAAGGGAGAAAGACTATGGAGACAGGCAATACGCAACAGGAAACGATGGCGAAGGCTGAGCCTCAGAAAGAACACCGCTGGCTGGAAAAGCTGGTGGGTAACTGGACGTACGAAATCGAAGCGACGATGGCGCCGGGCCAGCCGCCGGTGAAGGCAACCGGCACGGAGAGCGTCCGGTCTCTAGGGGGGCTCTGGACGATAGCGGAGGGACAGGGCGATATGCCGGGCTGCGGGCCTGCGGCCACGATTATGACGCTCGGCTACGATCCGCTCAAGAAACGCTTCGTGGGGAGCTTTATCGGATCGATGATGACTTCGATGTTCACGTACAACGGCACGCTCGACACCAATGAAAAGGTGCTGACTCTCGAGACCGAGGGTCCCGGGATGTCCGATCCGGCGAAAACGGCAAAGTATCACGACATCATCGAGATCAAAAGCGACGACGAGCGGACGCTGACCTCCCGGGCGTTGGGTGACGACGGCCAGTGGCATCAGTTCATGAGAGCCACCTATCAGCGCAAGAGGTAGGCGGTCTCCAGCCCCGTGCCGGCCTATTTCCAGCCTTGCAAGAGGTATTGCCGTTGGCTGTGGCAGCCGGAGGACGGACTGGTCATTTGCCGACAAGCAAGTTCTTGACGATTCTCCCTATGGCTTTCGGCGCCTGCTTTCTCCGGCGTGTTCTCAGGTTAAACAGATAATAGGCCTTCAGCTTCTTCCACGCGGGGTAGTCTCTCGTCTCAAAAACCGGTTTTGGATTCGCGCCCAGGTGAAACCCTTCTTTCCAGTCTCTCAGGAAGCGCACGCTCCGATCGCTACGGAATTGATCCCAGAGCTCCGTACCCGGGTAAGGCACCAGCAGCCCCCATGAGGCCTCGTCGAGCCCGACCGCCTTGGCAAATTCGAGGGACCTTTTGTCGCTCTCGTAGGTGCTGCCCGTGAGGCCTATGATGAAGAAGCCCTGAACGCGGATCCCCTTCTTCCGGGCCAGTTCAACAGTTCTTCTGATGTGCTCGAGTTCTTCGCCCTTCCTGGTCTGCGACAAAACGGCAGGATCAGCGCTTTCAATCCCGATGGAAATCGACTCGCATCCGCTAGCCCGCATGAGTCCGAGCAGCTCTTCGTCGACGCGGTCTGCCCTTATCCCGTTAGCGCAAGACCAGGTCATGTCCGTCCTCTTCCCCAGCAGAAGCCGGCAGATGTCCTTTGCCCGCGCTACGTCAAGGGTAAAGTTGTCGTCGAGAACCTTGAATTCCCTGCTGCCGTATCGGTCCTTGGCCTGCAGCAATTCAGCCACCACATTCTCCGGACTTCTGGCCCTCCACCGCCTTCCCGTGACCTGAGGGACGCTGCAAAAGGTGCAGCGATACGGACAGCCCCTGCTGGTCACGATCGGGTAGTTCTGTATCGTCCGTTTTTCCCGGACCGAGTCAAAGCAGCTGTACTCGGGGAACGGGAGATCATCGAGATTCTCGATCCATCGCCTGCACCCGGTCCCCGTGACTCTGCTGTTATCTCTGAACAGAGTTCCGTCGATCGCCCGGTAATCATCCCCTCTCGCTATGCTGACGACTGCCTCTTCCCCCTCGCCCATCACGCAGAGGTCAAATTGCGGGTTTTCTTCCATGAAACGTTTTCCGTCGAGGGCTATGTGAGGACCGCCTGCTATCAGTCTCTCGCCATGGGTCATCCTTGCCAGTTGGAGTGTCTTGTTCAGGGTCGATGACTTGATCGAGAAGCCGATCAGGTCACTTCCCCGCGCCTGCTGCATTCTCTTTTTCGCCTCACCTGGCCGGTTGGCAAAATCGATCACCTCGACAATGTGCCCTTCTTTCTTGAGCGCCGCGCAGAGGTATCCGTAGCCGGTATTAAGGCCCCGCCTGACGCCTGGCGGATCAACCAGCACTATCCTCATGTCGTTCCTTTCGGGCCGACGGTCCGCTGGAAAGCGCTACACTCGCGGCTCCGTGGCGCTCTCGCTTCATCCTTCGTCCTTCCGCGCACCCGACGCGCTCCCCGTCCGCCGACGGTCCGCTGGAAAGCGCTCCGCTTGCGGCTCTGTTTGGCCTTCCCTTCATCCTTCATCCTTCATCCTTCCCTCCGCCCCTCCGCCCCTCCGCTCCCTTCAGCCGGCGAGCACGGGTTTATTAAACGACCAATGGGTGTGGATGATCCGCCAGCCGTCCTTCGTGCGTCGGTACACTTCGGTAGTGTTCCAGCGATTGACTTGCCCGCTCTTTTCGAGTTTGACGGTGTAGTTGAATGTCAGCACCGCCACATCTCCCGACACCTGGACTTCGACGTTGTGCATTTCGCCGGAGGCGGGCTCGTCGCTTGGGAACCCACGGTAATAGGTCCGCAAGGCGTCGAGACCGCGAATCGGTTTGTCGAGAAACGGGTCGAAGTAGGTGACGTCCGGACTGGAGATCTCCAGAAAACCGTTCGGGTCTCCCTTGTCCGAGCGATCCAGAGCGGCACGCTCCATGGCGATGATAAGGGAGGCCGGGTCGTTGTCTTTCCCGATTGTCACCGTCGCAAGAATGAGAGGGACGACAAAAAGCAGCAGTATCCAGGGCATAGACTAGTCCTTTCCGCCAGGTCGGTCGAATGGCGATTTATTTTGGTGCAAAACAGGCTTCCACGACCGGATAGGCTTTTTCGTAGACTTAGTTTATTGAGCCCATCCTCTCCAGAACTTTTCCAGCTCAGGGTCGACGATCCTCTCGACGTGGCTTTGCTCCCCAAGGCGTGTGATTTCATCCCTGGAGATCGGCGCCGTCCCCCCGCGTTTTGTGGCCGTCGCCGCCCCCATCAGGTTTCCGAAGGCGCACGCTTCCTCAAGGGTTGCCGCGCGAAGCAGCCGATGGATAAAGCCGGCGGAAAACGCGTCGCCCGACCCGACTGAATCGACGACAGCCACCCGAAAGCCCGGAACGTAGATCAGCTGCTCGCCCCCGCGAGAGGCCGCTAAGACGCCTTTATCGCCCAGAGTGACAACAACAGCCTCCAGCCCGCTTCTCTTGGCCATCTCTGAAACCAGTCGTGGAAGGGCAAGTGCGGGCAGGCCGAGCATCTCGCCCACTGCGAATGCTTCTTTCTCGTTGAGCTTCACGATATCGGCCGCTTCGATCGACCGTCTGACCGTTTCCGGCGTGAAGCAGTTCTTGCGCAGGTTGACGTCGAGCAGCTTGCGGCAGAAAGCGGCGTTGCGTAGCAGCCGATAAAGCGTATTCCGAGACACCTCGGATCGTTGTATCAAGGTGCCGAAACACAGGCAGTCAGCGGACTGGACGATTTGCTCGAGCGGCAAAGTACTTTCGATGAAGTCGTAAGCGACCGATGGAACAATCACGAAGTCGGGGTTGTTGCAGGCATCGAAAGAAACCTGGACGGTACCGGTCGGAAAGGAATCGTCCCACTGCAGACAGGAGGGATCGATGCCGAAGGACGTGACCAGGTTACAGGCTTCGCGGCCGAGCGCGTCGCGGCCCAGCCGGCTGATCGGGAAGGCGGTATCGCCGAGGGAGTTGACCCGGTACGCGAAATTAAACGGCGCTCCCCCCAGGGTCCGTCCTTCGGGCAGCAGATCCCACAGAATCTCGCCAAAGGCTACGATCTTGAAAGGCAAGGTTTTATCCTCTGTCAACTGTCAGGCTAGTAAAACAGCTGCTCGCCCACACGCATCTTCGCGACCTTCCATTCCACGAAGACCTTGTGTGGTTCGCCCTTCTTGGACGTCATCTCGGTTCCAGGAACAAACAGCTCAAACCGGACCTCCTTGTCCTCACTGGTCAGGACCGGGCCGCCCTGGACGTTGCGAGGGAAGATGAACTTGGCGCCGGTGCCGTCAGGCGACGGGGGAGCATAATCCATGAGGTCGATGCGGCCAAGCCGGTCGGTAATAAGGTAGACCTTTTGCTTGAGCTGCTCTTTGGTGACCTGGTTCAGCTGGCGGTTGACTTCCATAGCCAGCTCGCGGTTGTTGGTCTCGAATGTCAACGACACGACGATCTGGTCCGGGAAGCTGATGTTCAACGCGCGCTCCATCTTCGCGTCGAAAGCCTGCTTCATCTCCGGGGACATCGAATCGTACTTCGTGTCGATCTGCAGGGCGCGAACGTAGGCCTGGCGAATCATCGGGGCACTGAAGAAGCGGACCACGTACTGATCGTACAGTTCCTTGGCCCCGGAGACACCTGAACCGGTGTCCATGCCGTAGCCTCGCGAGCGGTCGGTCACATCCCGGGGACTTACGCCTTCACTTCCCATCGGCGTGCTGCCGCGGCCGGCACCGCCGAGCCCTTGCCGGTCTTCACGATAGCCCTTCTTGTCGTCGGAGGTCTGCGTGGCGAGAGTCATTGAGCGCGCCCAGGGCGAGTCGGAGAGCATTCGAGCACAGTCCTTGGCCGACCATTGCCGGTAAGGCTTTTCCCAAAAATCCTTGGCGTAAAGAAGCCCGGAGACCAGCCCGACCGTGATCATGAGCAACAACCAGTGCTTTTTCATCAGAACCACCTTGCGTCCGCTCCGTCTTTGTTACCCGCTTAGATTACCCTCCGGGCCCATCGGTTCACAAGGCCGCCAACCGGGCAAGACAGGCGGTGACGTTCCAAAGCAAAAGATGGGCCTTGGCGGACGAAACAGAGGCGCTGCGGGAGAATTGGCTGGGGGACAGGGATTCGAACCCCGATAGCGTGGTCCAGAGCCACGAGTGTTGCCGTTACACCATCCCCCAGCAACGAAGAAGGCGGCAGGAAAGGATTATACCAGACCCTCCGCCGCTTGCGAAATCAGCTTCTGCTCCCCGCGACTTCCAGGCGGGTCGTCGCTTTCTCCAGCGAGATCATCGCCTGCGCGTAGTCGACATCGGGGCTTTTTGAACGGAGCAGCTTTTCGGCCTCTTCTTTCTTCTGCCGGGCGCGCGGCACGTCGATCTCCTCAGGCTTCTCGATGATCTCGGCCAGGACCGAGACCCGGTCGGGCAAGACCTCGACGAAACCCCAGCTGCAGAACAGCCGCACTTCGTCTGCCGTAGTCCGGTAAGTGATGATTCCAACGCGCAGCTCCGACAAGAGCGGCGCGTGTCCGGGCAGTATACCGAGGTAGCCCGTCACGGCCGGAACTGTAACTCCTTCAACCTCGCCTCTGAAAAAGAACCGGTCGGGTGTGACTATTTCAAGATGGATTGATTTAGGTAACGGTTCCGGCATATTGATCCATTGTCGTCTTTTTGCAGCCACGAACCAACACGAACTAACAGGAGCACAAGCTCTTGGTTCGGCTTTTGTTCGTGTTAGTTCGTGTTGGGTTCGCGGCTACAAAAAACTCTTACGCGGCCGCCTCTTCTTGCAGTTTCCGGGCCTTTTCCAGGGCCTCCTCGATCCCGCCGACCATGAAGAACGCCTGCTCCGGGACGTCGTCATGTTTCCCTTCGGCCAGCTCCTTGAACCCGCGGACCGTATCTGCAATCGGCACGTACTTACCCTTCAGGCCGGTAAACTGCTCGGCCACGAAGAAGGGCTGTGAGAAGAATTTCTGAATCTTGCGGGCGCGGGAAACGGTCAGTTTGTCTTCTTCGGATAGCTCGTCGATGCCGAGAATGGCGATTATGTCCTGCAGCTCTCGATAACGCTGGAGGATGCCCTGAACGGTCCGCGCTACGCTGTAGTGCTCTTCACCGATGACCCGGGGGTCAAGAATACGGCTGGTAGAGGCCAAGGGGTCGACCGCCGGGTAGATCCCCTGCTCCATAATCTTGCGCTCAAGATTGGTGGTGGCATCCAAGTGCGCAAAAGTCGTGGCCGGAGCGGGATCGGTGTAATCGTCGGCCGGGACGTAAATGGCCTGGATCGAGGTAATCGACCCTTTCCTGGTCGTGGTGATTCGTTCTTGAAGCTCACCCATCTCGGTCGCCAGATTAGGCTGGTAGCCTACGGCCGAGGGCATCCGGCCCAGCAGCGCCGACACCTCCGAGCCCGCCTGTGTGAACCGGAAGATGTTATCGATGAACAGGAGAACATCTTGGCCCTCTTCGTCGCGGAAGTACTCAGCGACGGTCAGACCGGTCAGCCCGACCCGGAGTCGCGCTCCGGGCGGCTCGGTCATCTGCCCGTAGACCAGCGCCGCTTTGCTGATGACGCCGGATTCATTCATCTCGAGCCAGAGGTCGTTTCCTTCGCGGGTCCTCTCGCCCACGCCGGCGAAAACCGAGAACCCCCCGTGCTGGGTGGCGATCCGGTTAATCAACTCCATAATGATGACGGTCTTGCCGACGCCGGCGCCGCCGAACAACCCGATCTTCCCGCCGCGCGAGAACGGTTCGATCAGGTCGATGACCTTGATGCCGGTCTCCAGCATTTCGGTCTCGGTGCTCTGGTCCTCGAAGCTGGGCGCAGGCCTGTGGATGGGATAATGTTTTTGAGCATTGACGGGACCCTTTTTGTCAACCGGCTCTCCGAGGACATTGATCACGCGTCCCAGCGTCTCGCGTCCGACGGGAACCGAAATCGGGGCGCCCGTATCGATGGCCTTCATCCCCCGGATGACACCGTCAGTCGGCTCCATTGAGACGCACCTCACCACGCCCTCACCCAAATGCTGCGCGACCTCCAGGGTGAGGGCGATGGGGACCGGCGTTTCGAACCCGTCGCCTGTGACCTTGATCGCATTGTAAATCGACGGCACATGGTCAGAATCGAACTGAACATCGATCGTAGGTCCCACGACCTGCAACACTTTTCCGACCACTTCTTGCATTGTCTCGCTCCTGTTATGGCTTATCGTGGCGGGCTCTCCCGAGCCCGGCAGCCGGACCCCGGAGAGCCCGGCATTGTAAAGGATCTGCAGAATCAGCCGGTCAGAGCTTCTGCCCCGCTGACGATCTCGATGAGCTCCTTGGTAATCGAGGCTTGACGCATACGGTTCATCCGCAAGGTCAAAGTCCCGATCATCTCTTCGGCGTTTCTGGTGGCCGAATCCATGGCCGTCATCCGCGCCCCATGCTCGGCTGCCTCCGATTCAAGCATGGCCCGGAAAACCTGGGTCTCGACGTGCTTGGGCAGCAGGCGATCGAAAATGACGGGCGCCGGCTGCTCGTAAATATAGTCGAGAAACACTTCCCGGCCCTTCGGTTCCAGCCTGCGTATCGGCAACAGCGGCTCGATGACGAGTCGCTGCTGGATGACCGACTTGAATTCGTTGTACACCAGCTGGACCGAATCCAACTCGCTCTTCACGTAGTAATCGACGATGGCGTTCGCGATTTCCTGGGCGTAGGAATAGCTGACACTGCTGGTGATATTCACGTACTGGTGCTTGATCGGCCACGGTCTCTTGGCAAACCAGTCCACGCCTTTCCTGCCGAGGAGGGCGAGCGTCAACCGCTGGTTGGCGGCATCGCTTTCGATGTACCGCACAGCGGCCCTCACTATGTTGGCGTTGAAAGCGCCGCACAGCCCTTTGTCGCTGGTTATGACAACCAGCATGATTCGCTGGTTGTCCCGCTCAGCGAGAAGCGGGTGAGAGGCCGGATCCACGCGGGTCGCAATCGAATTGAGAACCGCGAGCATGCGGTTGGCATAAGGACGGGCTGAAAAAATCCGGTCCTGTGCCCGCCGCAGCTTGGAGGCCGATACGAACTTCATCGCCCGGGTGATCTGCCGGATATTCTTGACCGACCGGACGCGTCGCCTCAGATCTATAAGATTCTCGCCTGGCATAGTCTTATCGGCTTACGCTACTTTCTCCTCTTTGAACCGCGTCTTGAAGTCGGCGATTGCGTCACGCAGCCTGGTGCGCAGTGCCTCGTCGAGCACCCGCTTCTGCCTGATGTTCTGCAACACCGAGCTGCCCGGCCCTTCCATAAAACTCCGGAGCCCGTCTTCAAAAGGCCTGATTTCGGTGAGATCAAGGTCGTCCAGGAAGCCATTCGTACCCGCGAAAATCAGCACGATCTGGAACTCGACGGGCAAGGGCTGATACTGCGGCTGCTTCAGCAGCTCGGTGAGACGGGCGCCGCGGGCCAGCTGGCGCTGGGTCGCTTTATCGAGATCCGAGCCGAACTGAGCAAACGCGGCCAGTTCCCGGTACTGAGCAAGCTCCAGCCGGAGAGTGCCCGCGACCTGCTTCATCGCCTTGATCTGGGCGGAGCCGCCGACCCGGCTGACGGAGTAGCCGACGTTGATGGCCGGACGGATTCCGGAATGGAACAGGTCGGTCTCGAGAAAAATCTGACCGTCGGTAATCGAAATGACGTTGGTCGGAATATAGGCGGAGATATCGCCCGCCTGCGTTTCGATCACCGGGAGCGCGGTGAGGCTTCCCCCGCCATACTCATCACTGAGCTTCGCCGCCCGTTCAAGCAGCCGGCTGTGGAGGTAGAAGACGTCTCCCGGAAACGCTTCGCGCCCGGGTGGCCGCCTCAGGAGGAGGGAAATCTCGCGGTAAGCCGCAGCGTGCTTCGACAGGTCGTCGTAGATGATCAGCACATGGCCGCCTCGATCACGAAAGAACTCGCCCATGGCGCAACCGGCGTAAGGCGCCAGGTATTGCATGGTGGCCGGGTCCGATGATGCGGCGGAAACCACGACCGTCTTGTCCATGACCTCGTGATCGGTCAGCGTCTTGACGACCCGGGCAATAGTCGACCGCTTCTGACCGATCGCTACGTAGATGCAAACGACGTCGGTGTCTTTCTGGTTGATCACGGTATCTAGGGCAATGGCGCTCTTGCCGGTCTGGCGATCGCCGATGATCAGTTCGCGCTGGCCGCGACCGATCGGGACCATCGAGTCAATGGCCTTGATGCCGGTCTGAAGCGGTTCACGAACCGGCTGCCGATCGATGACGCCGGGGGCGACCCGCTCGACAGGGTTGAAGTGACTGGTGTGAATCGGCCCTTTCCCGTCGACCGGCCGACCCAGGGCATCGACGACGCGTCCGAGCATCGCCTCCCCCACGGGAACCTGCATGATGCGACGGGTCCGCTTGACCGTGTCGCCTTCCTTGACCAGATGAAACTCGCCGAAAAGAACCACACCGACGTTATCCTCTTCCAGATTCAAGGCCAGACCGTAAACGTCGTGCGGAAACTCAAGCAGCTCCAGAGCCATGCATTTTTCAAGCCCGTGAACCCGCGCAATCCCGTCACCAGTCGAGATAACCGTGCCGATTTCGCTGACGACGACCCCCGTATCGAAATCCCTGATTTGTTCTCTGATGATCTTGCTGATCTCTTCTGCTTTTATCGCCATTCACCCGCTCCCGAAAGAGTCAGGAGTCAGAAGCCTCTTTCTTCTGACTCTTGACTTCTACTCCTGTTTTGTCATTCCGCCTTCAGTTGCTCTTTTATCTGCTGAAGTTGCGCCCGGATGGAACCGTCAAAGATCGTCGAGCCGATCTGCACTTTCACCCCGCCAATCAGGGACGCGTCCTCGACGTAGCGCAGTCGGACCAGCTTCCCGGTCCGGTCTGCCAACAAGCTCTCCAGTCTTGCCTGGGTCAACTGGTCCAGCACCCTGGCGGATGAGACGATTCCCCGCACAACTCCCCGGCTCTCGTCAAGCGCGATTTCATACGCTTCCAAGACCTGGTCGAATTGCGCCAGCCTGGCGGCCTTCAAGAGAACCAGCAAAAAGTTATGCGTTGTCTGGCTGACCGGAATCCGCGGAGCTATCACTTCAAGGATAGTACGCTTGCGGTTAAAAGGCAGGGCCGGATTGATAAGCGTCTTCCGTAAGTCGGGGTACTCGGCCAATAACCGCTGGACAGCCCGGAGCTCGGTCAGAAGCTGATCGGCCCGCCCCTCTTCCAATCCGACGTCGGCCAGAGCCCGAGCATATTTGCGTGCCACCGCTGATGTCATTATCCCTTCACCCCTTCACCCCTTCGTCCCTTCGCCCCTTCGCCCCTTCGTCCGTTCACGCCTTCACCCCTTCGTTCCGTGGGTTCTCTCTCCGAGGGTGATGAAGAACCGATCGACCACCTTGCGTTCATCCTGCGGCCGGATTTCGCGGCCGATTCGAGCCTCGGCCAGGGCGACCGCCAGCTCGGCTGCGTACTCCTTCAACTCCTTTTGGGCGGCGCGCGTTTCGTTTTCGATCTCCCGGCGCGCATTCTCCAGCAGTCGCTCGGCATCTTTCCGGGCCTGGTCACGGACTCGTTCGCGTTCCAGGTTGGCCTGCTTCTCCGCTTCCTCCCGTATGGTCGCCAGCTCGCGGTCGATATTAGCGACCCGCTCTTCGAGGGCCGCCCGCTCCGAACACGCTTTTTCGTAAGCCTCGGCCGAGGACCGAATCTCGTCCGCGATAGAAGTCGCGCGTCCAGCAAAGAACCGCCGGGCCGGGGTGCGGACAAAGTAGAGTATCACGCCAGAAAGGATGAGCAGGTTGACCCACCGGCCCACGGTCTCAATCCACCCCCACCCTTCCTGGTGCCCCTCTTCGGCAGCGAGAGCGCTCAGGGGCATGAGGCAGGAAAAGGCTGCAACGGCAGATAGAGCCACAAGGGTGAGTACCAATCTAAGAGTGCGATGCTTCATGCTTGTCTGGAATCCGCCCGGTTCCTGACACACTAGCCGAGCGAGAATCAGGTGCGCTGCAAGACCCGTGCGGTGATCAGCCGCGCGACTTCTTCGGACTCCTGTTGCAGCCGTTGCCGGGCTTTCGCCGCTTCTACCCGGATTTCCTCTTTGGCCTGCTTGAGCACCTGCTCAGCGTCGGCGCGGGCCTGGGCCAGCGTTTTTTGCCTTTCCTGCAGAGCCGCCGCCCGCAAGCTGTCGGCCAACCGATAACCCGCCTGTTTTTCCTGCTTAATCCGGGACGTATACTCCTCCAAAAGCGCCTGTTGGTATTCCAGCTCTTTCTGAGCCTTCTGCCTCATCTCGCTGGTGCGTTCCCGGCGGATGTCCAGGACCTGGAGAAGCGGTTGAAACAGCAGTTTATTGAGGGCAAAAAGAGTAATAAGAAAGATGAGAGACGCTACTGGCAATGTCCAATCCGGATTGATCACAAACTACTCCTACTGCACCTGTAAAGAGGTTCTTTCTAGCATGTTTTCTTCTCTAACGTCAAGGCAGGTGCATGGAGTTTCATTCACCCTGACAAACCCACCCGCCCGTCGCCCTACAAAGTTGCAGGCCTTGGCGAGAGCTGCGTTCGCGAGCCTTCGGAGCGCGCAAACCGTGCTATGTTAGAATGCAAAGTCTCTAAGAGGAGTGACCATGCAAGCGAATTTCGATCCGAACCCGGGCAAGACCGATGAATTGCCCGCTCTGCCTCACCGAGTTCTCTATGCCGATATCCCTTTCTACTCTGACCCGGAATGCAAGAACCAGGTCGCCGACGGGAAGATCCTGATTCTTCAGTCTCTGGATCCCGATGATCCCATTCAGGACCTGGATGTCGCCCCGACCCGAAAGAGCTATCAGGCTGGACAGATCGTCACCTGGGATCTCAACAACAAGAAGCTCTGGGAGAAAGCCTGGTACCGGAGCCCGGAAAGCGGCAAGATCGAGCAGGCCTGGACCTTCCACGTAGAGTTTATCGGCAAGGTCGTGAGCCCTGAGATCCTGTCCGCAAATGCCGAGAAACTCGAAAAGCTGCAGGCCGCGATGAAACCCAATCCGAAACCCAAGGTGAACTGACAGAGTGACAGCGCAGCTGTCACATCGGACTTTGGCGAAAGTATACAGATGAATCAACAGGAACCGCTGCTGTGTGGCTGTATC
>JBHGBF010000168.1:0-12474 GCA_041946865.1 Acidobacteriota bacterium | reverse complement strand
GCACCGGCCTCTCTCCTCGTTGCTGCCACACTCCGAACAAAAAACTGAGGGGTTACCATCTTCCGGGCTTTTCGCTTTCGCTCGCGTGCAGTTTATATCAGAATACGAGGGACTCCCTATGAACCGATTCCCTTTCCTCATCTGGCTGTGCTTGCCGGCCCTGCTTTGCCGCACCATCGCTTTGGCTCAAGATCACCCGTCGCCCCAGATGATCCTGCAGGGACAGGAAGCGATCTACCGGCTTCAGTATTCCAAGGCAGGCGAGATTTTTCTGAAAGCGAAGAACGATCATCCTGACAGCCCGGTAGGCTACGGAATGACCTCTATTCTCGCCTGGAATCAGTTGCTCTTCGAATCGAGCAACTTCGCGGTTGATGATTATTCGACACCTTCACCCTTTGTGAAGGCGCGTACTCGCAAGCCGATTGAGGCTGCCGCCCGGCGTTTCCACGCTGCGAACGACGCGTTGTTGGGGAAATGCGAGGAGCTCCTGAGCCGAAATCCCAACGACGCGCGTGCCCTCTACTTTCAAGGGCTGGCTTACGAGAATCTTGCCGCCGAGGCGTTGGTCATCCTGAAGCAGGACAGGGCGGCTTCAAGCTACGGCAGACGGGCCAAGCGTATCCATGAGCAGGCCCTGGAGTTGGACCCCAGCCTGGTTGATGCCAAGATCAGCTTGGCAGCCTATGACTTTGCGACCGATAATCTGCCCTGGAGTCTGCGCTTGTTCGCCTTCCTTCTGAGGATTCGAGGGGACGAACGGCGCGCGTTTGCACGGTTGAGCGAGGTCGCGTCCAAAGGCCAGTATCGCCGCTACGATGCCTTGCTGCTTCTTGGTCTCATGAAGGCGTGGAAGGGGAAAAGGGAGCTTGCGGCAGAGGCTGCAGACGTCCTCGAAAGGCTGAGGCGGATGTTCCCGGAAAACTTTCTCTTGGATCTGAATCTGGCCGCCATATACGAGAAGAACGACCCCAGAACGGCCTTGAAGGTGTACGAGAACCTGCTGCAAACCCTGCCTTCCAAGACAAAAGGACTTGAGCCGGGCGAGGTATGGTGGCGTATAGGAAGGTCTCATTACCGCTTGCGCAATTATGACCAGGCGCTGGCAGCCTTTGAAAAGGCTCTCGCGGCCCCCCGATGCGAGAAAGAGACCCAGCCGCTTTGCGAGTATTACAAAGGGCTGATTCACGAATCTCAGGGAGACCGGCGTCGCGCTATCGAGTCTTTTCGGGCCGCGACTAAAGAGCAAGCCCTCCCCGCAATCAGCAAAGAGATCCGCGACGCCGAGAAAAGGCTGGAGAAGCTGAGGGCGTCGTAGGCCAAGAGCCCTTTGCCGGTATCCCGTTATGACCGGAACCACCCGAACCGTCGCGGTCTCAATAGCTCGTTCAGGTCCTTTTCCAGCTGCGCGGCCGACTGGTAGCGTCGAGCGGGGTTTTTCTCCAACAGCCGGTTCAGGATGGGTTCGACTCGTTCCGCCCCCTCGACCTCGTACAGCGCCAGATCCGGCGCCGGCTGGTTCAGGATGGCATCGACCACGGCGGCCGTGCTGTTGCGGTGAAAAGGAAGCGCTCCGGTCAGCGCCTCGAAACAGACCACTCCCAGGGAAAACAGGTCGGTACGATGGTCCACCCGTTCGGCACAGGCTTGCTCGGGTGACATGTAGTCAATGGTCCCGATAACCGTCCCGGTGGCGCTCAGCTCATGGGTGAGAGCCGTAGCGGAGATCGGGGCGACGTTCTTGGCGAGCCCGAAATCAAGAATTTTCAACTGCTCTGCGGGAGTGATGAAAAGATTGGCCGATTTGATGTCCCGATGAATGATTCCCTGCCGGTGGGCGGCCTCAAGACCGGCCGCTGCCTGGCTTACCCAGCGCACCAGCTGTTTCCAGTGGATCCGGCCTTCCTCGCGGATCTTCTGTTTCAGGGTTTTGCCTTCAAGCCACTCCATGATCAGGACCACCAGTTCCTCATGCTCGATCAATTCGAAAACGGACGTGATCGCAGGGTGACTCAGACGGGCGGCCAGCCGGGCTTCCTGAAGGAAGCGCCGCCGGAGCGTCTCGGTGTTGAGCAACTCCGGCCGGATGATCTTCATAGCTACTTTCCGGCCGAGGACCGAGTCGCGAGCCTGGTAGACGTAGCCCATTCCGCCTTCGTCGATCTTGCTCAACACTTCGTACTGCTCGAGCCGATCTCCGGCCCGCAGGATCCGGCTGCCTGACCCGCCGGGCGGGCCGCTTTTCCGGCCCTTCTCCACGGCCGAACGCTCCCGCAGATAGCCGGCAAAAAGCCTCGAGGCGACCGCATACTGCTCCTTGCCGGTCTCCGACAGGTAGCCATCCCGCAGAAGCCGGCGCGCGGTCGCCATGTCCTCTATGCGCGGCTGGTCTCCGCTTCCAACTGCCATCAAGACCCGAATCTGGTCTTCCCCCAGGTGATCGACCAGATACTCGAAATGGGGGGCCGCCTCCTCCAAAAAACGCGCCTCGACGGCGCTCCGGCTCAGTGGCTGATCGGGGTCCTCCTCCAAGCAGTCAAAACAGGCGCTGCAGGCTATTTGCAGATAGAACGGCAGATACCCTGCCATTTCGATGATCTGATCCGCATAGGCTTCAAGCGGGCGCCCTGCCTGGCGTGAGGGGATAGTGATCAGATCCAGGGCCTCGGCACGTTCGAAGGGACGCAGGTGGAGATTGCTGAAAATATTAAAGAAGGGGGAGTCGGCAATCTCTGTGGAATGACAGAGAGTCTGAAGCTCGACCCGGGAGGAAGTCACATAGGAGACGGCATGGTTATTGGCCATCGACCGGAGAAACGAGTAGAACTCCTTCCTGAAAAGGGGGTTCGAGGTAATCGCGTCAAACTCGTCAAACAGCAGCACCAGTCGCCGGCCGCTTGCCGCCAGCTGTTCGAGGATTGTCTGAAACTCCTGGTAGCCGCCACCCGTCCCCAGGCTCACCCCGCCTGCCGTTTTCGCAATCCGGTCGCACAGAAGCAGCAGAAACTCCTCCGGCGGAAGGTCATGAAGCTGCTGCAGATCAAAGAACACCACCAGGAGACCATCATCCTGGGCCAGGTAGCGTTTGCGAACCTCGGGCCAGGTCAAATGAAAAAGCAGCGAGGATTTGCCGATCCGACGCTCACCGACAATCGAAACGCTCTGCGGCCGCTGGCCGCCGACCCGGGAAAGAACGCGCGAAACCTCCTTCCGCCGGCCGAAGAACTGGTCAGGCGGCTGGATCATCACACGATTCAGGTAAGGATTCACAGTACGGCTATTCTATCCCAGGAGGGCAAGGCTTCTTTAATCCCGTTTGCTAACTCGTGTATCATCGGTCAAAGTCAACTCACTTCAGAGCTACGGCTATGAAACCTCAAGTTCCGAAGCTACTGGTGCTGTCTGTGATCGGCTCCCTGGTTCTTGCCGCCCCGCTCGCCCAGGGCACTCCGCCTCCAATTGACGAAAGCGAGCTTTCGCGTCAGGAGTTGTGGGCGAGGTTACGGGAGGAAAAGAGGTCCAGGGTGACGCCCGGAAAGCTAAGCGGCTTTGAGAGCCGCATGCTCTGGCTTGAAAAGGGAGGCTTGCGGGAAATACTCAACTTCAATTACAGAAACTTCTACCCTCGCTTTGCCACTCTCAGCACCGGCTCGGGGTTTGCTCCCGGTGTCCGTTACTGGAAGCCGAGCCTGGGCGGTTCACCCCTTGATCTTCAGGCTTCGGCCGCCTGGTCCTTCCGGGGATACCAGACATACAGCTTTCAGTTCGGTCAGATCCAGAGAAGGGGACAGATCTTCAGTCTGGAACCGGTCGGCGCCGGAGCGGCGGGCCAGTTCGATGAGATGCAGCCCAAAGAAGCCGGTTTTTTTGCCTATGCCGACTTGAATTACCGCAATTACCCGCAGGAAGATTTCTTCGGCATCGGCCCTGACTCGAGGCGAGAGGACCGGACAGACTACAGACTGGAAGACATGTCCTATGACGTGGTCGGAGGCTGGCAGATCAACCGGTGGCTGGGCGCCGGAATCCGGGCCGGATATCTTCAGGTGAACATCGACCCCGGAACCGACCGGCGCTTCCCGAATACCCAGGACCTGTTCTCCGACGTCTCGGCGCCCGGCCTCGTGACACAGCCTGATTTTTTCGATGTCAGCGGGGCCGTGATGCTCGACTACCGCGACCGCCCGGGAAATCCGCACAAAGGCGGCATGGTCGGCCTCTATATCTCCCGGTTGGATGAGCGGTTTGGAGGCGCTTACGATTTCAACCGGCTGGCGGTCGATATCCGTCAGTTCATCCCGCTGTTTTCTGAGCAGCGCACGCTCGCCTTGCAGCTGTATGGATCGGCCGATATTCCGGACGCCGGCGCCCAAGTGCCCTTCTACATGATGCCGACCCTGGGGGGCAGCGAAAGCCTCCGTGGCTTCCGGGAATTCCGCTTTCGGGACAAGAGGATCCTGTACTTCTCGAGCGAATATCGCTGGGAAGCGTCGCCGGCTATAGAGTTTGCCGCCTTCTATGACACCGGGAAGGTGTTCGGCGACCGTTCGGGATTCAGCTTCGAGCATCTGCAAAAGAGCTTCGGCGGCGGTCTGCGGCTGAAAACTCCCAAGGCGGTCGTGATGAGGTTTGACGTAGGACGAAGCCGGGAAGGTACCCGCTTTTTCTTCAAATTCGGACCGGCCTTTTAGGAGGAAGACATGATCAAGCACAAGCATCGTTTGGGGCTGCCTGTCGTCCTCCTGGTGCTTTGCTCGGCAGCCCAAGGACAGAAGTTCCGCAAAGACGACCCGATCTGGCAGGACAATGACCGACAGCCGATTACGCAACCGGCCACAGTCGACGAGCTGAGCGCGTATGTGGACTTTCTGGAAAACACCTTCGGCCACAAGCCAGAGAACCCCGTGCCGCGGGCGGAGAACATCAACACCCTCGGTGAAGTCCCTGATTCCTCGTGGTTCACCAACCGGATGAGCCGCCGCCTCATGACGATCGAAGAACTGGTGAAAGGCCCGGCCGGCCGGTTCGGACCCGACCTGTCGAAGCCGTGGGTCATCGAAGGCGGCAAGACGCAGGGGATCACCCCCGGGTTCAGAGTTCGTGACGCGAAAGGTGACCTGTACTTCATCAAGTTTGATCCGAAGGGCTATCCGCAGCTCGCCACCTCAACCGAGGTGATATGCACCAGGTTTTTCTACGCTTTCGGCTACAACGTGCCTGAAAACTACCTGGTGAGGATCCGACGCGAAGACGTGACCATTGGCCCCAAGGCAATCATCACCGACGAGAACGGGCTAAAGCGCAACTGGACGGAAGACGACGTTGACCGGATCTTCGAGAAGGTTTCGGTCGATGCCGAGGGGACCGTCCAGGTGGTCGCGAGCTACCGGCTCGAAGGCGCAATTGTCGGGCCTTTCAAGTACTGGGGGACACGATCGGACGATCCCAATGATGTCTTCCCCCACGAGAATCGCCGTGAATTGCGCGGCCTTCGGTTGTTCGCCGCCTGGCTGAATCACGACGATTCGCGGAGCATCAACACCAAGGACACTTTCATCAAGCAAGGCGAACTGGGGTACGTTCGCCACCACCTGTTTGACTTCGGCTCCTGTCTCGGAAGCGGCAGTGTCCGGATCCAGAGCCGTCGGGCCGGGAACGAGTACATGCTGGAGTGGAGTCCCATTCTTAAGGCCACCCTTTCTTTGGGAATCTGGGATCGACGCTGGCGCTACATCGACTATCCGGACAATCCCTCCATCGGCCGCTTCGAGGCGGACTACTTCCGGCCCGAGCAGTGGCGGCCCGAGTACCCGAATCCGGCGTTTCAGAACATGCAGAACGAGGATGCGTTCTGGGCTTGCAAAATAATCGCCCGGTTCACGGATGACATGGTCCGCGCCATTGTGAAGACGGGCGAGCTCAAAGACCCGGCAGCGGAGGAATACCTGATCCAGACGCTGATCAAAAGACGCGACAAGATCGTCCGGCACTACCTGACCCGAATGAGCCCGCTGGCTGATTTCGAACTGGCCTCCCGCAGCGCCCGTTCGACGCTGCGCTTCAGCAACCTGGGAGAGACATATGGCCTCGGGAAGGCCGACTCATACGAATACCAGTGGTCGTCTTTTGAAAACCGGACCGGCGCGATGAAGCCGCTGGGAGCACAGGAGGTCGTGGCGACGCCCGAGCTGCTGGTGCCCCGGACCGAAGGAGGGGACTACCTCGCGGTGGCCCTTCAGACCCACTCGCAGTCGCACAAAGGCTGGTCAAAGCCGGTCACCGTCTACCTTGCCCCTTCCCCACTTCGCGTTGTCGGAATCGAGAGGGAGTAAGCCCGCCCGCCCCGCGTGCGAAAAGTAAAAAGTCTGGACACGGCACGCCGGGGGCTCGGCTGGGTTACACTAGCCGCCGTATGCATAGCAAAATCAGCTTGTGCGTGGCGTTTGTCATCTGCCTGCCGGTCGCCGCCTGGGCCGCCGATTCGGCCATACCTCTGCCGGAGCACCCACGGCCAGATTTCCAGCGCGCCGACTGGATCAACCTGAACGGCCCCTGGTCTTTCGCCTTCGATAAGGAGAAAACCGGCGAGCAGTCAAGGTGGCCGACCGGGCAGGGGCCGTTTTTGCAGCAGATCCAGGTGCCGTTCCCCTGGGGCTCTCCCCTCTCCGGTGTTGCTGACGAGGCGAGCGTGGGCTGGTACGCCCGGAAAGTCACAGTGCCGGAAGGCTGGAAAGGACGAAGGGTTTTCCTCGTCGTCGGCGCTTGCGATTGGCTCACGACCGGCTGGTTGGATGGCAAGCCCGTAGGGACGCACCAGGGCGGCTACACGCCCTTTGAGTTTGAATTGACGCCGAACGTCCGGTTCGGCCAGGAACAGCAGCTCGTGTTGCGAGTGGACGACGAAGCTCGGGCCTTCAAGCTCGAGGGGAAACAGGGATACGGGAACGCCCGCGGTATCTGGCAGACCGTTTACCTGGAGGGCCGGCCTGAAACCTACATTGACTCCCTGCACTTCCTTCCCGATATTGATGCGGGGAAGGTTGAAGTCAGGATGGGCCTGGATAAGCCGGCTCCGTCGGATCTCCGCTTCCGCCTGCTCTTCACGACCGGCGGCTTGCCGCAAGCGGAGCAGGCGATTGCGCAGGGGCAAATAGAGGCCCGTTTCACGATTACAATTCCGAATCCCCGGCTCTGGTCGTTGGCCGATCCTTTCCTGTACGAAGTCAAAGCCCGTTTGGAGCCGGGCAGCGGCGCCACTGACGAGCTGAGCGTCTACTTCGGAATGCGCAAGATCAGCGTCGTCCGCCTTCCCGGGTCCGGCTCCCCTTACATCGCGCTCAACAATCGGCCCATCTACCTGCAACTGGCGCTCGACCAGTCCTATCACCCCGAAGGCTTCTACACCTTCCCGACGGACGAGTTCATGCGGGATGAAATCCTGCGCGCCCGGCGGATAGGCCTGAACGGCCTCCGGCTTCACGTCAAGATCGACGTTCCCCGCAAGCTGTACTGGGCCGACCGCTTGGGAGTGCTGTTGATGGCCGACGTGCCGAACAGCTGGGCAGAGCCGGACGCCGAGATGCGCGCCGACGTCGAAACTGCCTTGCGCGGGATGATCGACCGCGACTATAACCACCCCGCCATTTTCTCGTGGGTGGTTTTCAACGAGACCTGGGGCCTGAAGACGAAGAACAAGGGATATACCCCGGAGACCCAGCAATGGGTCGATTCCATGTACCGGCTGGCAAAGACTCTCGATCCGACACGGCTGGTGGAGGACAACTCTCCCTGTAACTATGACCATGTCAGCACCGACATTAACAGTTGGCACCAGTACCTGCCCGGTTACCGCTGGCGGGAGCATCTCGATGAAGTAACGAGCAAGACCTCTCCCGGGTCGGACTGGAACTTCATTGGGGGGCGGAAACAGGGCGACCAACCGCTGCTTAACAGCGAGTGCGGCAACGTCTGGGGCTACGAGGGGAGCACGGGCGATGTGGATTGGAGCTGGGATTATCACGTCATGATGAACGAGTTCCGCCGGCGCCCGAAGATCTGCGGATGGCTTTACACGGAGCACCACGACGTGATCAATGAGTGGAACGGTTACTACCGTTTCGACCGCTCGAAGAAGGATACCGGGCTGGGGGAGATTGTTTCCGGCATGAGCCTGCGGGACCTCCACTCGCCTTGCTATGTCCTGGCTGATCTGCCGCTTTGCAGCGACGTCAAGCCGGGCGCCGTGGTGACCGTCCCGCTGGTGGCGTCGTTCATGACCGACGGAGAACCGGGTACCACGATGATCTTGCGGACGGAGCTCTACGGATGGGACGATCTCGGTCGCCGCCGTCAATACTCGGAGTCGACCCGGCGGCTTCCGTTCAAGCCCTGGTCAGCCGAATCGCTCGATCCTTTACAGATCAAGCTGCCGGACCAACCAGGCCTCGCGGTCCTGGCCTTTTTCCTGGAAGATGCCTCCGGTTCGATCCTTCATCGCAACTTCACGACTTTTCGAATTAGGGGCGAGGCAGTTGACAATCCGAATGTGGCGCGCATGCTTGACGGGAAGACTGTCAGGACTGTGACGTTTGCCCCGGCATCGTTCTCGTCGGCCAGTTGGTCCCTGAAACAGTGGAACGTGCTTGATGGATTGAAGGTGAACGGAGCTGGTTCCGGCTATTTCGAGTACACGGTCCCGTGGCCGACGGGCCTGGATGCCGGTGCGGTCGAAAACCTCGTATTCCGAGCCGAGTTGTCCGCCAAGCAACTGTTCGGCAAAGATCGCCCGGACGCCGGCAAGCAGCAAGGGGACTTCATGCGGGGCAAGGGGACGCACGATCCGAGCTTGAATCCGAACGCCTACCCGATGACGGATGAAAAAGAGTTTCCAAGCGCGGTCCGAATTCTGGTCGGCGGGAAATCGGTGGGGGCCTTCGAACTGCCGGATGATCCGGCCGATCATCGCGGAATCCTGTCGTGGCACGCGCAGAAGAAGGACAAACGCCTGCGGGAAGCGGGATCATACGGCTATCTGGTCTCGGCATCCGTTCCGCGGGAAGTCGTCAGAGAGGCTGCCACACAGGGCCGGATCACGATTCGGCTGGAGGTCGACGCGGCACTCCCCGGTGGGCTCGCGATCTACGGGGCCGATTTTGGCCGTTACCCGCTCGATCCGACGCTGGTCTTTACGATTTCTTCCTCGCTCACTCATTAACGCCAGCATGTTGCCTTCGGAATCATCGAAGAATGCCAACTTCATGCACCCGACGCGCTCCGCAAAAATGCTGCGCTGTGTTTAGAAACACTGCGGCTTGGTTAAGACCGCTGCGCTTGCGAACTGAAGGGGGGCCAGGATATAAAAAGGCGAGCGCAGGGCATTGGCAAGGAGGTCTGGATGGAGCGCAGGACTGTCTCGCTGATTCTCAGCTGGTTTTTGGCCGCCATAACTACTGTCCATGTTGAGGGCACGATGAAAATTGAGAAAAGTGTTTTCGGAAAGACCCAAGGCAATCAACCGATTGATCTTTACACGCTGACGAATGATCACGGCATGGTAGTGACCCTGACGAATTGGGGAGCCACGATCGTCTCCGTTCAGGTCTCCGACCGGTTCGGCCAAAAAGCCGATGTGGTCCTGGGTTACGACACCGCGGCCGGGTATCTGGAGGATAAGGCTTACTTGGGCGTCACGGTCGGGCGATACGGAAACAGGATCGCCAAGGGCCGATTCAGCCTTGACGGGAAGGAATACAAGCTGGCTCAAAACGACGGCGAGAACCATTTGCACGGCGGCATTGCCGGGTTCAACAAGAAACTCTGGGACGCGCAAGAGGTCAAAGCCGCGGATGAGGTCGCGGTTCAGATGCATTACCTGAGTCAAGACGGTGAAGAGGGCTATCCGGGCAATCTGGATGTCGCGGTGACTTTCACTTTGAACAATAAGAACGAGATCAGGATTGATTACCTGGCAACGACGGATAAACCAACAGTCGTGAATCTCACTAATCACTCCTACTTCAACCTGCTAGGTAATGCGGGTGGAGACATTCTCGGGCACGAGTTGATGATTAATGCCGATCGGTTCACCCCCGTCAACGCCGGCTTGATCCCGACCGGGGAGTTGCGCCCGGTCGCCGGCACGCCGCTCGACTTCCGGCAGCCGAAGGCTATCGGCGTGAGGATCAACGACAAATACGAGCAGCTGATCTTCGGCAAAGGCTACGACCACAATTGGGTCATCAATGGAAGCGGCGCCGCTCCGCGGCTTGCCGCCCGACTTTCGGAGCCAAAGACGGGGCGGGTGTTGGAAGTCCTGACCACTGAGCCGGGGATTCAGTTCTACAGCGGTAATTTTCTTGATGGCACCATCAAAGGGAAAAAGGGCAGGGTCTACGAGCATCGTTACGGCTTGTGCCTGGAAACCCAACATTTTCCGGACTCGCCTAACCACCCCGACTTCCCGTCGACCACCCTGAAGCCCGGGGCCAAATACCAGACCACGACGATCTACAGGTTCTCCGCGAAGTAGGGGTCCGCCGAGGCAGTGGACGACCCTTTTTCAACGCCGCCGCTTCGTAAGACGACAATGTTGCTCTTCACTCCACGATCGGCAGGCTCTTGGCGCCGGGCAGCTGGTAGTGCCACCATTCGGTCTCCATGGCCTCCAGCCCGACCTGCTCCATCAGCTGCCTGAGCAACATGCGATGAGCGCGCTTTTCAGGCGCGACCGCCTGGCTGTAATGCGCCGCCTCGGGCGTAAAGGCATCAAATCCCGTGGGCATCTCCAACTCATGACCGCTGCCGTCAACCAGAGTCAGATCTACTGCTGCGCCGCGGTTGTGGTTTGAGCCGCCGGCGTTCGGATTGGCGACATAGCGCTCATCAGGAACCAGCGCCCACATCTTTTTCTGAACGCTCGGCGGGCGATAGCAATCGTAGACCTTCAACCCCAAGCCTTCCTTCTCGAGCGCCTGCTGGGCCCGGTTGAGCTTGGCGGCCAGGCTGGGAAGAAGCCGGCAACGAGTGTCGGTGTAGACGGCGGTCTTCAGAAAATTGTTCGGGGTCGCGTATCTGAGATCCTGAACGATCCTCGGATTCACCTCGCTCAACTCCACAAGCCGGCGCCCGGGTGAGGCCGTTGCGGCGTTGTCTCGAGCCCCCGCCGGTCTCTGCGCTTCTGCCTTCGGCTCCGCCCGCTGGGCCAGGATGTAGGACGCGACACGATCGATCGTGTCGATCCAGATGCCATTGCGAGGGTCAGACACATACCGGCACAGCTCCTCCAGCATCTTCAGCCGGGTAACCTGGCGCGGTCCGGATTCCGCAATGTCGTGGCCTGCGAGGACCAGCCATTGGCCATTCTTCATGGCCTGTTCGATGGTCGGTTTCAAATGGTCGAAATCCACATCGTCAGACGGAACGCTCAGAATCTGGGCCATGTCGCAGAAAGAAGGGTCGTTGGACGACTCTCCCAGCCACAGCCGGCTGGCTTTGAACGTCTCAGCCACCAGCGGAACGTAGCTTTTCAGATTGGTTCCCCGGCCGACGAAGGTCTGTCCACACGGGTAGGCGAAGCTGGTGGGAACAACACCCAGGGTTTCCCGAATCCGTTGATTGGCGGCAGCCAGCTCGGCTCGCATCTGCTCGAGAGTGTAGTTCTCGAGCGCCTTGTGGCGGGCCCACGGGAAGTTCCCGCTGCAAGGGTGAACCAACGAATGGTTGCCGATCTCATGACCTCCCGCAACCGCCCGTTTCCAGACTTCCAGCCGGTCTGCGAGTCGATCAGGCGAGACGAAGAAGGTTGCACGAACGTGATAGCGATCGAGGAGCGGGACGCCACTGTCCACCTGGCTCGGGCGCGCGTCGTCAAAGCTGAGACTGACGGCTCCTCTTTTGCCTTCCGGCCAGTGCCAGACCGGCCCTCCTTGGCCGGCATCCTTCGCCGCCTGATACTGGACAGCCTGCGCCTCGGCAGAGACAAGAATCAGGAGGGTTAGCCAAAGCCGCGCCTTGCGAATGAACATAGGATTCTCCTTCAAAAGAGTCGTCAGAAACAGGACGCTGAGCCAGATGGGCTTCCAGAGGGCGAACGAGTCGGGCTGGCCGACGCCGACGCTGCCCACCAGAGCGGCACTAGCCAGGCCTTGCCGGCAGCAGGATTCTGCCGCCGATCCGAAAACTGAACGAAGCAACAGGATAAACCGGCCCACCCAAAACAGGCAACGAAGAGCAGGCGCCCCTAGGCGCCCTGGTAATCCCTCACCCTTGTTTGTAGTGCCGGCTTTAGGCGGGCTTTTTCGAACCGTAAGCTCCCAATGGTCAACTGCGGTTCGAAAAAGCCCCCCTGAAGGCGGCACGGTTGACTTAAGCGTTTTTGCCCGCGGAAGGGAGGTTGCTTTTTGTCCCTTCGGCGCCATGCCCTGAAGGGGCAGTGCAACATGGCGACGCCGCTTTGCTGTTCCCCTTCAGGGAACG
>JBHGBF010000167.1:0-12655 GCA_041946865.1 Acidobacteriota bacterium | reverse complement strand
AAGCACCGGCCTCTCTCCTCGTTGCTGCCACACTCCAAACAAAAAACTGAGGGGTTACGGCGTCGGTCGTATTGTCCTTGTCATGCGGCGCGAAACTATGGGAACATCAGGCAGGACAAAGATATGAGTGCTGCCGAGGAAAAGCTGAACGAGGTCGTCAGCCGGATCATCGCGGCGGCTCAGCCCCTTCGGATTGTGCTCTTCGGCTCCGCCGCGCGCGGCAGGACGACGCCCCACAGTGACCTGGACATCCTGGTCGTTGTCAAAGACGGCAGCCACCGCCGGAGAGTTGCGGAAAACGTTTACAGGAGTTTCTCCGGCATTGGAGTGGCTATTGACATAGTGGTCGTTACAGAATCGGACGTCCGGAAGTATCGGGATGTCCCTTGGATGGTGATCAAACCGGCGTTGGACGAGGGGAAGAATCTCTATATTGCCGCCTGACGATCTTCAGATTGAGGCCGCGCAAACCTGGCTCGCCAGGGCAAGAAGTAGTCTTTTGGTTGCCCGGCAGGCGCCGCTGCCCGGAGTATTCCTCGAAGACCTCGCCTTTCAAGCGCAACAGGCTGTCGAGAAGGCTGTCAAAGCTGTTTATCTCCGCTTCGGTTTCGCGTTCCGCTACACCCACGACCTTGAGGAGCTTTTCGCCGGGTTGGAGAGCGCTGGCTGCACCATTCCCGTGCCGGTGCGTGAATCGATCACGCTTACCCGGTTCGCGGTCGAGGCCCGATATCCGAGTCCAGCCGAACCGTTAACACCCGACGAACTCCAGGAAGCGATCCAGTTGGCGGAAACCGTGCTGAATTGGGCCAATCAGCTCATCTCCGGTCAACGTTGACGGTCCGGCGGTCAAGCCTCACGGGTATTGCTTTCGCATCTGTGAGATCTGCCCCCCCGATATTCGATATTCGTTCGGCCCCGTTCATCGGTGTCAGTCCCCCATCGACCAACCGACACCTCGCGTCAGTTCGATCGGCTGGTGGAAGGAAGGCGCAAGTTGTATAATACAGCAATAAACTGTCCATGATCGCTTACAAAGTAAATCAAGAGACAAGGAGGTGTACGAATGCGAAAGTCTCTTCTGAAGCGAAACTGGGAGCGCGCCGGGGAATTGCTACAGGAAATCGGGCCCCATGTGGCGCCGATCGGGAGGACGATTGCGTCCGGGGGGACAGCGACAGCAAGCGTCGCTGCCGCGGGGATAGACGTGCTGGCTCGGCGAGTCAGGCAAGCCAGTGGCCCGGACCGTAGCAGAGCCATCGCCAGGTCGTTTGAAAAAACTGCCGATTATCTGCGTTACCGGGCGAGCGACGACATGGCGCGGGATGCGTGGCGTGCAGTGAAAAAGAGACCGGTCTGGATAACGGCGGGAACCGCGCTTGGCGGTTGGGTGGCCTACCGCTGGCTCACTCGGGAGCGCTAACCAGAGACTAAATCGCCAAATCAGTTTTTCGGGCAGGCAGCGCCGTGATACTCCCAGCTGAATCCTATCATTGACGCACTTAAGTCAACGCTGAACTGCTGTGTGCAGGCCGACACGGACGTCTACCGGACGTCGAGCTTTGGCTGGGCATACCAGGCCGGATCGAAAAGTCGAAAAGTTAGCGGGGTCGGACCGGGTCGGACCAGTTCCGACCTGGTCCCTCACGCAATATCGGTGGAATCCTCGATCGTGCATCCGACGAGTCCGACTTCGGCGGCCAGACGGATTGTCTCGGCGACGACTTCCGGTGCACCACCAAACCCTTTTTTTCAAATCCGTCGAGCATCGACGATCGAGCGTAGGCCAACGGGCGCGACTGCGACGGGTAAAGGCGAAGGCTCTGTAACCGAGGCTCTCATTTCACCATCCAATAGTGAGGAGCAGAGAGAAATCGCACCGTGATCCGTTTTTGGAGGTCTATTCATGGCGAAGCATGGTTCCGACTACCTGATTATTGGAGGAGGGCTCGCCGGCGCCTCGGCGGTTGAAGGGATCCGGGAGCACGACCAGAGCGGCTCGATTACGATCGTAGGCGCGGAGAATCACCTTCCTTACGATCGCCCGCCCCTGTCAAAAAAGTTGTGGTTCGGCAAAGCAGAGGTCAAAGACATCTTCCTCCACGATGAGGCTTTCTACGACGGCAATGGAGTGACGCTTCTCACGGGCCGGAGAGTTGTCGCCCTGGACCTGAAGAACCGCACAGTCAGCGACAACCGGGGGGAAAGCCATGGATTCCGAAAACTCCTGCTGGCTACAGGCGGTACGCCTCGAGTGCTTTCTATTCCTGGCGGTGAGCTAAACGGGCTTCTTTACTACAGAACCGTCGACGACTATCAGAAGGCGAGGGAGGCCGCCGCGGAAGGCAAATCCGCTGTGGTTATCGGCGGTGGATTTATTGGATCGGAGGTCGCTGCGGCCCTTTCGATGAACCACGTCAAGGTCATTATGATTTACCCCTCGGCTTATCTATGCGACCGAGTTTTTCCAAAGGATCTGGGACTGGCCATGGAGACCCGCTACCAGAGCCGGGGCATTACGATACTGAAGGGCCAGAAACCGGTCGCGATCGAACGCAAAGATTCACGGTTCCTGGTGCGCACAAGTGCCGGCGAAGAAGCGAGAGCCGACCTGATCATCATCGGTATCGGCATCAATCCTCGAGTCGAACTGGCAGAGCAAGCCGGACTGAGCACTCATGACGGCATCATTGTCAACGAGTATCTGCAAACATCGCATCCTGACATCTATGCGGCCGGTGATAATGCCCGGTTCCCTTATCAGGCGCTCGGACAGCAAACGCGAGTCGAGCACTGGGACAATGCCCTGAACCAGGGTAAACACGCCGGAAAGAACATGGCCGGGGCGTACGAGCCTTTCAGCTACATGCCCTATTTCTTCTCGGACCTTTTCGAGTTCGGTTACGAGGCCGTCGGCGAGGTGAGCTCGCAACTGAAGACTGTTGCCGAATGGGAGAAGCAACACGATACCGGGACCATTTACTATCTGCGAGACGGCAAGATCCGGGGTGCGATGATGTGCAATGTCTGGGACAAGGTGGATGAAGCGCGGGACCTGATCCGCCGCGCCGTTGGTGTAAGCGAGCGGGTAATCTGAGCCGAACGATTCCCCCGACTGCGTTCAAGGGAGCGAGACACCCCGGATATCACTCGCTCGGCAGATGCTTTGTGAGAAGCGGCGTGAGTGATAAACTGCTCGCCTGACGGTGATCAGAACGATCCTCAGAAGCAAGCGACGTCTGACTACGGTCGCTCTCGTCATAACGCCTGCGGCGCTGCTCTGCTTCAAGATAGTGGGCGCGGCCAGGCCGCCGGCGCGCGCTCACCCTCAAGACGCCCTTTTGGCGCGTTCCTCCACGGCCTACACGGCCGACACTCCGTGGCCCACGACGGGTTGGGTGTATTCCTCACCGGGGCAAGAGGGCATGGACTCGGCCAGGTTGGAGCAAGCGTCCCGGTACATCGAGATCTCCTGTCCGACACGCTTCAGCTTACTGGTGGTCCGAAACGGCCGGCTCGTCTTCGAGCGCTACTATCACGAGAGCTATTCCGGTCAGGCCAGCAACATCAAGTCGATGTCGAAGAGCATCCTGTCGGTGCTCACGGGAGTCGCGCTGGATGAAGGTTTGCTGACCGGCCTCGACCAGAAGCTCGATGAGTTCTACCCCGAGTACTTCCGGCCCGGGGACGATCCCCGAAAGCACGACATTACTCTCAAGCACCTGCTTACCATGACGGCCGGGTTCGAGTGGGTGGAAAACGGAGCGATTGCCGTCCAGTGGTTCTCGAGCCCGGATTGGCATCGATTCACTATTGAATCCTCACTGACCAGCGACCCGGGTGAAGTTTTCAACTACAACACTGCCCTCACGCATCTGCTTTCCGGCATCCTGACGAAAGTCTCCGGCGCCAACACACGCGACTTCGCCACATCCCGTCTCTTCGACCCGCTCGGCATGACCTGTGTGGCGTGGACCCGAGACCCGCGGGGTTACTACTTCGGCGGATCTGAAGTCTGGCTCACGCCTCGCGATCTGGCCAAGTTCGGACTCCTGTTTCTGCGTGAGGGTCGGTGGGAGGACCGGCGGATCGTGTCGGACCAATGGCTCGGCGAGGCGGCGCGCCTGCGCGTCCGAACAGGAGCGGCCGGCTGGGGGTTTGGCGACTACGGGTACTTGTTTTGGACGAAGAATCTAGGGGGTTACCCGACGACGTTATGTTCGGGCTATGGTGGACAAGCCATCCTGCTCATCCCGGACCTTGACCTGGCGGTCGTCACCACGGCGCGTTCGGATATCTACAATGTGCCTTACACCTACTACATGGACCCTTACAACATCTTGACCACTTACATTCTTCCGGCCGTCAAGTTAGGGCTCCCGGAGATTGACCCAGATGGAGTTGCGCACCTGCCCGACCACGGCGCCCGTCTGGCCCGAGGCGCATTCGCGTCTGTATCCGGACGCGAATTCTCGCTGGTCGAAAGCACGTGGGACGATGCCATGGCTGTGGACGGCGGGCTTCCAGGAGGCATTGGAGGTGTCCGGGTTTTTCTGAACGGCAGGGTGGCGTATCCGAGCCTCGTGAAGAAGGATGGAATCCAGTTCCTCGTTCCTCCCGATATCCCCGCAGGCCGGTACGCGCTGGAGATTCGAACGCCTCAAGGGAGCGCTTACCAACAGGTGGAGGTGGCTGAGTATGCTCCCGCTCTTTACACCTCGCGGCGAGGCGGGCGAAGCTGGGCAAATCTGAGGCCGGTTCGCCCCGGCGCCCTTGTCGACTTGACAGCCTCAGGCCTGGGCCCCTCGGTTCCCCCGGCTCCTGTCGGCGCCGTTCTGGATAAGCCGCGGCCGCTGGCCGAGACGCCCGAAGTCCTGGTGGCAGACCGTCCGGCACAGGTAGTTTCCGCCGAACTGGCCTCGACTGGAATCTGGCGGCTGCGCATCCGCGTCCCTGACGACGTCCCGCCTGGCGCAGCAGCTGTCCAGGTACGCGCCGATGGCGTGCTTAGCCAGGCTGAAGCTTTCCTTGAGATCAATACGCGACCCCGTATCTTCCGCCCTGGCCGGGGGCAGAGGCCTCGATAAGCGGGGTCAGAGCCTCACATCTCACAATCGGCGATACTGTATGTCCTCCCTTACGTCGCGCTGAGGGCAGCCGATGATGTGTTTCTGGTTTGCGGCCACCCGCCTAAATCTCGGCCAACTTGTCTGTAACCATTTCGCACCCCAAAGACTCCAATGCGAAAAAGGAGAAACCATGTTAGATACAAGGATAGCGACGACCTGGTGGGCACTCAGGATCGCTCTTGGCGCCACGGCATTCCTCGCGGGTCTCGACAAGTTCTTCAACCTGTTGACCAACTGGTCGATGTACCTCAGTCCGTTTGCCGAAGGCCTCCTTCCGTTCAGCGGGAATACCTTCATGCAACTAATCGGCGTGATCGAGATGGCTGTCGGGATCGTGATCCTCTTCGCTTCGCCACGTTTTGGCGGCTATATTGCTTCGGCCTGGCTGGTCGCAATTTCGATCAACCTGGTGTTGACCGGAGTCTTCTTTGATCTCGCTGTGCGCGACCTTGTCATGGCCGTCGCGGCTTTCAGCCTGGCCCGGCTGAGCGAGTATCGGCAGGAAGTTACCGCGAGCGAATCACGATCGGAGCTGGCGAGCGATCATTCGCCCAGCCGCGCCTGACATACCTGTCTGCGCTCGCAATCGAAAAAACCCGTTAGGGAGGTGAGTATGAACAGAATAATGCTCTTGGCCGTGTTTTTGTCGATTACAGCAACGCCTCTTCTCGCCGACAGCTGGGAGAACGTGCCGCTTATCGATACGATGTGTCTTTCCAAAGTCAAAGATGATCCCGATTCCCATACCAGGAGCTGTCTCATGTCGTGTGCCAAGAGCGGATTCGGAGTGTTGACGCAGGATGGCACGTATCTGAAGCTCGACGAGGCCGGCAACCAGAAAGCGGAAGCCGCGCTGAAGGCGAGCGACAAGTCTGACCACATTCGCGTAACGGTTACCGGGGAGCGCCAGGGAGACACCCTGAAGGTCCAATCGCTCAAGCTCGATTAGGCGAACACTACTGCAAGCCTCGAAGAGGCTTCCGCCCGGAGAGAGAGGCGCAAGAGAAATACGCTGCCACGCTCCGGATCGCTTGAATGCCACTTGTGATAGACTGAGACAGCCGATGAGAGGATTGCGCACAACGTTCGCAGCAGTCGCTTTATTGATGGTCGCCCTCACTCCCGCAGTGACTGTCGTGTGTGTCTCCTCCCAGGGCCATTTGCAGCTGGAGAGTTTGCTGGCATCATGCTGCGCAGCGCTACCCAACACCCAGGCGCCTGCCCGTCAGGGTTCGGTTGGGAGCGTTGCCGGCTGTTCCAACTGCAATGACCTGCCGCTCCTTTCCACCGCCGAATTGCCAGATCTCCGCCTTTGCCTGGCTGATAATCAAGTCTGGTCTTCGCTTGTCCCGTCCGATTTGACACCGGAGACTTCGAGCCTGACCGCACTGGCGTCTCGCCCCGAGCTTCTCTTGTTACCAGCGGCCAACAATTCCTCTTCGAGCCCGCTTCGCTGTTGAGACGTGCCCTTTCCGCCTGGATGCAAGGGTGACGGCTGACTGCCGGTTGCCTCTACAAGCACCTCTTTCAAAATCAGGAGATCAGTGATGCGAATCATGAGTCGGGGTCTCGCCCGGTTCACACTGCTGTTCGCCGTGCTTTATATTGCGTCAGCAGCAACGTCTCGAGCGCAGGACGAACAATCTCTCCGGGCCCAACCGGGCGCCGCAGGGGGGGTCGTGTCGGTGGATCGCATGGTCGAGCTTGCGCTTTCACGGAACGCGCAGCTGCTCGCGGCCCGGCAACGCCTGGCCGAAGCTCAAGGCCTCCTACGGCAGGCGGGATTCGGACCCAACCCAGCCATAGACATTTCAGTCGCGAACGGCGATGCCCTCAACAGTTCTGGAGAGCGCGAGGTGTCCGTCGGCTACTCGCATACCTTTGAGCTGGGCGGGAAGAGGGAACGCCGCATCGACGTTGCCCAATGGGGCGTCGAGTTGGCGCAAAGCGAAGTGGCAAATCGGGAACGGCTCTTGGCCTCCGAGGTGAGAATCAGGTACGCCGAAGCCTTGGCGGCTGTTCGAAACCTTCAAAACGCCGAGGAGCTGCTTCAATTGACGGAGCAGGGTTTCAATTTGGCCAAGGCACGGGCTGAAGCCGGCGAGGGCGCCCCACTGGAACAGGGTCTCCTTCAGGTCGAGGTGAACCGGATTGGCTCCGACCGTTTGCTGTTTGCGAGCCAGGTGGAACGGTCCCTGCTCGAAACGAAGCTTCTCGCCGGCCTTCCGCTTGACGACGACCTCCGTTTATCAGGCTCTCTCGAGAAGCCTACGGAGTTGCCCGAACTTGAGAACGCCGTCGAAATTGCGCTTTCTCGGCGGCCAGATCTCGCCGCCGCCCGTATACAGGAAGAACTGGCGGAGTCCGAGCTTCAGCTTGCGAGGTCCGGCGCAACTCCCGACCTTGTGGCACGGGGAGGCTACTCCCATGTGCAGTCGCGCTTCGATCAGTTCGGTTTCTCGCAGCAGGGCGGGGACGTGGTCCCGCTCAGGGACAAGGACAACGTCATCACCGGGGGCATCTCGATTCTGCTCCCACTCGCCAACCGAAACCAGGGAAACATCGAAGCGGCCATTGCCCGGCAACGGGCGGCTCGACTCGAGCGGGAGTCGCTTGAACGAGTCGTTCGGCAGGAAGTGATGGCGGCCTTAAGCCGTCTGGCTGCCGCCAGGCGCGCTCTCCAGCTTTTCGACACCGGGGTGATCGGGCAATCACAGCAGAACATCCGTGTTGTCCGTGGCGCATACGAACTCGGCGAATTGCGCCTGCTCGACGTCATCAACGAACAGCGCCGTCTGATCGAAACGCAACGGGCCTATACCGAGCTGCTGCGCGACGCATATGTGGCGGCGGTCGAGCTGGAGCGGGCCACCGGCGCGCCGGTGAAGTAACGGGAGTCTGAACATGACCAGAATCAAACAGATCGTAATGCTTCTACTGATAGTCGGCGCCTTGGCCGCTGCTTTCTACCTCGGGCGCAGCACGGCTGGCAGAGAACCCGCGCAAAAACACGCCGAGGAATCCGAACGCGGCAAGGAGAGTCATGTAGCCGAAGGCTCGATTGTGACGCTCCATCCTGAAGCCCAGGCAAAGTTCGAGTTCAAGGTGGCGCAGGTTCAAACCCGTGCTGCTCAACGGATGATCGAAGCGACCGGCAGCATCCAGGCAAACCAGACGCGGGTGGCTCATATCCGCCCGCTCGCACGGGGACGGATTGAAGAGGTGTTTGTGCGCCTGGGCGACCGGGTCCGGGCCGGGCAGCCTCTGCTGCGCTACGACAACGTGGAGCTCGGAGAGGCTGTGGGACAATATGTCGCGGCGCTTGCCGCGATCGAAAGGAGTGACTCCGAGACAGATGTCGCCAAGAGGGCGCTTGAGCGGGCGCGCTCCCTCGTCGATCTCGGGGCAGTCGCGAAAGCCGAGCTTCAACGACGCGAAGCCGAGTACCGAAACGCCCTCGCCGAAACTGAAAGACAGAAGGCAGAGGCCGCTCAGGCCGAGGAGAAGCTGCACCGCTTCGGGATGACCCACCCGGAGATTCATAAGCTCACCGCAGGCGCGGACTCCGACTACCACCGCGAGGCATCTCACAGCGTCCTTACCGCCCCTTTCGCAGGGGTCGTAACCCAGTTCAACGCCTCGCCCGGCGAGAGTATCGATGCGGAGGACGAGCTGATGACTGTGTCTGACCTGACAGTCGTCTGGGTCCAGGCCGACCTGTTTGAGAAGGACATCCGATTCGTCCGGGAAGGTAACACCGCCGAGGTGCGAGTGGCCGCCCAACCCGACCGTGTCTTCAAGGGCAGGATCACTTACGTGGGGGACATCCTCGATCCGCACACCCGTACAGCTAAAGTCCGCGTGGAAGTCCCAAACCCCGAAGGCATGCTGAAGGTGGAGATGTTCGCCACGGTTCGCATCCCGACCGCAATCATGGGGCCTGCACTGATGGTCCCGGTCGACTCCGTGGTGAAAGTCGAGGACCACATGGTCGTTTTCGTGAAGCGTCAGAACGGTTTTGACAAGCGGCCGGTTGAGCTCGGGCGGCAAGTGGGCGACTGGGTGGAAGTGACCGAAGGGCTCGAAGAAGGAGAGACGGTTGTGACTGAAGGGGCGTTCCTTCTGAAATCCGAACTCAAAAAGGCCGAACTGGGACACCACGAGGATTAAGTCACCATGATTGAACGCATAGTAGATTTCAGCATTCAATGGCGAGTCCTCGTCGTCGTGCTGGCTCTAGGACTTGTTGGCTTGGGCATTTACTCGGCACTCGAAATTCCCATCGACGCCGTTCCCGACATCACCACAAACCAGGTGCAGATCAACGCCGTCGCTCCGTCTTTCACCCCTCTTGAAATGGAGAAGTATGTCACCTTCCCGATCGAGGTGGCTATGGCGGGGCTACCCGAAACCGAGGATGTCCGCTCTCTCTCGAAGTTCGGGCTCTCGCAGGTCTCGGTAACCTTTAATGAAGGCATTGACATTTATTGGGCCCGCCAGTTGGTTTTGGAAAGGCTCATTTCGGCCGAGAAGGAACTCCCGGCCGGGATCAGCCCGGAGCTGGCCCCTGTGAGCACAGGGCTGGGCGAGATCTATCAGTTCACGGTCGAGTCCGATCCCAACTCAGCTCGAAAATACTCCCTGATGGAGCTCCGGACGATTCTGGACTGGTTTATCAAGCCACAGCTCAGAACCGTGCCAGG
Organism: Acidobacteriota bacterium; assembly: GCA_041946865.1. GTDB lineage: Bacteria > Acidobacteriota > UBA6911 > RPQK01 > RPQK01 > RPQK01. The sequence continues at coordinate 2,823 of JBHGBF010000167.1, read as the reverse complement.
TGTCATTGAAGTCAATTCGTTCGGAGGACAGGAAAAGCAGTACCAGGTGGTAGTTGACCCGAACCGGCTGGTCAGCTTCGGGCTGAGCCTCTCCCAAGTCATCGAAGCTCTGGAGAAGAACAATTCAAACGCCGGGGGCGCGTATATCGAACACGGCGGAGAACAGCAGCTCCTGCGCGGGGTCGGGCTGATTCAAGACGAACTCGACATCGAGAACATCGTGGTCGCATCTGTACGCGGCACGCCTGTCTACGTTCGAAATATAGGCGAAGTCAGCCTCGGCGCCGAGGTTCGACAAGGGGCGGCGACACGAGACGGCAAGGGTGAGACGGTCATGGGCATCGCCATGATGCTCAAGGGCGAAAACAGCCGCGCCGTCGCTCAGCGCGTGGATGCCAGGCTCAAGGAGATCTCGAAAGCCCTCCCCCCGGGAGTCAGCGTCAAGCCGTTTTATAACCGAAGCGACCTGGTCGACCGGACTGTCAGAACTGCGGCGCAAAACCTGATTGAAGGCGGCCTGGTGGTTATGGCCGTTCTCTTCCTGTTCCTGCTGCAACTGCGGGCTGGACTCATTGTCTCCTCTGCCATTCCCCTCTCTATGCTCGTCGCCATCGTCGCCATGAGGTACTTTGGCGTATCCGCCAACCTGATGAGTCTGGGCGCAATTGATTTCGGCCTGATCGTGGACGCCGCAGTCATTATCATTGAGAACTGCGTTCGACAACTTGCCGCAAAGAAGCGTGAATGGAGACGGAATCTTAGTAAGGGTGAACGGATCACGACGATCCGGGCGGCAATTCTGGAAGTGCGCAGGGCCAGCCAGTTCGGGGAACTGATTATCATATCCGCCTACCTGCCAATCCTGTCGCTGGTGGGCATCGAAGGGAAGATGTTCCGACCGATGGCCCTGACTGTCGTCTTCGCTCTGGCCGGTGCCCTGATTCTGAGCCTGACTGTCATTCCGGCTTTGGCAGCCCTGTTTCTTTGTGAGCCCAAACGAGTGCACGAGCTGGACGCGGACGAAGGAGTTATAGAGCCGCAAGCGGAGCGTTTTCCGCCGACCGTCAGCGGACGGGGAGCACGTCGGGGTGCGAACTGGTTGCACGATCGAAGCGTCGAAAAGAACCCGGTTGTCCGGTGGCTCATGCGGGTGTACGAAAAAGCACTGGGGATTGCCCTGGCTCGACCCGCGCCTGTCTGGGGAGCTGTGATACTGTTCGTCGCCTTCTCAGCCCTACTCTTCTTGCGGCTCGGCGGCGAATTTATCCCGGATCTCTCCGAGGGCGCAATCGCGGTCAACACCGCCCGCTTGCCCAGCGTTTCCCTTACCCAGTCCGTAAAGATGATCTCCGCAATGGAGCAAACTCTCATGGAGCAGCCGGAGGTTGAGACTGTGACCAGCCGAATCGGACGGCCGGAGATTGCCACCGACCCGATGGGACCCGAACACTCCGATACGTATGTCTTTCTAAAGCCGAAATCGGAGTGGAAGGAGGCTCACAGCCAGGAGGAGATCGTGGAGATGCTGGCTGAGCGCCTGAGAGCGATTCCGGGCATGAGTTTCGCCTTTTCTCAGCCGATCAAGTTCCGAATGATGGAGCTACTGGAAGGCGTCGGAGCCAGGTCCGACGTCGTGATCAAGATCTTTGGCGACGACGTGGACCTGATGAGGGAAACCGGGGAAAGGGTCGCTCGCATAATCGATGAGATTCCCGGCGCTGCCGACCCTCGCGTCCAGGAAGTAACCGGTCTGCCGCTCCTGGAAATCAGGATCAACCGGGACAAGATCGCGCGCTATGGAATGAATGTCTCCGACGTCCAGCAGCTCGTGCAGAGCGCGATTGCGGGCACGAAGGCGTCAACCGTTCTGGAGGGGTTCATGCGTTTCGACCTGGTCGTACGTCTGCCCGAATGGGCAAGACACGACGCGGCAGCAATCGGCAACCTGCTGGTCAGCGCTCCAAGCGGGCAGAAGATCCCTTTAAGTGAGTTGACCGAGATCGTGAACGAGGAAGGTCCTGCCGAGATCTCGAGAGAGAATGGTTCTCGACGCATCTCCATCGAGGTGAACGTCAGAGGACGGGATATCGACAGCTTCGTAGAGGAAGCTCGGCGTAAGGTCGACGCCGAGATCGCCTTGCCGCCCGGGTATGTCATGACCTGGGGAGGGACGTTTGAACATATGGAAAGCGGGCGGCTGCGCCTCATGGTTGCCGTTCCGGTCACTTTTGCGCTTATCTTCCTGCTGCTGTTCACGACGTTTAAATCCATCAAGCAGGCAACGCTCATCTTCACCGGCATCCCCTTCGCCATGACCGGCGGCATTCTGGCTCTCTGGCTGCGTGACATGCATTTTTCCGTGAGCGCTGGAGTAGGCTTCATCGCCGTTTCGGGTGTTGCCGTGCTGAATGGAGTCGTTATGGTCGCCTTCATCAACCAAATGCGGGAGCAAGGACACCCCCTGTACGACGCGGTCGTGGAAGGGGCGATCACGCGTTTGCGGCCGGTCTTGATGACGGCCACGGTAGCAAGCCTTGGCTTTATCCCTATGGCCCTTTCTACGGGCGCCGGCGCCGAGGTTCAGAAGCCGTTAGCGACGGTCGTCATAGGTGGGTTGATCACGTCTACTCTGTTGACCCTGATAATCCTGCCGACTACCTACCGGTGGCTCGAAAGAGAACGCGTGTGATCAGTCGACGGCGAGCTTTGGCGCCCGGTCCACCACCTCGCCGACCCTATGGCCGCCGGGACAAGCAGGGTTAAACCGAAAGCGCCACAGAGCCGCAAGCGCAGCGCCTTTTGCGGACCGTCAGCGGACGGGAA
>JBHGBF010000166.1:0-12698 GCA_041946865.1 Acidobacteriota bacterium | reverse complement strand
GCATGATGAACTCCAAAAGCGCCTGCCGCTTCGCTCGCAGAAAACTGAGCGGTTACTCCCTCCTCCGGGCGCGGCTCTGAGTCGGCCGGCGCGCGTCCGTTATCGCCGGACCAGGGGTGATCCGTTCTGGTTGACCTCCCGTTCCTGGCCCTTTAGCTCGACGCGTTCTTTCTTCAGGTTCACGCGCAGGTGCGCATAAATTGTCATGTAGAAGTTCGCGACCCAGACGAGCGCAAAAAGAGAAAGCACGTAACCCCGCCAGTCATTCAGGAGCAGCCAGAAGCCGGTCAGGATCACAAAAAGCAGAGCTGCGTAATGACTGAAGCAATACTCACAGGTGACCAGGTAGTGGAACTTCCGTCCCAGAGGACTGCGCGAGTCTCGGGAGCGCGCCTCGAAATACTCGCGCACTTCGCGGAAGATCTCCTCGTGTGTTACGGTCCAGGAGACAGTGGCGACCGGCATCGCAATGATTGCCAACCAGACGACCTGCGTGGCTAAGCTCATAAGAGGGGAGTCAGAATCCTTACTAATTATTCTAACCGTAATTGTTGCGGCAATTGTTGCAGCGGCCGGCGAGAAATCTCGCCGGGCTGTGCCCGCCCCCGCGGCGGGGTCTAGAACGCGTTACAGAACCGCAAGCGCGACGTTTTTTGCGGACCGTCAGCGGACGGGCAGCGCGCCGGGTGCGAACCGGTTCCACGATTCGATCCTGCAAGAGGTTCGCACCCGACGCGCTGCCCGTCCGCTGACGGTCCGCAAAAGACGCTGCGCTTGCGGCTCTGTTTCAACCGCTGCGCTCTGTAACCACAGGCGGAAAAGGGTGACGGGGTCCAGAAATATGTATAAAGTCCGGGCGGGAACAGCGCGCCCCTACTCTGAAGGAGCGGGAGCAAAAATAGCTGAACTATGTTCGATCCGACTGCAACTAAGTCAAGTCGGAAGATGTTACACTATTTTTCTTGAAGATGAGCCTTACGCGAAGGGAAAGGAGCTATTGGGATGAGTGAGAAGGATGACAAAGACCTTCAGGAGACCGGCTCGAATCGCAAAGGGATTGATCGCCGGGACATCTTGCAGGGCATGGCCACGCTTCCGGTGATCGGCCTTTTCGGCTATGCCGTTCACAAGCAGGTCAGCTACGAAAACGCGCAGGTTGCTCAGACACTGGGGACAGCCCAGGCATCCAACCTGAGAGAGGTCAACGTCGCCCTGCTCGGCGCGGGTGCTCAGGGCCAGGTCTTGTTGGACGCCATGCTGAAGTGCCCGAACGTAAGGTTTAAAGCCGTCTGCGACATCTGGACCGACTACAACCTCAAGAAGGTCGTCAACATCCTGAAGAAGTACAACTTCGACGTAAACGGGTATGAAGACTATCGGGAAATGCTGGACAAGGAGAAGGACATCGAGGCGGTCGTCATCGCCACACCCGATTTCTGGCACGCCCAGCATACGGTCGATTGCCTGAAAGCCGGCAAGCACGTCTACTGCGAGAAAGAGATGTCGAATACGCTCGAGGGGGCCAGGCAAATGGTCCTCACGGCGCGAGAGACCGGAAAGCTCCTCCAGATCGGACACCAGCGGCGCAGCAATCCCCGGTACAGATACTGCTATAACAAGATCATCAAAGAGGCGAAGCTTCTGGGGCGTATCGTGACCATCAACGGCCAGTGGAACCGCGCGGTTCAGCCTGACCTCGGCTATCCCAAGCGTTACGAAATCCCGGCTGAAAAACTCAAGAAGTACGGGTTCAAGAACATGAATCAGTTCCGGAACTGGCGCTGGTATAAGGGACTGGGCGGAGGACCGATCGTGGACCTCGGCTCCCACCAGATCGACATTTACGGCTGGTTCCTGGACGCGCGGCCTACCGCGCTCATCGCCAGTGGCGGGCACGACTACTACCCGTCGGAAACCAGGGAATGGTACGACACCGCGATGGTCATCTATGAGTACGAAATCCCCGAGGGACACGCCCGGGGTTATTACCAGACTCAGACGACCAACAGCAGTCTTGGATATTTCGAGAGATTCATGGGAGACCAGGGGACGCTGGTCATCTCTGAGTCCGACGCCAACTACGCCAATGCCATCTATCGGGAGGTCACGGCGCCACCTTGGGACGAATGGGTGCAGAAGGGTTACGTGACCGCTCCGAAAGTCGCCGAGGTGAAGGAAGCTAAGGCGGTCCTCGACGTGCGTGAAAGCGTCTCGCCCGACGAGCACAAGATTCCCATCGAGTTCGTCGATCTCTACCATCGCCCACACCTCCTGAATTTCTTCAACGCGGTTCGCGGATTGGAGAAGCTGAACTGCCCCGCTGAAGTGGGCTACGAGACCGCAGTCACGGTGCTGAAGGCCAACGAGGCGATCGAGGCCGGCCGGCGCCTGGAATTCCGGCCTGACGAGTTCGAGGTCAGCTAGGCGATCAAAGACACTGTTTGATGGGAAAGGAACGAATGCACATGTTACAGGAACGTTATAACCACCTGCAGATGATCGCCCTGGTCGTGATGCGTGTCCTGATCGGGTGGCACTTTCTTTACGAGGGTGTCGCGAAGATGCTCAAGCCAGACTGGTCGGCGGCCGGCTACCTGAAAGTCGCCAAGGGGCCGCTGGCCGGGATGTTTCATTCAATGGCCAACAACCAGGATGTGCTTGACTGGGTCAATCTTCTGAACATCTGGGGACTGACCCTGATCGGCGCCGCCTTGATCCTCGGACTGCTCACCCGCTGGGCCGCTATCGGCGGGGCCTTCATGGTCCTGCTTTATTACCTCGCGAATCCGCCGTTTATCGGCTACTTCTCCTCCCAGGCCACTGAAGGAAGCTACCTGCTCGTGAACAAGAATCTGGTCGAGATCGGTGCTTTGCTGGTGATCGCCGTAACTTACAGCGGTCGATACGTTGGGCTCGACCGGATCTTCTACAGGCTGTTTCACCGGCGCAAGAGAACCGTCGAAGAGGGCGAGTTGACCGGCGCAACGGTCTAGCCGGGTTTGTCATCCTCAAGGCGGGCTTTGAAGCAAGCCTGCGCTTAAAAGCGCGCTTTTAAAAAGCCCGCCTCAAGGCGGAACTACGAACCGCTTTAATAGGGGGACCAGCCACGGTATTTCCCTCATTTTCGATACGCCTCCTGGAAGGCGCTATTCCTGACTGATACTCAAGAAATCACATCCGGTCTTGTCTCGCTTTTCGGAACAACATGTCGGCGGACTGTTCGATTTTGGCCCTCAGGCGGTGAGGATAAGCAGGTGACGGATGGGCTTCCAGAAAATCGCGGACGATTTGCGCGGCCTGCCTGGAGCTGTGGCCTGAAAGCGTGGCGTCCAGCCATCCTTTGACAAAGAAGATATCCCCGGTCGCGCGGATCTCCTCCAGCATATCAAGACTCGGCCGGATGAAACGGATCGACTGATCCGCCCTGAGCGGGTGATGAAGGTAGCCAAGCGCCGCCAGAACCCACGGCTCGTGTTTCCGGTTTTCCTTGCTCTTCAGGCTCTCGAAGAACCGGTCCGGTCCCTGGGTCGAAAAAACCTGGGAAACAAACGCAAATTCCCTGCCCCGATCCGGATTTTTGATGCGCCGACTCTGCCTGCCGAGGATATCCTGCGTGTCAGCGACACACCTCACCGCGAGCTCCCAGGCCAGTCTCATGAAATCCTGCTCTGAGAGGGTGAGGCCTTTCAGTTTCATCCGGCCGTCCCAGGCGTCTCTCAACCGCTGAATGCCACGCGGCGTGACGGCTATTTTCATGTAGCCCTTCCAGCAGGTCCCCTTCAGGCTGGAGGAACGGGCTGAGAGAAGCAACTTCCAGACCTCCTCTTCAAAATCAGGAGCAAGAGCGCGGCGCTCCGCCTCGGACAGGAATCCCCAATACACTGTCGCGAGCGTATTGATGAGGAAATTCACGTTCAATTCCTCGGCTTCCGTTCTCAAGCCGCGGAGGCCCGCGCGAACGAAAGACTCGGGTGCGACCTGTCCTTCCAACAACCCGTCGTAGAGAGTCATCCAGGCGCTCGCCCGCAAAACGGCTTCCGGCAGGGACTGGAAGCTCTCCAGGAGGAAGGCCCGGCTTTGCTCGTCGAGCTCAAACAAGCCGTACCCGACTCCACGACTATCGGGAAGCACGTAATCCGGTTGAGGCAATCCTTGCGCCTCGTTTACGGTGATGCTTCTGCCGGTGAGGTTCACTTCAAAGGGGATCGCCTTCCCCTTCACGCCCAGGGCAGGAGTCATCCGCTGCGGCCAAACGAGCCGCCTGCCGAGCGGGTCGTCCTGCTCGAACCGGAGAGCCTTGATGCGGCCCCGGTTCATCTCGAGCCGGGTTCTGATCCATGGCCTTCCCCGCTGTTCCACCCAGTTCCGGCTCCAGGCCTGGAGGTCGGCTGCGGTCCGCCTGTCCAGGATCTCAATGAGCGCAGGCCAGCCGGCATTGGAGAACGCAAAAGTCTTCAAGTACTCCCGAAGTCCGTCTCGCATGGCCTTCTCGCCAATGAGCAGTTCCAGCTGCTGCATCATGATGGGCGCCTTCTGATAGATGATCGCCCCGTAGAGGCTTGCCGCCTCGTTCATGTTTTCCAAGTCCTGGCGGATAGCGTTGGTTCCGTGCGTCCGGTCGACTTCATATGCCGGCGGGTAGTTGGCCAGGAAGAAGCGAAGCTGATGGTCGACTTCCGGAAAGGAGGGATTGACGATCTTGGCAGCCATGAAGTTGGCGAAGACTTCCTTGGTCCATACGTCGTTAAACCAGCGCATGGTGACGAGATCGCCGAACCACATGTGTGAGGTCTCGTGTGCGATCAGACTCGCCCGCTGGAGGATCTCGTGCCGGGTTGCCGATTCATCCAGGAACAGGGAGGAGTCACGATACAGGATGGCGCCCGGATGCTCCATCCCCGAGAATTGAAAGGCGGGCACCGCCACGAAGTCGAACTTCCCGAACGGGTAGCGAATGCCGGCGTAGTCCTCAAGCCAATCGAGCGCTTTCCGATGCAGCTCGAAGACTGCCGGGAGATTGCGCGAGACTCGCTTCCTGTCAGTCTCTCGGTGAAACAGGCGTATTTGCCGGTCCTTCCATTGGTTCTCCTCAACCTGAAACCTCCCCGCTGCAAAAGCAAAAAAATAGGTGCTCAGGGGCCTGGTTTCTTCAAAGCGGAACCGGCGGCTGTCTCCGAGGCGCTCATTCGCAATGGCGCGTCCATTGGCCACGGCTGTCCAGGCGGCCGGGACTTGGAGATCCAGGCGGAATCGGGCTTTCAGATCGGGCTGGTCAAAACACGGGAAAGCCGCCGACGCCCGGAATGGAACGAAGAGCGTGTAGAAGTAATCTTCATGGCGATTCAAAGGACCGCTGCCGGCGATGAAATCGATTGAAACCTCGTTATGCCCGGGGCCCAGGCTGTCGGCGGACAGCACGATATGATCAGGCGCGTGGGTCCATCTCGCCGGCCGGCCGTTGGCGCTGATTGCGAGCACGCTTTCACGGGGCTGCTGAAAATCGAGAACGAGCCCGTTTCCGGAATTCGACAAGGTGAAACCGATTGTCTCCCGGGCTTGAATGGGCTGGCCCGTGTCCGCCGGAACCTCCCATGACATCTGATAGGCAAGGTTGGAGATTCGCCGGGCGCGATCCTGAGCCAGTTCCCAGCTCACGCCGCGCTCGGGTGGACCTTGTCCGTCAGGGACTGTGCCACAGGCGACCATGATTAGAAGAAATACCCCCGTGAGTTGGTAATGTCTCGCCATCAGAGCTTATCAGTAAAGCAATGGACAACCTGGGCGGCCTGGACGTAGTGGACCAAGTCGCCAGGTCCTTCATGGGGGCCTTGCGCTTCACTTCACCACGCGCAGCCAGCCCCCGTCGATGTAGTAAGTAGAGCCCGTGCAATAACTGGCGCGCGGCGAACACAGAAAAACTACAAGCTCGGCTACTTCTTCCGGCAAAGCAAAGCGGCCGAGCGGCGCCTTTTCCCGGGCGATGGCTTCGAGACGTTCCTCCCAGCGACCACCTGTCTTCCTGGCCTCGCCTTCGGCCCACTCCTGCCACGGCGCGGTCAGGACCAGGCCCGGATTGACGGCGTTCACCCGGATCTTATACGGCGCCACCTCGTTAGCCAGGCACTTCGAGAACATCACGAGGGCCGCCTTTGTGACATTGTAGATGGGCTCGTGCCCCAGCGGCTGGCTGGCGCAGATTGAGGCGTTGTGGAGGATGACTCCGCCTCCCCGCTGCCTCATGAGCGGGACCAGCCGGCGAGACAGGCGGACCGCAGCCATGACCTGCAAATCCCAGTAGTACTGCCAGCGCGAGTCGGGCGCCTCGAGAATGGTTTCGTTACTCCCCATCCCTGCATTGTTGATCAAGATGTCGGCGCCACCGTAGATTTCAACGACGCGCTCTGTCAGGCGCCGGATTTCCTCTTCCCTGCTTACATCGGCGCTGACGCCGATCACTTTCACTGAAGATCTTCGGCCCACCTGGCGGACTGCAGCGTCAAGCTCACCGGCCCTGCGCGCGCAAAGAACCAGATGAACGCCCTCGCCGGCCAGCCGCTCGGCGATCGCCAGTCCGATCCCGCTGCTTCCACCCGTGATCACTGCGACCTTGTCGCGAAGCTCGAGATCCATGATCACCCCCGTCCTGAATTCTACCGTAGTTCACACGACAGACAGGCCGGGGAATCGTCCTCTCGATTGCCGAAGAGTATGCAGGCGCCGACCCAGGCACCCAGGTACGTATGCAATCTTCGGCCCCGCGCTCTGCTACAATCCAGATCAAGAATGCGCGCGAGCGATCTGATCCTTTCCCCCGATCTGCCCGATGAGGAGGCCCACGCTTTCCTCAGGCAGTACGGATTCGAGGATACGGCGGCAGCCGACACCAATCTGCAACGGCTGGCAGAGCTGGCGGGGGTTCGAGAGCGCCTGGCCGACCTTCTTCAGTCCCTGCTGCATCATTTTTCACGTTCCGCCGATCCTGACCTGGCGCTAAGCCAGCTGGAAGTCTTCCTGGATTCGTCGTCGAACCCGCTCGGCATCCTCTCGTACCTCGAAGAAAGTCCGCTGGCCCTGCAAGTTCTAGTCACCATCCTGGGTTCTTCTCCCTACCTGACGCAGATCCTGCGCCGCAGCCCGGAATACTTTTACTGGTTGATGGAAGGCGGGAGGCTCGATCTGGTTGCCGCCCCGGACTATTTTCTGAGTGAGATCGAGGCCATGATCAGGGCTTTTGAGGAAAGCCCGGAGCAGGCGCTTGATGCGGTGCGTCGCTTTCGAAGACGCGAAACCTTGCGCATCGGCGCCCAGGATCTGCTCGGCCGGGCGAGCCTGGAAGCTTCAATCGGCCAGATTTCGGATCTCGCCGATACAGTCCTCGAGACGGTCTTTAGAATTGTCTCCAACCGCCTTCTGGGCTCACCGGCTGCTTTTGCCGTCTTGGCGCTGGGGAAGCTGGGCGGCCACGAGCTGAATTTCAGCTCCGATGTCGACTTGCTTTACGTCCACGGCGACCAGGCGGATCACGCGGCCATGACCCGGTTCGGAAGGGAGTACACCCGGGCTCTGACAGAATACACGGCCGAAGGGCACCTCTACCGGGTTGATTTGCGCCTGCGGCCGATGGGGAAGACGGGAGAGATTGTCTATCCGTTCGAGGCCTGTCTTCACTACTACCAGACCTGGGCCGATACCTATGATCGGCTGGCGCTTATGAAATGCCGGTGTGTCGCCGGCGACCGGGAGCTGGGTCAGACATTTGTCCGCACCATTCAGGATTTCATCTTCAAAAGATACCTGGACACGGCCGCCGTCGAAGAGATCCGCTGGATCAAAAGGCGCACCGACCGCCGTCTGCGTCAACGCGCGGAGATCCGTCGCAATATCAAGCTGGGAGAGGGCGGCATCCGCGAGATCGAGTTTTTCGTCCAGGCTTTCCAGCTTCTTTATGGCGGGTTGCACCCCGAGATTCGGACGCCGAACACCCTGGCCGCCCTGAACCGCCTGGTCGATCACGGGTTCGTGCTGCCGAAAGATTATCAGGCCTTACGGCGCGCTTACGTGCATCTCCGGGACCTGGAGAATAAGCTCCAGCTGGTAAACGATCTCCAGACCCACACACTGCCGGAATCCGACCAGGACCTGGCGCGATGCGCCCGGCGCATGGGCTATCGGGGCCAGACTGACGATCCTGCTCGGAGCACTCCGCTGCTCTGGTTCAAGCGGGAATTGGAGGCCTATGCCCAGTCGGTGCGGTCGGCGTATGACTCGCTCTTTACGACGAACGAGAATAATGCGGGACTCGAGGAGATCGTACTGAACAAGGAGCTGAGCAAGGAGGAAGTGCTCGAAAAGCTCACGGCGTTCGGGGTCGCGAACGCCGAGGAGTTTCATTCGGGACTGCAGGTCCTCGAAGAGGCGCCGGCTTATCCCCAATCTCCTTCCCGGATGCGCAACCTGCTCGCGAATCTGCTGCCGCGACTGGTCGAGAACTCCGCCTTCACCCAGCGCCCGGGGGTGATGCTCAGCCGCTTCGACCGGCTATGCGAGGCAGTCGGATCCCGCGCCGGCCTCTACTCGGAGCTCGTCGAGAACCGCGCGTTCGGACGCACTCTCTTCAAACTGCTCGCTGCCAGCGAATTCCTTTCGGAAACGCTCATACACAATCCCGAGCTGCTGGACGCCGTATCCCAGCGGCAGAGGCTGCCGTTCTCGCACGGCGAGTTGCGCCGGCTGGAACAGATCGAAAAGGAAGCGGGCCGCGACACTCGCAATGGCCTGAGAATCTTCAAGCGGCGGGAGGAATTCAAGATCGCTGTGGGAGACCTGCTCGAGCCTGGGCTCAGCGAAAACCGCCGGCGCCTGACTGAGCTCGCGCAACTGTGCGTGGCCAGGGCCGTAGAGAGAACGCTCGAGCGGATGCCGGCGGTCCGGAAACAGCGTTTTGCCTTTCTTGGCCTCGGAAAGCTGGGCGGCCGGGAGCTGACTTACCACTCCGATCTCGATCTCGTGTTCGTCTATGACGATAAGTTCCAGCCGGTCACGGCCCTGCAGTTGAACGAGCTGGTCAAGGAGTTTCGCAACGAATTGGAGGGCTACACGGAAGCCGGGATCGCCTACAAGGTCGACTTCCGGCTGCGGCCCGAAGGCAAGCACGGGCCGCTGGCCGTCCCCTTGTCCATAATGCGACAGTATTTCCTCTACCGGGCCGAGACCTGGGAGCGGCTGGCTTGGATCAAGTCGAGGCCGGTCTTTGAGCACGGGTGCTCCGTTCCGCTGGCCGAGTTTCTCTTCGCCGTCCCGCCGGCGCCCGGCGACCGTCGCAAGCTCGCCCATATCAGGGACCGCAAGGAAGTGGAAATCGGCCATGAGGAGGAATCGGATCGGTTCAATTTCAAGCTGGGCCGGGGCGGCATGCTCGACATCCAGTTCGTGGTCCAGTACCTCGAGCTGCAGAACCAGATTCGTGAACCCAATACGCTGGCCGCCCTTAACATCCTCGCCGCCCGGGGTCTGCTGGATCAGGAACGGGCCGAAACACTTAAGCGAGGACTGGGTTTTCTGTTCTGCATTGAGACAGCGCAGCGTCTTCTTGAGGAAACGTCGGCTAATTCTTTCCCCAAAGCCCCCGCTGTTTGCGAGGTCCTAGCCAGGTATACGGGTTTTCGTTCCGGGCAAGAACTGGTCGACGGGTACGTCGAGGAGACCGAGAAAATCCGGGGGATATACGAGGGGGTGTTTGGTTGACAGTCACTCTGAATTCCCTCAGATGATGTCCTTCTCCCCCGTCCGGATGTTGTAGCCCTGCTCGACCGGCAGCACAAAGACCCGGCCGTCGCCAATCTCGCCGGTTCGGGCGGTCTCAATGATCGTTCGAATCGTCTCCTCGACCATCTCATCCGGCAAGACGATCTCGATCTTCATTTTCGGCAGCAGGGTGACGTTGTACTCCTTGCCCCGGTAAATGGCGGTGTGGCCCTTCTGGCGTCCGTGACCGCGAACCTCGGTAATCGTCATGCCCGCCACGTTCAGCCGAGTGAGGGCGTCTTTGATGTCTTCCAGCTTGCTCGGACGGACTATCGCTTTGATCAGCTTCATGTGCTCACCCTATCGCAGCAACGATCTGCGCTTTCAACTGCTGCTCCAGCTCGTACGGCAGTTTCCGGCCTTCATAAGTAAGGTAGAAGACGTCGACGGCCTTGTTTCCTTCTGTCGATATCAGGACCAGCTCGATATTGCAGCGCAGCTTGGAGATTTCACGACCTATCCGGTACAGGAGACCCAGCGAATCTGGGGCCACGATCTCCATGATGGAGTAGTTGTCCGGGAATTCGTTCTCAAAGTAGATGGTCGGGGCAAAGAACGGGCCGACCGGCCGGAAAATGATGCTCTGTTCCTTGCCGGCCAGGATCTTCTCCACAGTAATCTCGTCCCGGACCGCCTGTTTGAAAAGGTGAAGAAACCGGCTTTTCTCCTCAGGGTTAAGAGCGAACACTTTTCTTGTGTCATGGAAGTGAAACAGATCCAGGACCGTGTTCCGGCGGTTCGAGAAGCCGTAACCTCGCAGGATGTTCATTTCAAAGTACGATAAAAGCCCGGCAATCTTGGCGAAGAGATAGTAACGATCGGGAGTGACGGTGCAAAGCTCGTAATAATCATCGCGTCCGGTCAGGCGGAGCTGGACGGGATTCTCGGCGTTCAGCTTGCTGGCCAGCCGGAAATGCTCGTAGATCTCCTGAGGAGGAACTGTCGTCAGATAACGGCGGGGAAATCCCTCCAGAAAACGTTCAAACTCGTCAGCGTCCAGCTCCGCCGGGAGATCGAGGAGCAGTTTTTCGCCGACATCCTCTTCTTCGATGCGCTCCTCACCGAAACCGAGCGTCAGCTTGTTGTAGGCAGCCACGTAGAGCTGCCAGAGGAGGTCCTTCTTCCAGTCGTTCAACGTCCCGGGCGCGACCGCCTTGATGTCCGCGTAAGTCATGAGAGTCAGAAGGCGCAGGCGACCCGGGTCATTCACGAGGTCCACGAAACGGCGCACAACCTGCGGGTCGTCAAGATCCCGCCGGAAGATAACGGATGACATTGCCAGGTGATTCCTGACGAGAAACAGGACAGTTTCGAATTCCTCGCGGGTGAGCTGGAAGCGGCGCAAGGCCTTCGCGGTCATGCTGGCGCTGCGATCGACGTGCGTGCCCTCGCGGCTCTTCCCGACGTCGTGGAGCAGAAGCGCCAGAGTCAAGAGCTCCGGCTTATCCGACTCGAGCAGCAATGACCGGAAGCGGAGGTTCGAACGCTCTCCGGTCGTCAGGAGATCCTCGATGTTTTTGATTGCCAGCAGGCTGTGCTCGTCGACGGTGTACTTGTGGTAAAAGTCGCGCACCACGCGCGCCTTGATGCTCCCGAATTCGGGGAACAGCTGCTCGAGCACACCCAGCTCATACATCTCGGTCAACGTCCGGTAAAGGCCGGTCCGTGGCTTGAAGAGGGTTCTCACAAGTGGAGCAAGTTCGGGAAAAAAGAGTCTCTCGGAAACGGCCGGAAGAACCTCCATAATCTGGCTTCGCGCCTGGTCGCTCAACGCCAGGTTCTGTTCGAGTGAACGCAGGAATACGTCCAGCAGGTCGGAAAAACTCGCCGGCGCCCTGGCCGGCGCGATCTCCAATTTGCGCACGTCTTTGTCCCCGCCCCCCACATTCTTGATCGTGCGAAGACAGAAAGAGTGAAGGATCCGCGCATTGAGGAAGTACTCCATCATCAGCGACTCGACTCCGGCCTGGAGCCAGCTTTCAGTGTAACCACTCCTGCGGGCGATCTCTTCCTGCATCCGATGAGTCAGCTGGTTCTGTTGCCGACCGCGAAGGAAGTGGAGCATCACACGCAGGCGAGCCAGGACCGCCTGGGCACTTCGCACTTCACTCTGGCTATCAGGAAGCCGGGCCGGTGGGCGCTCTGCCCGAATGGCGCCCATACGGAGCAGCCAGTTTGCCGTGTGGTAGTCTCGAAGTCCTCCCGGTGACAGTTTCAAATCCGGTTCAAGCTGATAAATTGTGTTCCGGTAACTTGAATGCCTGTCGGCGGTCACCTCAATGATTTTTCCGATCAGCTCGGGCGTGTGACCTCGTAGGAACCCGGGCAGGACCTTGCCCAGCACGAGCCCTGCCAGCTTCTCGTCTCCAGCTATGATCCGTCCTTCCATCAGGGCCAGGATGAATTCAAAATCGTGGAGCTTAAGATCGCGTAGCGAGCCCAGGGACCACACCTGATGGCCTAGATGCAGCTTCGAGTCCCAGAGGTCATGCAGCACGCGGGTGACCGCCTTTTCGGCCTCGTTCTGGGCGGCGTCGGCATAAACGAAAAGCAAATCGATGTCCGAAAAGGGATACAACTCGCGCCGCCCGTAGCCCCCAATAGCGATCAGGGAGATATCCTTGCCACAGTTGTGATTGCAGGCAACCTGCCGGATGAGGCTGTCCGCCGCGTCGGTGAGGCCGGAAAGCGCCGTGGTTGAATCACGCTCGCGCATGAACTCGTCGAGCAGGACCCGGCGCCGCTCGCTGTAATCCTCCCGCAAAGCCGTCAAGCCCACGGACATCGACCCATGATAGCGCACTCCAAAAGACCAGCGTAAGAACACGGCGGCGCCGGGTGTGCTGCAAACCCGTTGGAGGCTCCGTTTTTGATGTGAAGTGCAATGTGGACTT
>JBHGBF010000165.1:0-12718 GCA_041946865.1 Acidobacteriota bacterium | reverse complement strand
GGACTCTGGAGAGTCCGGCCACGATAAAAGCCGCTCGAATTTCCATGATCGCGGGCGCCAGAAATTTTGTCGCGAAAATTCAAGTCAGCGTCCTGAAAGATCAAGCGAATGACGAGAAGACGGCAGGCGATCTAACTAAACTGGGGCGAACCACCGGAACCTGCCCCGCTGCATGTGATCAAAGCCTCGACCCACAGGACGCGGCGTGATCGATCACTGTAACTTAGAGGGGGGAACCATGCTTTGATCTCGATGACGAGAAAGGTGCTTCAGTTATTACTGCGCCCGTCGCTCCTGGCGTTCTCGGTTCTGGCCGCCGTGGTCGTCGGACAGGTCCCGCCCCTTAACACAAACCTGGCCTTCTCTACTTATCTTGGAGGCTCAGGCGGCGATTCGATTCGTGACGTAGCCGTCGATGGACAAGGCTACTCTTATGTGACCGGTGGAACCGGTTCCGCCGACTTCCCCGCCACTGTCGGGGCCTTCGACACCAGTTACAACGGGGGCGGGCGGGATGTTTTTGTGGCAAAGCTGGCCCCCGACGGCGCGTTGGTATGGGCTACGTTTCTGGGCGGTCCCAATTATGATCGGGCCTACGCCATAGAGGTCGACGGCCAGGGTTACGTCTACGCCGCCGGCAGAGCCGGCCAGAATTTCCCGACGACACCGGGCGCACTTCAGACCGCCTTTAACGGCGACGTCAATCCCAACCCGCATTACGGGCAGCAGGACGGGTTTATCGCGAAGATCTCCGCGGACGGTTCGACCATCGTCTGGTCGACCTACTTCGGGGGTTCCGGCCGTGATTTCGTCCGTGACAT
The DNA here is from genome assembly GCA_041946865.1 of Acidobacteriota bacterium. GTDB lineage: Bacteria > Acidobacteriota > UBA6911 > RPQK01 > RPQK01 > RPQK01. The sequence continues at coordinate 11,897 of JBHGBF010000165.1, read as the reverse complement.
CGCTTTGGACCCGTCCGGCGACCTCATCCTCGGGGTAAGCGAAGTCGACCGTTCCAATCCGCACGTTACGGCCGGCGCCTTCCAATCCAGCCTGCGGGGTCCGGCGGATGGGATAATCGCGAGGCTCTCCGCGGATGGCCGTCGAGTCATCCACGCCTCCTACTTCGGCGGTTCGACCGGTGACGGCTACACTCCTTCGGTCCGCAGCGACGATGCCGGGAACGCCTACTTCCTGACTTTCAGCAACAGCAGCAACGCGCCTGTCACCGCCGGCGCCTTTCAAAAGAGCTGCGCCGGCAGTTTTGACATGATGCTTGCGAAAATCTCGCCGGCCGGTGTCCTTCTCTACAGCACTTATTTGGGCGGATCGGGAAACGAGTTTTCCGAAACTCACGGGCTCGCTGTAGACGCGGCTGGAAATGCCTGGGTAGCTGCCACGACGACGTCAACGGATCTGCCCACGACCGGGTCGGCTTTTCAAAAAAGTTACGGAGGCAGTGGAGGCCCGGGATCCGGCGCCGGCACCAATTACCCTGGTGACGGCTTCGTGGCCAGGCTTTCCCCGAACGGCTCGAGCCTTCTCGCCTGCACCTACCTGGGCGGAAGCCGGGGCGAAGGGCTGGAGGGCATAGGGCTCGACAGCGCGGGGCTCGTCTATGTCAGCGGCGGGACCTACTCATCCGACTTCCCGGTCACTGCGAACGCGAGCCGGTCTCAGAACGGCGGACAAGCTGACTTCTTCCTGGCCGTCCTCTCGGCCGACCTGAGCCGCCTCGATTACGGAACCTACCTGGGCGGCAGGTCCGTGGATGTCGGACGGTGTCTCGCGGTCAGCGCAGATCAAAGCTTCATGGTCGGCGGAGAAATTCAGTCAGACGATTGGCCGTCTCTTAACCCCTTTCTTCCGGCGTACCGTGGAAACACAGATGGCGCGCTGGCGGCCTTCCGCCCCCCGCCCGCCGTCCCGAATCGCGAGCGTCATGCGCGCAGGCGGTCCAGGATGTCTGTCTCGCCAATGAGGTAGAAAACAGCGGACCAGACCGCGCTTCCGGGTGACAGAACCGAACGTGTCAAGCGAACCCCCTGTGCCGGAAACCTTCGAACTTCCCCCCGCGTTAAACCTAAGCCGAAATAGGACGCGCCAGGTATCAAGCGGGCACGACATCGAGCCGGAGCGCAACGGGGAAGCGATCCGGCGTGTCATTGCGGCGATCGATTCGCCTCTGGTCAGGGCCTACAGCGCGATTCGGTTCTTGATCATCCGCCAGCGCTTTCTTGCGGAAATCGGCCAGTATTTGCCCTGGGACGGACACGTTTTGGACGTCGGCTGCGGCTTCGGCCTGTTCGCCAATTACTTCGCACAGCTTCACCCGCGCTCGTACTTCACCGGCTTCGATCTCGATGTTGGGCGGATCGAGATGGCCAGGGGAATCGCGTCCAGGCTCTATTTGAAGAACACCGAGTTCGAGTGCTTCAGCCTGGAACACTTCACTCCGAGCCGGCCGATCCAGGCGGCCTACATGCTTGACATCCTCCACCATGTGCCGCGAAAGGAAGTCCTGGTTTTCCTTAACAGCATTACGCGAGTGCTGCCTCTGGGCGGGAGACTGATCACCAAGGATCTGCTCACTACCCCTCGTTACACAGCGCTCTTTGCGCTGCTGCTCGATCGGCTGATGATCGGCCGGGGCTTCGTGCGCTACTGGACCACGGTGGAGATGAAAGAGCTGCTGCGGGCGCTCGGCTTCGAAGTTTTCTATCACGAGATGGTGGATTGGCTGCCTTATCCCCACGTAATCTTCATCGCGCGCAAGGTCGTCAACATCGATCACCAGGTCTTTCTGCAGGAATACATTCCCGCACACCTGGAGAAGTATGGCGCCTGATCCCATGTCAAGTCATCGGAAAGATCTTCTAATCACCTCCCTTTGGTTTGGCCTGTTCGCGGGCATTCTGGAAGCTGCGGCCAAAACGATCCCGCGCCTGGTTCCGGGTTGGCACACCGATTCACCGATCGAGATTCTCTGGATAGCTCCGGTTTTCAACCTGGTGCTCTTTTTGGCCCTGGGGGCCGGCCTGGCCGTCGTCAGTCGGCTGATCCCGGCCGTCAATGTCAGATTGGCTCTCGCTCTGTTCGTAGCCGTCATCTTCTTCGGCGTCCTGTTCTCGCTGGAGGTTATCGGCAAATTCCCCTCGCTGATTCTTGCCCTCGGCATTGGCGTCCAATCCGGCCGTTCAGTCCTCGGGCGAGAGCAGATCATCATCAGGTCCTTACGCGGCACGCTACCGGTGCTCCTCATCTCGACTCTAGCCCTGGCAGTGACAGGCGCAGCCTGGCCGCGCTGGAGAGAAAGCAGATCGGTCGCACAATTGCCCGCCAGCCGGCCCGGGCCGAACATCATCCTGATGACGGCCGACACTCTGAGGGCGGACAACCTGTCGGCTTATGGTTATTCCAGGCAGACGACCCCCTTCCTCGATCGGCTTTCGCAAAACAGCGCGGTCTTTGAGGCCGCTTTCGCCAACTCCTCCTGGACCCTTCCTTCTCACGCGTCCCTTTTTACCGGCCGGCTCCCGCAAGAGCACCAGGCGGACTGGAAGCAGCCGCTGGCGTCCCGCTTCCCGACGTTGGCGCAAGTCCTCTCAGCCGTCGGATACCTCACCGCCGCCTTTGTCGCCAACCGGGAATATCTGACTCCCGAGTGGGGCTTGAACCGTGGTTTCGCGCACTTCGAAATCTTAAGCGAGACGGCCGCCGACTACGCCGTGCGCACGGTCTACGGGAAACGGCTGGCCTTGAACCTCCTGCCCCGGCTCGGCTATTTCGACATTCCCGGCCGCAAGCGCGCTTCTCAGGTCAATGACGAGTTTCTCCGCTGGCTCGACAAATCGGAGCACAGGCCGTTTTTCGTGTTTCTGAACTACATGGACGTTCATGATCCGTACTTGACCGAGGCCGGGTATTCGACACGGTTCTCTCATGAACCGTGCACAGGAGACGTCATCAATTTCCAGTTCGGTGTCACCTTCCGGCGGAAACCCAATCCGAGCCCGGCGGAGATCCAGCGGGAGATTGACGGCTACGATGCAGCGCTGGCCTATCTGGACAGCCAGCTCGAACGGCTTTTCAACCAATTGCAGGCGCGCCGCTTGCTCGACAATACGATCGTGATCTTCACGTCCGATCACGGGGAGGCCTTCGGCAACCACAACCTCTTCGGGCACGGCAACAGCCTGTATAGGGAAGCGCTTCACGTCCCGTTTCTCATCTACTGGTCCGGCCGGATACCACCCAGGCGCCTTGCGAAGGTTGTCGGTCTCTCTCAGGTGCCCGCCACCGTCATGGATTTGCTCGAGCGACAGCGCAGCTTGTTTCTGGGCGAATCGCTGGCGCCCTTCCTGATCCGGAAGGAAGCAGAACAAACAAGCTTCCCGGTCTGCGCGGATTTGCGGCCGGGACGTTTTCGAAACGGCCCGGATTTCTATCCGAATTCGCGCGAAGGCTGGTCAAGTCTGGTTACGGATGACTGGCATCTGCTGGTTTCCGACCGCGGGAAAACTGAGCTTTACGCCTGGCGCCAGGACCCTGACGAAACCCGAAATCTGGCCGCCGATCCGGCGAAGCAGGGAGTCATCGAACAGCTCCGCCAGCAACTCCAGAAGGCCCGTCTGGCACATTGAATACGGGTGGCTCGCTTCGCCCATGCGACGGCAGTCCGAAAGAAGTCCATCTCGATATGAAATCTCAAGTCGCTGTTGATGACGCCGTCCTCGGCCCACAGACAAGGACGCGCTCCTCGATTCGCTCCTACCCCTGGACGCTGTCCGTTGCAGCCGTCCTTGGCCTCATGCTCCTGATAGTGGGCATACACCGGAACAGTCCGAGGACCCTGATTTCATTCCATGGCTACCTGCATGCGGCGGTCACGGAGCGTTTTCTGGCGCCGAATTCCACGTCGGTCCCGCCTGAAAATCCCTTCTATGCGGGACAGCCGCTGCCTTATTACTGGTTCTTCCACTTCCTGGCCGCACAGGTCTCGCGCCTGACCGGGTGGAACGTGTTTTTCGCGCTGGAGACCATGGTCCTGACGGGTGCGGCGCTGCTGGGGATCGGCTGCCTGCTGCTGGCCCGGAGGTTGTTTCGCCGAGTCACGCTCGGCCTGCTCACGGTTTATCTGGTCCTGGTCGGAACCAACCCTTTCGGGATCGTGCTGGCCGGTTTGAAGGTCCTGGTCCAGGGGACTCAACGCCTCAAGGACGATCCCAACTTTCTGTGGAACGTCGTCCATCCCATTTACACCTTGATCCGATACAACGACTCGGGCGGCGTCTACGGCCAGCTGATCGGCTTCTTCCTGAACATGACTTCGCGTCCCCTGGCGCTCGGATCCCTGATGGTGTCTTTGGTTTGCCTCGAATGGGTGCTCGCGAAGCCTCGGATCGTCCCACTGGCCTGCCTCGCCCTGGCCTTTGGTTTCACGACCGCCGCGAGCCCGATCATCGGCGTGACGGCAGGCGGGGTTCTGTGCGGGTTCTTACTGCTCGTTGCGGTTCTGCCGTTGCGCTTTTTGAACCGGCTGACCGGGACGACGCGGGCCACTCGACGCTCTAACCTGCGTGCCTTGTCAGCCATCTCGGTGGGTATCATCCTGGCCGCTCCGACCTTTCTTCACTTGCTGACCGGACCCAGTGACAACCGGCCCGACTTCTATCTCTTTTCCGGCGCGGGGCTCAAGCACCTGATCACTCTGGCCTTGGGCGTCAGTGTCCTGCTGTTGCTCGCGGCCATCGGCTACATCACGAGCGCCGAGGAAAACCGCGGCTTCTTTCGATTGCTCATCCTGGGGGCGCTCGCACTGCTCTTCGCGGACGCCGCCATCCAACTGCCGTCGCTGAATAACTCGAACTTTTTTCACGCTGCAGTGGTTTTTCTGGCTGTCCCCGCGACGGGAAGTGTGGTCCTCGGGCGACGCGCGGCCGGAACCGCGCAGGTGAGCTTTCGAGCCACGGCCGCCATCGTTCTCCTGTTTTTACCCACATCGGTGCTGTTTCTCGGCGCTTACGTGGCACGGCCTCCCTTACCTGTCGACTTCAGTGAAGTGTTTCCCAGGAGACTGCCGGCCGATTCGCCTCTCAGCGAGTTCTACGATTGGGCCCGCGTACACACCAGACCGGAAGCGGTGTTGATTCTGAATCCTGAGCATCGGCTCGCGACCAACGGGAATGTGTTGGAGGTGCCGGCCATGACCAACCGGGCGATCTTCACGGAACTGCCCGATCACTACATGGCCCCCTATCCCGACGCGCCGCGCCGTTTTGACATCGCTCGAAGGCTGACGTCAGGCCGAGAGACTTCTCCAGAGGATCGGGAGTATCTCAGGCAGTTGCGGAGACCAGTCTACGTGGTAGCGACCAAAGCCGGCAGGGAGGCGAAGGCCAGGCTGGAGCGCCAGTTCGGTTTCCCGGTCTTCAGCGCCGGCAAGATTCTCGTCTTTAGTGTCCAGGGGTACTGACTCACGACCCGGATGCTCTCCCCGGTTGGGAGTCCGGTTCGGGTTACATCTAATTGCAGCAAAGCAGGCCTGAGAGGATTCAAATGAAAGCTCTGGTGACAGGAGGGTGTGGATTCCTCGGCTCTCACGTTTGCGAGTTCTATCGACAACAGGGCTGGGAAGTCATCGCCTACGACAGTTTGACTAAACACGAGCTGAATCGCACCGGCTTTGCCGCCGAAGCAGCCCGCAACTTCAACTCCGATTATCTGGCTGGACTCGGAGTGCAGATCGCTCGCGCAGATGTCCGGGACGCAGAGCAGTTGCTCGATTACGCCCAGGGCTGCGATTACATCGTTCACACCGCGGCACAGCCGGCGATGACGATCGGCTGGGAGGATCCGCGGCTGGACATCACAACGAATGTCATGGGCACTTTCAATGTGCTCGAGACGGCACGCAAGCTACAGATCCCGGTCGCGTCATGCGCCACGGTCCATGTATACGGCAACCGGATTAACGAAGACCTGGTGGAAGGTGAGAAGCGCTATCTTCGTGAGCCGGAAGAAATCGACGAGAACCTGCCGACGCTGGAAGGCACGATTACACCACTACATGCTTCAAAGGCCGCCGGAGACAACTACGTCAAAGTCTACATCGATACCTACGGGGTCCAGGCAGCGAGCTTCAGGTTGACGGGGATTTACGGGACACGCCAGTTCGGCGGCGAAGACCATGGCTGGGTGGCTAATTTCTCCATCCGCGCCGTCCTTGACTGGCCTATTACGATCTTCGGGACCGGCAAACAGGTGCGCGATGTCATCTACGCCACCGACGTGTGCAAGGCTTTTGATGCCTTCTACCGCAGCCGCGAGCCCGGGATTTACAACATCGGAGGCGGTTCGGCGACGGCCATTTCTCTCCTGGAATGCATTGACATCATCGAGGAGATTGAAGGGAAACGGCCGAGGGTGAATTTCCAGCCCGCCCGTCACGGCGACCTGAGTTACTTCGTCTGCGACATCGCGAAGGCCAAGGAATGCCTTGGCTGGACCCCGAAGGTCCTCCCCCGTGAAGGCATAGCCAGCCTGATCCATTGGGTGCGCGAGAATCGGGCGATATTCCAAGGTGACAAGGTGACAGGGTGAGAGAGTGACACCTTGTCACCCCGTCGTTTTTTCCGCCTTCGACAGCTGGGCGCGATGGAAGGCTTTGACGTACTGGCGTTCCAGCAGCCGGATCAGCGGGATTTCCGGCATCAGCTCGAAGAACCGCCAGCGCAGCCGGAGTCTCAAATACCGGTAATAGACCGAATAGACCAGCATCAGCAGCGGCTTGAACCGGTTATCGCAAAAGCGTTCAAATGCACGCTTTTCAAAGAACCGGCTCATGACGTTGATCTTGCTGATGAACTTCTTTTGCCGCGGCGAAAGGAATGGGTTATTGTTTTCTCCGAAGTGGAAGTGGCTCCATCCTTCCAGCGTCTCCGGGAACTGAACGCCGTACATCAGCCTGGTTTTGTCGTAGAGTGTCGTCCCCGGGTATGGTGTGTAGACCGCGACTGGCGCCACGCCGGCATGCGGGTTGGAAGAGAGGAGCTTGAACATGAAGTCGACCGTTTCCAGCGTCTCCCGGCGCTCTTCCTTCGGGAAACCGGCCATGAAGCCGTACTTCACATAGACGTCTGAGCGTGCGAGCATTTCGTTAACCTCGAGCACCTGCTTCAGAGTCATCCGCTTCATGATCTCCTTCAGCCGGCTCTCGGACCCCGATTCCACCCCGATCCAAAGCTCCTTGAAGCCCGCCCGGTAGAGCTTCGCCAGCATCTCATCGTTCTGCCGGTACAAGTAATCGATACGGCAGGGGACCTGGATCAGGAGCTTCGAATTCCGCTCGATCAAGAGGTCGCAAATCCTGTTGACCCGGCCCGGATTACCGAAGAAGTAGTCATCTTCGATAAAGATCGCGTTGACGCCAAAGCGTTCCTGCAGGTACAGGATGTCGGAGACGGTCCGTTCGGCCGAGTGATAGCGGAAGCGCCGCTCGTTGAACTTGAGGTTGTAGCAAAACTCGCAGTCAAACGGGCAGCCGCGGCTGGTCACGATCTGAAGCTGCGCCTCGTTGGTCGACGGGGCCCGTGTAAAGTAGCGCTCCATCCGGATCAGATCGTAGTCGGGTCGAGGAATCACATCCAGATCCTCGATCATCGGCCGCTTCTCGGTAAAGACGAGGCGGCCGTCGCGCTTGAAGCCGATCCCCTGGACGGCGTTCAGATCTCCACCCTGGCGCAGACAGTCAGCCAGATCGATGACCGTGATCTCGCCTTCGCCAAGGACCACGATATCGCACAGACTGTCCTTCGACGTCGAATCCGGACAGAGAGTCGGATGAACGCCTCCCCAGACAATCGGCAAGGCGGGATCGGCGTTACGGACGGCCCGCGCCGCCTTGAGCCCGCCGCGGATCTGAATGCCTGTCATGCTTGATATGCCGACAAATATCGGCTTTTCCCGGGCAATCGAAGCGGCCACGTCCCGATCAAAGGTCTGTGTGAGGCGCTCGTCCAGAATCTCCACCCGGTAACCGATCCGTGTCAGAACCGTGCCGAGGTAGAGGCAGGAAAGAGGCAGTCCCACGTTTATTCCGAAGACATCCATCCCGGTAATCGGGTAGATGAGCAGGATTTTCCCGAGGTCGTCTTGCTTGGGGCGTTGCCACGGATAATCCATGTTGGTTCCTTTTTCGGTTTCTCCACGTCCTTACCGCATCAGCCACTTCTTGTACAGCCGATCGGCTGCGGTGCTCAACTGCGGCAGCGTCCGTTGGACGTACGGGCGAATGCGGACCAGCGGAGCCGTCCAGGCGGGGTGGTTGATGTAATCACATTGGCCGCAGATCCTGAGCCGATCGAAATTCCTCTCGTACAACCAGGCCCGTTTCTCGTTGAACGCCGCCGAATGCCAGACCTCGTGGATCGTCTGCCGGTTGAGGTCCCCGACGGCGTACGCCGCCTCCGAGTCAAAACAGCACAGGGCCACCCGCCCGTCCGCCAGAATCGTGATGTAATGGTAGATCCGCTCGCAGAAGTTTACCTTGTGAGGCGTCCGGCCGCCATTATCCAGCTTTCCGGCCCAATTAAAATAAACCGAAAAGCGCACTTCGTCAGCCGCCCGCCACACCTCCTCGAACTGTTTTCGACAATGCTTGTTCTCTTCCACCGTGACCATCGCGACCGACACCTTGGGCGTCTGCTTCCCCAGCTCGTTGCGCCGCTGGATCAGGTGAAGAACATTATTCCGAACCCGGTCAAAATCAAGGCCGAGGCGGATGCCCTCGAACGTCTGTTTGTCGGCGCCGTCGACCGACACGATCACGCTGTCGAGGAGATCCTCCTGCACTATGGTCTCCGTGATCTCGGAATCGAGCCGCGACCCGTTTGTAGTCAAGTTCAGATGGCTGCCGGGGGAAGTTTTGCGGATATAGCGGAAATAGTCGAGGACCCCGGGCACGAGGAGAGTCTCGCCGTGCAGAAACGGCAGGATGCGGCGGGCTCGATGCCGGGCGCATTCATCCACGACTTTCCGGAACAGGTCAAGAGACATAATGGCGCGCTTGCGCTTCATTGAAGGCGTGGCGCAGATCTTGCAGCGCGCGTTGCACGCGTTCGTCAGCTCGATATAAACCTGATCCGGAAAATCGGGGTACGAGTACATAATCACAAAGCTGCCGGCTGACGGATCTACTCGCGCGAGCCTGATCGCGCGATCTGTACCATCCGTTGGCTCTAATTGGCCCGCGTGTTTGGCCCGACCAGCGCTTCGGGCAGAAAGTTCCTCTCGATCGCCCTCAGGTACCGCTTGCTCGATTTAAGACTGAACAGTTTCGGTAGCATTTTGACAAACCGAAAGCGAGTCAGGAAGAACATGATGTACGCCCGGCGCTGCAGGCGCTTGAGCGTTTTGAAATCGAAGTCGGGTGTTTCGATCCGGATCACACCCCGGAGATTATCCACCTCCGCGGCCTCGTCGTACATGCCCATGCGGATCACCTGGCTGCGTATTTCAGTGCCTGCGTAAGGGATCACGATACTGAAGAGCGCCTCGTCGAGCTGCGTCTCGCAGGCAAAGCGGATGGTCATCTTGATTTCCTCGATTGTCTCGCCCGGAAAGCCGATCATGAAGAACCCGAGGGTATTGATGCCGTATTTGCGGGTCCAGCCGACCACGTCGTTGACCATGGGGAGTTTCAGGTTCTTCCGGCTCAGGCTCTGGATGCGCGGGCTTGCCGACTCAATGGCGATCGACACGTGATGCGTGCCGGCAGCGGCCAGCTTGCGCACGAGCTCCTCGTCAATGCGTTCGAGCCTGATCCCATTGCCGAACTGCAAGGCGACTCTCATCCCCGACTCGACGATCAAGTCACAGATCTTCTTGGCCCGATCCATGTCAAAGTTAAAGATGTCGTCCTCGATCATGAACTCCTGGATTCCGTACGTGTCGTAAAGCAGCCTCATCTCCGCGAGCACATTTTCGGGACTGCGAGCACGGAATCGCTTTCCGAAAAGATCGTGGCAATAGGTGCAATGCCAGGGGCAGCCGCGACTTGTAAAAATCTGCGTCGCGCGCTTGTATTTGGGCGTGTAACGGGCCGAGTCGGCTTCGGCGTACCGGTCCATGTCGAGCAGGTGATAGGCGGGAATGGGAATGGAGTCCACATCCTGAATACTGGCTCGGGGCTGGTTACGGTGCGGCTGTCCCGACCCGTCTTTAAAAGCAAGTCCCGGAACCTGGGCCAGATCCTGATTCGAGGACCAGACGTCCAGGAAATGGCCGAACGTCTCCTCCCCTTCTCCGATGCAGACGAAATCGCAGAATTCCTGAGAAACGGCCTGTTCCGGCACGATAGTCGGGTGCTGTCCGCCGAAAATGATCGGCAGGGCAGGATCGAATCCCTTGATCTGCCGGGCAGCGATCTCGGCCCCTTCGAACTCGGGTGTCATGCAGCTCAGCCCCGCCAGATCCCACTTCCGCTCGCGCAGTTTGGCCAGCAGGACCGGGTACGGATCAGCTTCCAGCGCCAGGTCGAGGATCTCGACATGATGCCCGCGCTTTTCGGCTATGGGCGCGATGTAAACCAACCCTATCGGGATGCCGACGATCATGTCCATGAACGTCGGCCTGGCTCGAATCAGGAGGATGTTCATGTGTTCCACGCCAACGGATCGCGCGATCCCTTGGCTCTCCCTTATCTATCTCGAAACAGCGGCACCTTGTAGAAGATCGCCATCTTCTCCATTTTCGGTATCCACTGGCGTAATTTGTGAAAGTCCACGAGGAAACTTCCCAGGATGACCGGTAACCGGGGATTGGCCGCGTGGCAATTCCGGCAATCCGGGTACTGGCTCAAGTCGCCGGTCAGGTGAGCCTCCCGGATCTTCTGCATTTTCTCAGAATTCCAGAGATCGTAAACTGAGCTGTCACGGACATTGCCGAAAGGCTCGGATTGCCAGGTGTAGCAGCACGGGAAGAAATCGCCCTTGTAGTTGATCGTCGCCGGGCCTTGCCAGAGCAGAAAACAAGGGTGGCGCTTGCGATCGTGATTGAGGCGCTCTTCCAACGCCACGCCCGGGATGACGATCTCGTCTTCCTTGATCCGGACTTCATCGACACCTTCGATCGCCCACATCTTCTGGAAATCTTTCACCTGGTGTTTGTTGTCCGGCAGCCGGACCATCTGGAGCACCACGAAGAGATTCGATTTCTCCTGCTTCTTGATCTCGAGGAAACGCAGGATATTGGCCCGTACCTTTTCGAACTTCGCTCCCTTGCGGTACTTCTCGTAGACCTCGGGTGTGGTCCCGTCAAAGGCGATGATCAGGTGATCGAGACCGGATTCGAGGAGCCGGAGGCTGCGTTCCTGGTTCAGCAAAGTCGCATTGGTGGAGACGACTGTGTAAATGTCCGCATCTTTGCAGTAGCGGATCATCTTGAACAGATCCGAATTCATGAGCGGTTCCCCGCCGCCCCACGGGAAAATCAGCTCGGTCTGGTGGCGAATCTCGTCGACAATGTGCTTGAACAGATGAAAATCAAAGTCCTCCGGCGGATAGTAGCCGAACTCCCGCGGACACATCGGGCACTTGAGGTTACACCTGGCCGTATTCTCGACAATGAGGGTTATGGGAAGAGCCGCCACGTCGACTCGCCCTGCCAAATAACTCGACAGGAGCCGCCAACGGTTGCGGACACGGGATAGTTTCATGAATCCGAACTTTCCCCCTCCCAGAGGTTACGATTTATGGTAGCAGAACTGGAGGGGAGTGGAAACCGAAGCGTAGCATCACGAAGTAACCGCTCAGTTTTTTGTTCGGAGTGTGGCAGCAACGAGGAGAGAGGCCGGTGCTTT
>JBHGBF010000164.1:0-12722 GCA_041946865.1 Acidobacteriota bacterium | reverse complement strand
TACCGGACTCTGGAGAGTCCGGCCACTATAACCGCCCCTCTCCACTCCGATAGGTTTTTTTCGGAACAGTGCGCCATCGCCTTCGAGGCTTGGTAAAGCACCCGTTTCTCTCCTCGTTGCTGCCACACTCCCAACAAAAAACTGAGGGGTTAAATCTGTCATGCGTTTTCACTGGAATGGACCAGCCGAATCGACTATAGTTACGCGCGGTCGCGCGAGGTTCCTTAGTCTCTTTGCTGTGAGTCAGGAAAGCGGAGCTTTCTGCCTCGATCGGCGCCACGCACGATCCTGAATCAACCTTCCACGCAGTTCTCCTCATTTTCTTGTTTTGGGCGATGCACTTCGTCCTGCTCGATAGGATCCTCGAGATCGAACCCGGCCACAGACTGACCGCCTCCCGGATGTTTCTTTCCGGCGAGCCCTTCTTTGGCGACCACTTCCCGGGCTTTCACGTCGTTCCCGGTTCACTGCTCTACGAGGCTCTCGCACAAGCGTGCGGGTGGCTTGTCTTCTGCAGCCTGGGATTTCGATCCTGGCCCGCCCCCTGGATGCTGCACCAGGTGAAGTTCAGGCGCTTCGTGCGCCCGGACGAGGAAATCCTGATTGAAGCCCGTCTCTTGAAAGTCGACGAACAGTATCAAGAGACGCGGGGCGAGGCACGCGTCCGGGGCCACAAAGTCATTGACGCCACCATCTGTTTCCACAGCGTCCTTGCCGAACCCGATTCCGGCTGCGACTTTGAGAGCTTGCGGCAATGGGCGGAAGAAACTCTCAGGCGCCTGGCGGATCCCCCGCTTTTGGCCGCTATCGGCTTCCCCAGCGGGAGACAATGAGAACCGGGTTGATCACCTGGCTCCTGCTGACCCTCTTCTACCTCCTCACTCGCCTGGCAGTCCAATATCTGGCCGCAGGTTTCCTGGCGTTCCCAATACGATTCTGGGTCGAAGTTGTGGCGATTCCCTTCGTTCAGGCGCTGGTCCTGGTTTTGGTCTCCCGGGCTCTCCCGGGACTTCTCAAGCGTTAGCCATGTCCGATGACGGCCGGCGAGTGGTGATTACGGGGGCCGGAGCAGCCACATCACTGGGGACGACGCTCCAGGCATCCTGGCAGGCGTGGGTCGAAGGTAAATCTGGGCTCGCGCCGCTGGCGCTTCCGCAAGGCCCCCTCTGTTCCAGCAATCTCGTCGGTCGAGTTGCTGATTTTGAAGCCCGGGAACAGTTGCGTTTCCCCAAGGCCCTCAAGCTCATGGACCGAATGTCGGTCCTGGCTTGCACGGCGGCCCGGGAAGCGCTCGCGCAGGCCGGTTTTCCGAATGACGCCGATCTACCGGATCTGGCCATTTCGGTCGGCAGCGGGCCTTCCGATATGCACCTGGAGCAACTGGGCCGAGCGGTCCAACCAGACCCGGAGCTCCGCTCCGTGTCGGATATCCGTTTCTTCGGCCAAAGGATCCTGGCCGCCGGTCTTAACCCGCTCTGGCCGCTGTTGACTCTTCCCAACATGGTAAGCGCACATCTGGCAATTCAGAGCGGGGCAAGAGGGCCGAACAGTACCCTGATGACCGACTGGATTGCCGGCGCGCAGGCGGTCGGCGAGGCGGCTCGATTGATCCGAAACCGTGAGGCCGAGACGGTCCTGGCAGGAGGGGCTGAAAGCGGCGGGTTTGCGTTGACCATCGGCGTATACCAACAGGCGGGGCTCGAGCTGGCTCGGCTGGATGGTCCGCCGGGCACTTTACGCGGCCTGGCGGTCGGGGAAGCCGCCGCGATGGTCGTGCTGGAGGAGCAGGCCCATGCCCTGGCCCGCGGCGCCAGGCCCCTGGCGGAAATCACCGGGTACGCCTGCGCCAGCGGCGATCTCGCACGAACGCTGCCAAGCTGCATGAAGACAGCCTTGCACGGAGCCGGGTGGGAGGCTCAGTCCATCAGCTGGATAAACCGCGTAGCGTGGCCGGGCGCCTCTCTCTGGCCGACGGAAGAATCGGCCTGGCGAGAGGTTTTCAGCCGCACCCCTGCGGTTCTGGAATTGAAGCCCCGGCTCGGCCACACCTTCGCCGCTTCCGGCGCTCTCGATCTGGTTTTTCTGCTCAAGTGTGCCGCTCCGGGCAGCCATGTGATCTGCAACTGTTTCGGCAGGCACGGAGAGACCGCCTGCCTGGCTTTCGCCGCCAACGAAAAGGAAGTGTCAGAATGACAGCGAATTTACGCGAGCCTCTGGCGGACCGCGTCATCGAGATCGTGGCTGCGGCGCTGGATCGAAAACCCGCCGAAATCCATCTCAATTCCTCTTTGATTGATGACCTCGACGCCGAATCGATTGACTTCCTCGACATTCGTTATCGCATCGAGACCGCGTTCAAACTGAAGATCAGTGAGGAGGACCTGTGGGGAGGCACGTTGCGGCTCGAGGAGTTGGGGTACGTGACAGCTGACGGCGTCACGCCGGAAGGGCTGAAGCTCCTGAAAGAGCATTTGCCTGACCTCGATTGGGGTAAGTTTCCTCGAGGGGTGTCGAAAACCGATCTTCCCCGGCTGGTCACCGTCTCAACCATTGTCGACTATCTCCGTCAACGCCTGGATGGGTCGAATAAGCCGGGCCGGTAGCCTGGGCGAGCGGCGGGTTGCGATCACAGGATTAGGTGTCGTAACCAGCCTGGGCGACAGGGTACACGATTTCTGGCACCGGCTGGTCGCCGGCCGGTCAGGAGTGAAACTGATAGCCGGCTTCGACACGTCCGTTTTCCCGACTCGTATCGGCGCCGAAGTTGGAGAGGCGTGCCTCAGACGTGTGCCGGAGAAGTGGAAAGCCCTGGGACGTATCCCCGCTTACGGCCGTCTGGCGGCCTCCCAAGCCATCGCCGATGCGGGTCTTCCCAGCCCCCGCGTCGATCCCGGACGGATCGGCGTCTGCCTGGCCTCCGGGCCTTACAATTACTTCCACTCCGAGTTGATCGGGCCCTGCGCGGCTGCGACAGATTCCGGAGATTCATTCAACTGGGATATGTATGTCGAGTATCTCGGAGAGATGATGCAGCCTGGAGCTGCCGAGCGTCGGTCCCCGGGAACACTGGCGCTGGAGCTCGCCCAGGAGCAAGGGTGCGGCGGCCCGGTTGCGACGCCCATGACGGCTTGTGCATCGGCGACCCAGGCCCTCGGCGACGCCGCCCGGTGGATCCGCCAGGGAGCAGCCGACTGCGTGATCGCAGGCGCGGCCGATTCCTGCCTCAACCCGCTGGCCCTGGCTTCCTTTTGCCTGCTTGGCACTCTTTCACGCCGCAATGAAGATCCGACGGCAGCCAGTCGGCCGTTCGAACGCGGCCGCGACGGATTTGTCCTCGGGGAAGGCGCCGGGGTCCTTGTCCTGGAGGAGCTGGATCAGGCCTGCAAACGCGGAGCACAGGTCTACGCCGAAATCTCCGGGTTTGGCTCGGCCTGCGACGCCTACCGGGTGACGGACAGCCATCCGGAAGGGATCGGCGCCGTCCTGGCAATGAAAGCGGCGCTCGCGGACGCACGGCTGGACGTGTCCCAAGTCGGCTACATTAACGCTCATGGGACTTCCACCCGCCTGAACGACCCGATTGAAACGAGGGCCATCCGGGAAGTATTCGGGAAATCGGCTTGTCAACTCGCCGTAAGCTCCACAAAATCGATGGTCGGGCACTTGCTGGTTGCAGCCGGCGCCGTGGAAGCGATCGCCACAGTCATGACTCTTCATACCAAAATCATCCACCCGACAATCAATTACGACGAGCCGGACCCTGAATGCGATCTGGACTACGTGCCCAACCAGGCCCGAAGCGCCCGTGTCGATCACGCCTTGTCGAATTCATTCGCTTTCGGTGGACAATGCTCCTGCGTGGCGCTGTCCCGATTTAAGGGGTGAAGAGCTGTAAAAGACAGTTCTCATGACTCAGACAGGTCGTCTTCTCCTCACCTGGACACTTTTGTTGCTGGCCGGGGTTTTGGCGCTCGCCGCTATTGGGCTGGCGTACAGGAATGTTGACCTGCGGCTGAGTGCCGTAGCCGGCGCGCTGGTTGTCCCGCTGATCCAAACGCTTACGTTCTGGGCTCCAGGGGCATGGCGCAGCTTACGGACGGCACCCGCTCGTCACGTGCCGGCACACCCGCTTTTTGGGGTCGCTTTGGTCAATGACCTCGTCGCTCTCGCTCTCGTCTGGGGCGCCGGGGACGGCTTCCTTCAGGCGGAGACCGCCCTGAAACTCTGCTCCTGGTACATGGGGGTCCGGGCTTTCGCGGCAGCTGCCGCTCTCGCCTGTACGAGCTTCCCGCGCTTCCCTCGGTGGCGCGGGCGGCTGTTGATCGGGGCCTGGTCTTTGGGTCTTCTCGTCTGGGGACTCGACTACTTCTTCCCCTTTCTGACGTTGCTGCCAGGGCTCCTCTTCCCTGATTATCCGGTCATGTGGCGCGCGGTTTTGACTTGGAGTCCACTTTTTGCAGCGGCGGCGCTGGCAACGATCGGGCTTGAACGGCTGTTCGACCCGCGCAGTCAGGCCGCTGGGGCCTGCCTGGCGCTTGTCCCCCTCTGCGCTTTGACGGCGGTGATCGTGATTGCCGTCGACGTCTTTAACACCCCGGATCTGACGCTCGTCTCCCGCCGTGTCCTGGCTTCGCTGAGCCTGATCGGAATCGCGGCCATCTGGCATGCCGCCTGGTCGACGGCCGGCGGGACGTCATCGCCGGCGTCTGAAACGATTTGAGTATCTATCTGTCGAGCGCCCGGCGCCTGCTGGACTTCGTCGTTGCGCTGTTAGCCTTTGCGGCTTTGGCGCCGGTCTGGTTGGCGCCGTGGACAACGGCGCGGCGCCTGGCTCGTGCTTACGGCGGCGTGGTTTTTTTTTATTGCGGGAAAGAGCGACGCACTTCGATGATCAACCTGCGACGTGTTTACGGACCGGCGATCAATCGGCGAGTGGCGCGCAGCTGGACACTGGAAGTCTTCAAGAGGCAGGCGTCCGCGATCGCTGACGGGCTGCAATTTGCCCGGCGGATTCGGACGCTTGAGCAATTGCGCGAAATCTGCCGCGCCGAAGATCCCGGACTGGCTGAACGGCTGGCGCTTGACCCGCGGCCGAAGATCCTCGTAGCCGGACACCTGGGAAGCTGGGAATTGGCGCTGATGGCGGCTGGGCTTTTCTCCGCATGGAAAGGGCTGGTTGTAGCCCGTCGAATCGACAACCCGTTTGTCGATCGGCTGATTCGCGGCACCCGCTTTTGGGCGGGAGGCACGCTGGTAGAGAAACGGGGCGCTGTGGAAAAACTCCTCCGGGGCCTCCGGTCAGGATGCCACGTAGCCCTTCTCCTGGATGAAAACGGGAGCCGGCACGGGCCTTTTGTTCCCTTTTTCGGCCGCCTGGCTTCCAGCCGCAAAACCGCCGCTCTCCTCTCGCTGCTGACCGGATGTCCCGTCGTACTCGGCGCCGCGGTTCCCGACAATGAGGACGGCGTTCGGTTTCTTTACCGGCTGGCCCTGTTCGAGCCCGCCTCCTACCGCACTCACTTCGACCCCATCCGGCAAATGACGGCCGATCTGTTTCGGACTTTCGAAACCTGGGTAAGCGATGCCCCACTTTGCTGGCGCTGGATCCACTGGCGTTGGAAGAACCGGCCCGATGGGACCGTCGAAACATATACCCGCTGGGACCTTGCGGAAGCGTTCAAGTGAATCCGGAATCAGTGAAAAAACGGCCCGATTTGAGTGACTGGCTGGCCGGCAAGACGGCTCTGATCACAGGGGGATCGCGAGGAATCGGCGCCGCTATCGCACGGGCCCTGGCCAATTATGGCGTCGGGGTCTGGATCAACTATCGGGAAAACGACGGCGCGGCAAACGAAGTCCTCGGCCAGATAAGGAAAGCCGGGGGATCGGCTTCACTTATCAGAGCCAATCTGCTCGACGTCAATGAGATCCGAGCCATGTTCGCGACCGTCGCGGAATCCGGCTCGCTGGACATTCTGATTCATAACGCCGCCCTTGGGTCCTTCAAACCTGTGCAGAACCTCCGCCCCAATCAATGGGATCTGACTCTCAACGTGAACGCGCGCGCCTTTCTCTTGTGTGCGCAGGAAGCGGCCCGCCTGATGGGCAGCCGCGGAGGCCGGATCATCGGGATTTCCAGCCTTGGCGGCTCGCGCGTGCTGCCAGAATACGGGGCTATCGGAATCTCGAAGGCCGCCCTGGAAGCGGCGACGCGCTACCTCGCGGTCGAGATGGCGGCCGCGGGTATCCGAGTCAATGCCGTGTGCGGCGGCCTCGTTGACACCGAATCCATCCGGCTTCACCCGCACTACCGGCAGCTGGTCACAGTGGCCGAAGCTCGAACACCTGCCGGCCGGCTGGGACAGCCCGAAGACCTCGCTCAAATCGCGATCTTTCTTTGTACGCCTTTGTCGGACTGGCTTTGCGGACAGGTGATCGTCGCCGACGGGGGCTACAGTCTGCTGCTGTAGCGAAAGTGGACTTTTATCAAAGCCTGCAGGAGGAATCATGATGAAGTACCGCTCAAGGCAGTTCTTCGCGTTGCTTGCTCTGTCAGCGCTTTGTTGGACAGTCGCCTTTTTGTTCGCGAGGCTCGCGGAGCCTGATCGCCCGCCCGCCTCCGGCGTGCCGGCAACCGTGGGCCCGACAATCCGGGGCATCACAACGCCGCCCCTCTTCGAGCGGAACGTCGGACAGTGGCCGGCAGATGTCCGTTTCGTCACCAGAGGCATGGACTTTACGGTTTCTCTTTCTTCCGGACAGGCGCTCATCGCCCGGCCGGGAGGGCCTCTTTTGCGAATGGCCTTCCGGGGAGCCCAACCCAGGAGAAACCTGATCGGGTTGGACCCGCAAAAGAGCAAGACGCACTATCTGATCGGTACGGATCCGAAGGCCTGGCACACCCATGTGCCTCACTTCGGCCGAGTGCTGCATCAAGAAGTGTATCCGGG
Organism: Acidobacteriota bacterium; assembly: GCA_041946865.1. Taxonomy (GTDB): domain Bacteria; phylum Acidobacteriota; class UBA6911; order RPQK01; family RPQK01; genus RPQK01. Next base: position 5,772 of record JBHGBF010000164.1, on the reverse strand, counting down.
TATCGATCTGGTTTACTACTATCGAGGCGGTCGGCTCGAGTTTGACTTCCACGTCAAACCAGGCGTCAATCCGTCGCTCATCCGCCTCGCGTTTGACGAACGACTGCAGCTCGACTCTGGAGGACGCCTGGTGGTAGGCGCCGGCAGAGGCAGCCTTTCTCTCGATGCTCCTGCTGTTTACCAGGAAAGGGATGGTGTCCGCAAAAGCGTCCCGGGACAGTTTGTCCTCCTCGATACCGGGACTGCCGGCTTCCGAATCGGCGAGTACGATCCTCGCCGCGAGCTGGTGATCGACCCCTCCATCGTCTTCTCGACTTATTTCGGCGGCAAGGGCGGGGAAACTGTCTCTGACGTGGCGATCGGCCACGATGATTACGTCTACATCGCCGGTCAGACGGACTCCACTGATCTCCCTGATGGCAGCGGCGCCCTGAAGCGATCCGGCGGCGCAAACGGATTCGTTGCCAAGTTCACGCCTGCCGGCGCCCTGGTTTACATCGCCTACATTGGAGGTTCAGGCACCGATGGGGTGTCAGGCATCGCAATCGACGCGGCGAACAACGTCTTCGTCACCGGGGGAACCTACTCGGACAACTTCCCCACTACGGCGGGCGCGTACAAAACCCAACGCCAGAACGCCGACGTCTTCGTGGCGAAGATCGGTTCGAACGGCGCCTCCCTAGTCTACTCGACTTTGCTAGGTGGAAGCAGCACCGAATCAAGTGTGGATATTGTGGTCGATTCCGATGGCCAGGCCACGGTCGAAGGCCAAACGTTTTCGTCCGACTTCCCCACTTTCAAAGCCCACCAGTCGAGCCGGAAAGGTGACCGCGATATCTTCGTCACCAGGTTCAACCGGACGGGCAACGCCCTGCTCTTTTCCACTTACCTGGGCGGCGTAGATGACGATCAGACGTGGATGGAAGCACCGGGCGGAATCGGCATCGACAGCGCGGGCAACATCTATGTGACAGGGGCAACTTCGGCAGACGATTTTCCGGTAAAGGACGCCTATCAGGGCACCCGAAGAGGCTCAACAGATCTCTTCGTGACATCCTTCACCCCCGAGGGAGTTCTGCGTTACTCCACTTACCTCGGCGGCTCGGACGAAGATGAATGCGGCGGGCTGGCAGTAGGAACGGAAGGCTCTGCCTTTGTCATTTCCGGGACACTGTCGACCCTGACTTTCCCAACCACTGCCGGGGTGTATCAGGCGAAAGGCCGAGGGTTTCGTGACGTCGTCATCAGTAAGCTGCAGCCGGACGGCAAGTCGCTCGGCTATTCAACTTTCGTCAGCGGCACCGATTTTGACACCCCGTACGGGGTCGCCGTTGACCAGGCCGGCAACGCCTACGTGACCGGTTATGCTGCCGCTGGCTTCCCTCAGGTCGATTCTATTCAGCCCGCGATCGCCAAGGGCTCCGGTCGTTACGACACCTTCGTCTTTAAGCTCAATTCCCAAGGCAGCACGGTGCTGTTCTCCTCCTATCTGGGCGGCGGCGACGGCGATGAGGGTAAAGCGATCGCAGTAGATTCGCACGGCGCCGTGTACGCGGGCGGCATAACTCATTCGCCCGACTTCCCGGTCAAGAATGCGTATCAGGCCACCTATGCGAACACGGCCAATGCCGACCCGTGGGGACCGGGTGACGGGTTCCTGACCTGCCTCGATCTGACACCCTCCACGATGCAGACGGGCAACTTGCTGGGCCCCATCGCCGACCTGGCATGGACGCGCTTCGCCCGGATGGACGCCGACGCCAACGGCCTGCCCGATGCCAGTGACACTCAATTCCAGGTCCTCCACGACGGCAACAAACTCCAGTTTATAGATCCGAGGACCGATCTGGTGCCCGGCTTGTCCACGGTTGAATTCAGCAACCTGGATCCGATTACCGGCTATCATCTGACGGCCATCCGGCGGGCGCTCAAGGACACGGGCGATTACCAGACTCTCACGGTGAACATTGATGGTTTCGACTCAACGCTGCGGCCGGTCTCGGTCACGGTCTCCGAGCTTGTCGAGCCGGCAGGCAAAGCGCCGAACATCCTCACCGGACGCGCCTACCTGTTGGATGCCAACCAGGACGGCGTCTACGAGAGTTTCGTGGTCGAAAGACCTGGCCAGCCGGCGGTCACGATCGATTTCGTCTGGATCGACATCAACCAGGACGGCAAGCCGGATTTCATCACCATCCCGTGGGCCATGGCTCAGGTGGTCGCGATTGAAACCGACCCCGGCAACAACAACTTCCAGGTCTACATTCCGCTGGCGGACACGAATGGCGACGGAACGCCAGATGCGCCGGCCTTAGACTTTGACCATGACCAGAAGCCGGACCCGGGGTGCTATTTCCCGTTCGTCGGCGGGACTGCTCAACCGGCCGACGAGCACCGGCTCTATTTCCCGCAGTTTGCCAACGGCGGTGACCTTGTGAGCAGCCAGATCATGCTCGTCAACCTGGATCAGAACCACACTGCGCAAGTTCATCTCTCCTTCAAGAACGGACCGGGGAATCCGTTACCGATGAACCTGGACGGGCAGGCAACGACGGGAGAGCACGATACCACCATTCCACCGGGCGGCCTGCGGGTGATGCGAACCGACGGCAAGGGCGAAGTTGTGGCCGGATCGGCGACCGTGATTTCCGATCGGGCGCTCTTCGGCGTTATCCTCTACGGGGGCGTGATCGGAATGGCGGGAGTCGGCAGTGCCGCAGTCATGCCCCAAGGATTCGTCGCGCCGGTGGAAAGAAACGCCGTGAACCAGCTGGACACAGGAGTGGCGGTCATGAACTTGGAAAACCAGCAGGTCGAGTGCGACTTCACCCTCACCAACAACCAGGGCGTGGTTCAGGCACAGGCCCTGGATGTGATGCTGCCGCCGAACGGCCAGACGGCTTTGTTCATCCATCAATACCCCTGGAATCCCCCGGTCGACTTCTCCAATTTTTCCGGCTTGCTCAAAGCGACGACCTCGGGACCCGTAGCTGCAACCGTCATTCAGATGAGAGGCAACAAAGCGGAAATCTCGGCCAGCCCGGTCGCACGGTACTTCAAACCAGTCGCCGGCAGCAATGCTGAGATCGATTATCAGGGCGCCTTTCCCTACTCGCTCCTGTTTCCGCAGTTTGCGGGCGGAGTTTCCGGAGGCGTCTCTGTCTCGAGCCAACTCGTCGTCGCCAATCTGGACGGGGCTCACCCCGCCAACGTCCGCGTAACCCTCAAGGATGATCCCGGCGCCGCGTTGTCCGTCGACCTGAACGGCACGGCCGTAACCGGGACTCACAACCTGACGGTGCCTGCAGGCGGCGCGGCGGTGCTGAAAACCGACGGTCAGGACGACCTGGTCGTCGGTTCCGCCTGCGTCGATTCCGACCGCCCGCTCGCCGGCGTCATTGTGTACGAGAGCCTCGGCACGGCAGGCGTCGGTGCCGGGGCAGCGCTGAAAAACGGTTTTCTCGCGCCCTTTGAAGTCAACCTGGCCGCCGGGCTGTCCACCGGTCTGGCAATCATGAATCCTGGGACACAGCCGGTGCTGGTCCAGCTGGAACTAGGCGAGACAACAGAGGCCTTAACGGCTACGATGCCCGCTTTTACCATTCCTCCTGGCGGGCACTGGGCGCAGATGGTCGACCTGATGCCCTGGATCCCGGCGGTCGATTTCTCCAAGCCCGGGATTCTGCGCGCCACCTGCAACGGCACCGTGGCCGCTACCGTGATCCGCACGCAATATCAGCTCGGCCAGTTCGCGACCCTGCCCGTCGCGCCGCTGGTGCAGTAAATCACCAAGCTTCCTCCATGGGGGTCTTCGCCTGGAACGTGGATTGGCTGGTGTTTTTCTTTATCATATCCGTAAGGGCGAGTCTTACCTTGAGGGAATTCTAAGGGTCAGGGTTCCGGCGGATCTGAGGAGTGGGGTATGAAGTTGTTCGGGTTATTTGGAAAGCAGAAACAGGACGATCCGGTCATCGTCGTCTCCGGCCTTCCGCGTTCGGGGACATCCATGCTGATGAAGATGCTGGAGGCGGGCGGGGCGACCCTTTTTACCGACGGTGTCCGGCAGGCGGACGAGGACAATCCCCGCGGATACTTCGAACTGGAAAAAGTCAAGAACCTCCAGAAGCAGGCCGACAAGAGCTGGCTCCGCGAGGCCCGCGGCAAGGCCGTCAAAATCATCTCGCAGCTTCTGCCCGAGCTTCCCCCCGAATCCACCTACCAGGTTCTCTTCATCAACCGGAACCTCGACGAAGTCATAGCCTCGCAGAACAAGATGCTTCTGCGCCGGGGAGAGAGAGTGGACCCAGCCTCAGACGGCCGCGTGCGCGGCCTCTTTGAGAAGCATCTCGAAAAAACGAAGTCGTGGCTCAAATCGAGCCGGCAGTTTGAGGTGCTTGAACTGGATTACAGCCAGGTGATTGCGGACCCGCTCGGGCAGGCGCGACGAATCCGGGAGTTCCTGCGCCGCGACCTCGATGTCCATAACATGGCGGGCGCCGTCGAAGCCTCCCTCTATCGCAACCGCGCCGGCGGGGAATCCTCCCGAAAACCCTGACACCCGCCACGTATCCCGCGACCTGAATCGGCATGACGCCCGGCACACCGCTCACGGCGTGCTTTCAACTTCTCATACCGAAGCGGACCAAGCCTGGAGAGCCTTCGTGATCCCCCTTGGGAATCGGGAAAGGCGTTCGCCCAGCCCCGCGAGACCGAAAGAACTTGGTCGGCCCCCTCACCGTCCACTGGGTCGCGACCTCTTCGTAAACGTATCCGGTAGCCATGAAGACCCTGGCCGCCTCCCAGTCCTTTTTGTGGTAGTCGAGAACCGGCGATCGGCCCGCAGCTGATGCGCCTGCGCCATTTCACACGGGCGATTCCGTGTCCGCAGGAACACGCGGATGTTGTGTATTCAATGTGTACCAGGCACGTCATGTGTGCTATGGTGTGACCATGCGGACGAATATCGAGATCGATGATGCCTTGCTCGAACAGGCCTTTTCTGTGAGCCGGGCGAGGACCAAAAAGGAACTGGTGCACGAGGCGTTGGCCGAGCTGGTCAAGCGACGAAAGCGGAAGGACTTGACGGAACTGGCGGGAGAAATCGAGTTTCATGCGGGTTTCAGCCACAAGGCTCTAAGGAGAGTCAGGCGATGATCCTGGTCGACACCTCGGTCTGGATCCCGGTGCTGCGAGATACCTCAGGACTTGTCGTGGCCGATTTTCGGAAGCAATTAGGGGAAGACGAGCCGGTCTTGTCCCGATTTACGCAGCTGGAATTGCTCCAGGGCGCACGCGGAGAACGGGAGTGGCGGCTGCTGGACGACTACCTCTCGACGCAGGTTTACCTGGAGTGCGCCGAGAAGACCTGGCGCGAAGCGGCGCGAATCTATTTCGAGCTTCGCCGTTTGGGCAAGACGGTCGCGAGCCCGATTGACTGCTGTATCGCGCAGCTGGCGCTCGATGCCGGGATTCGCCTGCTGCACCGAGACACAGACTTCTCGACCATCGCCACACTCAGACCACTGAAGTCCTGCTGGTGGGACCCGCCGCCCTCAGTGTCGGAAGGAGTACAAGGTGCCGCCAGGACCAGGTCCGACGACCCTGTAGGCGTATAGAGCGTGGTCCCCGGGCCTTGACCTTCTCTCTGATCCCTGCTCCTCGGGCACGAGCCCTGTCTTCAGGTCCGGCAGGAGCGATCCAAAATGACTCAAATGAGTAACCCCTCAGTTTTTTGTTCGGAGTGTGGCAGCAACGAGGAGAGAGGCCGGTGCT
>JBHGBF010000163.1:0-16522 GCA_041946865.1 Acidobacteriota bacterium | reverse complement strand
TCCACCGTCAAGTGATCGTATGGCGCTTGGATGCCGGCTACGGATCGGACCAGAAACTGGCAGTCTGTGTTCGCTTTGATGAGTCAGACTCGGCCGACCAGCGCGCCTGCATCCCTCGTGTTGAAGATCCCTCTTTCGAGCAGAGCTGAGTGATGCGACTACTCCTCTTAACCGCCTATTTTCCACCCGACAACGGCTCGGCCGCTCACCTTTTTTATGAGCTGGGTACCGCGTTTCGCGACCGCGGGCATCAAGTCACAGTCATCACGCAGCTTCCCGGCTATCATGCGAGTGGCGATCTGAAGCCGTACCGGCGAAAGCTGTGGGTCCGTGAAAGGATCGCAGGAATCAAGGTCGTCAGGGTTTTTGTTCCCGTTCCGCCGCGACGCCTGATGATCGGGCGGGCTCTGTGGCAGTTCAGCTGTGCCATCACATTCCTTGCTGCCGCCCTGCTGACACGAAGACACGATGCTGTTGTGGTCTACTCGCCTCCTCTTCCGCTGGGCTTGACTGCTTGGGTGCTCCGGTTGACCAAACGCTCCCCTTATATTCTTAACATCCAGGATCTGTTCCCGCAGAGCATTATTGATCTTGGATTGCTTCGAAACCGCTTGGCCATACGTGTCTTTGAATTGATGGAGCGGTTCTGCTACAAAGTCGCGGACCGTGTAACTGTTCATTCTCCGGGCAATCGTGATCACATCCTCAGGAAGGGCGGCCGGCCAGAAAGAACCATCGTCATTCCCAACGCAGTCGACACCGAGTTCATTAAGCCCGGGCCACGGCTGAATGGTTTCAGGAAAGAGCATGGGCTGGGAAACAACGACTTTGTCCTTTCATTTGCAGGAGTCATCGGTTATTCGCAGGACATCGATGTGATTCTTGAAGCTGCCAAGCAGTTGAACGAACGAGTGACCGGCGGTCAAGCTCCAATTACCTGGCTTATCGTCGGTGACGGCGTCGAAAAAGACAGGCTGCAAAAGAAAGCCGTTGACTTCGCTTTGCGGAACGTGCTTTTCCTGCCAATGCAGTCCCGTGAGAAGTACCCTTCAATCCTCCACGCCTCAGACGTTTGTCTTTGCACGCTGCACGCCGACGTAAGGACTCCGGTTGTTCCATCGAAGATTCTGAGCATCATGGCGGCCGGGCGCCCGGTAATTGTCGCTATGAATCCGGGAGATGCGACGTTCCTGATTCAGGAGGCCGGCTGTGGTGTCTGTGTGCCGCCGGAGGAGCCGGTTGCCCTGGCACAAGCCGTCTGGCGCCTTTATAAAGACCCCGCCAAAGCGGAGACCATGGGGGAATGCGGGCGTCGCTATGCGGACGAGCACCTGTCCCTCGGGGTTTTCGCCTCTCGGTACGAAGAACTGGCCAGGAATTTGAAGCTCTAGGAATCCCTTGGTTGTCAGTCGATTCGTCGCGCGAATTTCCCGCAAGTGCTTGAATGCTTGACTGTCTGGTCCTGCTCTTGCGCTATTGAATTGATCCGCCCGTGCCCTCATCCTCCGTGGCTTCCCCGGCATGCAGGCCGCACATGCGATACGCCTGACTTCTTTCCCGCCTTCCCCTTCCGTGGTATTCTCTTGTCCGCCCGTTGCAGGAAATCTCGTGCGCCGCGGACCGCAACGTTTTTGGGGGGTGGAATGCAAGACTACACAGGCGCTTATCGGAATAGGATCGTCCTCGTCACCGGTGGCGCCGGGGCGATTGGCTCCAATCTGACAAGGGCCCTTGCCCAAGCCGGCGCCAAGGTGATCGTCCTCGACGACCTTTCCTCGGCCGAGCGATGGAATGTCCCTTCCCTTCCCGGCGTCCTGTTCGTGGAAGGCGACATCGTTGACGAGGTCAAACTCAAGCGCGTTTTCTTCGAAAAGCCGAGCATCGTCTTTCATCTCGCCGCGTTTTTCGCCAACCAGAACTCCGTCGACCATCCCGAAAGAGACCTCACCGTCAACGGTCTCGGTACCCTGCGACTGCTCGAGTACTCGGTTTTCACCAAGGTGGAGCGTTTTGTCTACGCGTCTTCCGGCTGCTCCATCTACGGCAGCCAGGCGCCCTTGCCGCTGCGCGAAGAATTCACTTCGCTTCATCTGAGTTCGCCGTACCAGATCACCAAGATGCTCGGCGAGCTGTACTGCAACTTTTTCCATCATCACCACGGGCTCAACGTTGTGAAGCCTCGGTTCTTCAACTCCTACGGACCGGGCGAAGTGCCCGGACAGTACCGGAACGTGATACCGAACTTCTTCTACTGGGCCATGAAGGGGCTGCCGCTGAACATAACCGGTACCGGGGAGGAAACGCGGGACTTCACCTATGTCGGTGATATCGTCGACGGCCTGCTGCGAGCCGGCGCCCTTCCGCAGGCCATCGGACAGGAGTTCAATCTTGCGTCCGGAGAAGAGACGCGCATTATCGACCTGGCTGAGATGGTCAACCGCGTGACAGGCAATCAGGCGGGTATCCGATTCCTGGAGCGAAGAAAATGGGACACAAAACCGCGCCTGCTCGCCTCCATTGATCGAGCCAGGGCGCTGATTGGATATAGTCCCCAAACACCCTTCAACCAGGGACTGGCGCACACCGCGCAGTGGTTTCGCGACAACTGGGACCGGATTGAGGCTTCGGCCCGATTTGGCCCCGGAGTATCAGCCGCCGTGAGGGAGATGGCGCCGGTCAAGGAGTAGCGGCGGCTGCCGACGGCCGCCTGTCTCTCACCACAGAGACACCGAGACACAGAGAGGGCTTCCTCTGCGTCTCTGTGTCTTCGCGGTGAGAGACAGGTCGACGCATGTACTCGCAACTATCGATCAAGCAGGTAGTCTCGCATGCTGCGGATTTTGTCAATCATCGGAACCCGGCCGGAAGCCATCAAAATGGCGCCTGTAGTGAGAAAGCTCCGGGACTATCCGGGTGAAATCGAATCGGTTGTCTGTAACACCGCCCAGCACAGGGAAATCCTTGACCAGGTTCTGGCATCTTTCGGCATTGTTCCGGACATCGATCTCGATATCATGCAACCGGACCAGCAGCTAGCCGAACTGACCGGACGTCTCCTGACAGCGCTCGCCCGGACTTTACGTTCCGTTAAGCCCGGCCTCGTGCTGGTCCAAGGCGATACGACAACCGTTATGGCGGCAGCGCTTGCCGCCTTCTATCTGAGAATCCCGGTCGGGCACGTCGAGGCCGGGCTTCGGACCAGCAATCGCTACAATCCGTTTCCGGAAGAAATTAACCGGCGGGTAGCGAGCGTCGTATCAAGTTTTCATTTCGCACCTACCTCGGCCGCCCGAGACGCCCTTTTGCGAGAAGGGGTGGAGGCCGGCAGCATCTTTGTGACCGGCAACACGGTCATCGATGCCCTGCACTGGATGGTTCGACAACCTGCCTCCACCTGCACCGCAACCTTACTGCAGAGTTTGTCTGTTACCCCGTCAAACCGCCTGCAAACTATTCTGTTGACAGCTCATCGGCGAGAGAGTTTTGGCGAGCCCTTCAGGCGAATATTGCTTGCGGTTCGCACTCTGGTCGAGAATAATCTCGACGTGCAGGTCGTCTATCCGGTCCACCCGAACCCCAACGTTCAAGGGCCTGCCCACAGCATTCTCGGCAACTGCCCGCGCGTTCATCTTATCCCCCCCGTCCCTTATGACAGTTTTGTCCATCTCATCAGGAGCTCCTACCTGGTCCTTACCGATTCGGGTGGAATTCAGGAGGAAGCTCCCGGCCTGGGGAAACCGGTCCTGGTGCTTAGAAACGAAACCGAAAGGCCCGAAGCGATCGCAGCCGGCACGGCGAAGCTGGTCGGTGACTGTCCGGAAAAGATCGTCGCCCACACAGAGCTTCTCTTGCGGGATCGGAGCGAGTATGAGCGCATGTCCCGGGCGGTGAATCCATACGGGGACGGACATGCAGCCGAGCGGATAGTCCGTGTGATACGGGAGAACCTGCTGTGAGTGATGCCGTCTGCCGCCTCGCCGGTTCTTTGACGAGCGAGAAATTCAAGCGACCGGTCCGCCTGACACTTTCCGAGCGCAAATCCCTATTGGTCTTGGGCGACGTCATCGCTTTAAGCCTTGCCCTGCCCCTGGCAGTGGAGATATGCCTTCGTCTCGACCCACAGAAATACGCTTCCATCGCTGCGGCAATCGCGGATCCGTTCGGATGGCGGCCCGGTCGGACTCCGCTTCTTTGGGCGCCTCTGCTCGTCTTTTTCTGGTGCCCCTTGGCGGCCGCACTCGGGGCCTATGATTCCGATCAGGCCTTCGCTCCCCGAAAAGCAGCCAGCACTCTGGCAAAAGCCGTACTGGCTACCCTGATCTTCTTTGTTTTCTTCCCCTATGCCACTCCCTTTCTGGGTGCTCCGATCATGGTTCTGACGCAAGTCGTCGTGGCCCTTGTCATCGTCATAGGCACCCGCTTACTACTCACCCGAGTGCTCACCGGCCCTCGCTTTGTTCCGCGGACTTTGATTGTCGGCGCGGGCTGGGCCGGGCAAACCATCTGCGAAGTTCTGGACAGCTTGCCTGAATGCTCCGGCAGAGTTGTCGGTTTTGTTGACGACGATTCTGACAAGGCCGGCCAGCAGATAGCGGAATCACGATCACGGGGGTATCGGGTTCTAGGGGACCGAAAGGACTTGAAGAAACTGGTCTGCGAGCACGGGGTGACGGTGATTGTAGTCGCGATTACCGAAACGGTGCCAGGCGATCTTCTGCAAACGCTTCTGGAGGCGGCTGAATCGGGTGTCGAAGTGATCCCCATGCCCGTTCTTTATGAAGAGATCACCGAAAAGGTGCCGGTTCAGCACGTGGGGCAGCACTGGTCTATCGTCATGCCTCCAGCTCACAAATCTCAGAGCCTTTTTGCCGCGGCCCTGAAGCGGGCAGTGGACATTTGTTTAGGGTCTGTTGGGCTCTTCTGCCTGCTGCCGTTCATTCCTTTCATTTCCGTCGCGATCTACCTGGAGTCGCCCGGCCCCGTTTTTTACAGGCAGGAGCGTGTGGGGAAAGGCGGGCGAATCTTCAAGGTGTGGAAATTCAGGTCCATGGTCTTGGATGCCGAGAACGGAAGGCCGGTCTGGGCGAGCAAGGACGATCCTCGTGTCACGAGAGTCGGCCGCCTGCTCAGAGCGACGCACTTTGACGAGTTCCCCCAGTTCCTGAACATCCTCAAGGGTGACATGAGTGCTGTCGGACCAAGACCCGAACGCCCTGAATTTGTCGAAGAACTTGAGAAGATAATCCCGTTTTACCGCATTCGTCACACGGTGAAGCCGGGGATGGCCGGCTGGGGTTTAGTCCGGCAGGGGTATGGCGCCTCCCGGGAAGACGCGCTCGAGAAGATCCAGTACGATCTTTATTACATCAGGCACCATTCGCTCTTCCTCGATTTGACGATCCTCCTAAGAACGTTCATTGACACCTTGACATTCAGAGGCAGGTAAGTGTTGTGGACACAGGACTGAGATTCGACATCATCGTGGTTGGCGCATCGGGGGCAGGGCTGTATGCCGCCGAGCTCCTGGCTCGAGCCGGGAAACGTGTCGGAGTGTTCGAACGGCGACCGACTCTCAACCACTCCCGCCGCACGCTGATAGTGACCGAAGAGCTGGAGCGGGTCAGCGGCCCAATTCCAGGGGGAATAGAGCTGGCGCATACAAGCACGATGCAGCTGTGCTGCGGTGGCAACACTGTAGAAGTGCGGCTTGGCCGGCCTGACCCGGTTGTGGAAAGGACCGCCTTCGTCCGCTGGATGTATGATCGAGCCGCGACAGCCGGCGCCGAGGTTTTTTTCGGGTGTGAATTCCGGGATCTCAGGGAGGCGAGAGCTGGAGCTACGGCGGTTTTCGAGAGAGGCACCCTGAACAGATCCTGCCTGGCAAGAGAAGCGGTTATAGGGGCGGACGGGGTTGCGAGCGACGTCGGGCGGAAAGCCGGAATTGCCCCCCCCAAGACGGTTCCCATTGTCCAGGCTGAAATCAGGCTTCCCTCGGGGTGGGATCCTTCGCTCACGCGAGTCTGGTTTGAGCCGCATCATACCCGCTTTTTCTACTGGCTGATCCCTGAACTGGACGGGCGAGCGGTGGTTGGCTTGATCGGCGACCAGGAGGAAGCCATCAGCTTACTACTGCGAGACTTCCTGGCAAGGAACGGCTGGAAGGCCGACGCTTACCAGGCTGCGCGGGTCTCGATGCATCGTCCCGGACTCCGCCCCTGGGGTTCGATCGGACGCCTGCCGGTCTATCTGGTCGGAGATGCTGCCGGCCAGGTCAAGGTGACCACCGTCGGCGGCACAGTGACCGGCTTGCTGGGCGCCGAGGCGGCCAGCCGCGCCCTCCTGACAGGTACGAGGTATGCTCAAGAGCTCCGCTTGCTGAAAAGAGAACTAAACGTGCACTGGGCAGTCCGTTGGATGTTGGACCGCCTCGATTTCGAAGGCTATCAGAACCTGCTTTCCGTCACTCGGTCGTCATTGTCCCGATTTCTTTCCAGGAACAATCGGGATCGCATGGCGCCGGTTTTGTGGCGGATGCCTTTCCTCGAGCCTCGCCTGGCTTTGTTGGCGTTTCAGGCTCTGAGAGGGAAACCACGGAACGAGAACACCGCCCCGGTGAGAAGCGCGAGCCGAGGTGTGAAGAAGAGCACAAGCACACTGGATTGGGACAATGACGTTTATCGGACCCCGTAGGTTACCGTGGAAGAGACTGTGCCAGGTATCACACCGAGCAAGCCGTATCCGATGTTCTTGAACGTGCTGCCTGGGACGAAAATCACATCGTTGGGACTAAGACTCATATCGGATGTCCGCCCTTTAAGGATGTTATCAAGATTAACAGCGATTTCCTTGCGCCCCCCTTTTTCATCGAACCGGATCAGCATTCCTTTCTTAATCTTCGCGGTTCTCATAGGGCCTCCCGCCTGAGCCAGAGCCTGAGTGAGGAACAGAGGCTGCTTCGCCGGCAATTCGAACAATCCCGGCCGGTGGACCTCACCGATCACGTAAAAAACCTGGCGAAGTCGTTCCGGCACCTGCACGATGTCCCCGCCCTGGAGGGGAATGTTCAACGCCAGATTTCCTTCTTCGAGCAACTCCTTCAAGTCGACACGAATCGTCTCGGTCTTCGAAGTCGAGTCGGTCCCTCCGTTCCTCTGCACTATGACATTTTCCCCCGCTCGGTTTGGCGACAGGCCACCCGCCATGGAAAGGGCGTCGACCAGCCGCAACTGGTGCGTCATCAGGTACTGACCGGGAGAATTTACGGCGCCCAAGATGAAAACGGGCTGGGAGCGGTACTCGCGAATGAAGACAACGACCTGAGGATTCTTTAACAAGCTCGCCCCGAGAAGCTCTCTCAGCCGCGCCTCTGCCTCAAACTGGCTTAAGCCACCCAACTGCACGTTCCCGATAAACGGCATAGTGATCTCGCCTGAACCGCTCAGACGGGCGACCTGGTTGAACTGGTCCTCGCCGAAGACTTTGACCTCGATCACGTCGCCCCTGCCCAGCCGGTAGTCCGAGTCCGAGGGGCGCTTCACAGTCATCTGCTGGATCTTCTCATTCCACGCGCCTTGGTCCGAGGTCTGAGCCCAGGCAGCCGCCTGCCAAGAACTCAGGAACAGGAAGATACCGATCACGCGTGCATCTCGGGAAAGCCGCAGGGTCTGGAAAGACCGCGAACGACAAGAAGCAAATCCAACTTTAAGACGCTTTTTCTTCTTCTCGCCCGTAATAACCATAACTGTAGTAGTACTTGTAGTAATAGGAGTAATTCGAATCGTTCAGATCCACGTTGTTGATCATGGCGCCCAGAACCGAGGCCCCCACATTCTGCACCGCGTTTCGCGCCTTACGCACCGCTTCGCGCGCCGTTTTGCCCGCGAGCACCACCAGAACAACGCCATCGACCTGCGTGGAGATAATTATCGGGTCGGCGACAGAGAGTACGGGCGGGCTGTCAATCACGATATAGTCAAAATAATCACTCAGCAGCTTAAGGGCCTTCTGCCAGCGGGGCGATCCGACGAGTTCGGCAGGATTAGGAGGAACCGGACCGGCCGGGATGACATACAAGTCTGAGTATGGTGTCTCGAGGATCTGAGAGGAGAGATCCGAGTTTCCCGACAGGAAGATACTCATCCCCTGGCCGCCGTTGACTCCGAACTTTCTACCCACTTCGGGCTTCCTCATATCGAGATCGACCAGGAGCGTCCGAGCGCCGGTCTGAGCCAAGACAATCGCGGTGTTGATCGCTGTCGTCGTCTTCCCTTCGCCCGGCATTGCCGATGTCACCAGGATGCGACGTGGTGGCTTGTCGGAATGAGACAGCAGAATCGACGTCCGAAGCGAGCGATACGCTTCCCAAACTGGGGCCTTAACCGGCAAGTAGCAAGGGACCGCCAAGTCTTGCCGGTCGGTCTCGCCGGATAGCGCCTTGCGTTTGGGCGGCACCAGCTCGCTGATCCGAGGGATGATGCCGAGAGACGGCAGTGCGAGCATCTGCTCCAGATCGTCCGGCGTCTTTACCGTATTGTCGAAGTAGTCGACTACAAAGGCCAGACTCACTCCCAGCAAAAGGCCGATCACCAGCCCGAGCATCAGGTTCTTCCGATGGACAGGGGAAGATGGGCCCTTGGGGACAGAGCCACGTTCGACAATATGGATGTTGCTGCTCTTCAATCCGGCGGAAACGCTAGCTTCTTTAAGGCGCTGAAGGAGACCTTCGTAAAGCTGTTTATTTGAGTCAACCTCCCGTTTCAAGATATTGTATTGGATGGCATCCTGGTTTAGCTGGTTGGCCAGGAGCTTTTGTTCCTCAAGGGTTGCCACAAGGCTCCGGTACTGATTCTGAGCCAGCTCGAAGTCGCTCTTGGCTTTAATCAACGCTGCCTGCTTCTTTGTAACCAGCTGGTCCTCCAGCTCGAAGATCTCGCGCTTTGTCCGCTCCAACTCGGGATACTCCGGCTGGTATCTCGAGGACAGGTTGGCCAGTCTCTGTTTCAGTGTGGAGATCCGACCTTCCAGGTCCCGGATCGTCTCGTCCTTTAACCTCTCCGGAAAGTCCTGAACAGTGGCGTTCTGGAGACTCTCATGCTGGACCGTCTTGGTGATCAGGTCTGCCTGAACCCTGGTCAGCTCTGCATTCAGCGAGGCCAGCTTCTGCATTGCTATGCTTTCTCGCTCGCTCGGATCGGCCACAATCCCGTGCTCCCGCGCATAGGCGAGCAGCGCCTCATCGGACTTCTCCACCTTGATCTTTAACTGATCCAGTTCCTTGCGGAGAAAGTCCGTCGCCAGAGTCGCGGCCTGAAACCGGGTTTCGAAGTGCATCTCCAGATATTCGTCCGCGAGCTGATTGACGATCGCGGCTGCCAGTTCTGGATCGGGAGAGGAATAACTGAGACTGGCCAGCCGGCTGCCCCGATCAGGCGTTACCGTCACCCCGGCCACCACCCGATCGGCCATCGCCCCGTCGTCAGGCTTGGCCGCCTGCCTGGCGGAAGAAGACGACGCCTGCTTTTGAGAACCGAACGGACTCAGCAAAAAGGCCGTGAGCTTGGGAAGCAATTCTCTGAGGAGGCCGGAGCTTCGTGCTACGTTAAACCTCTTATCTTCACCAAGCCGCAACCGTTTGGCCACGCGCTGGCCCAAAACCCTGCTCTTGAGAAGTCGGTATTGGGTGTTCTGATAGCCTTCGAAGTCGTAATAGTACTGAGGACCCTGCGTGATATCGGGGTAGGGGAGCACGTTCACGCTCTCCATCTCGATCTGGAGCTGTACGGTCGACGTGTACATGGGGGTTGTCGTGTACGTCTGAATGGCCGCAGCAGCGAGCACAGTCAGCGTTACCGCGACAATCAACCATTTCCGTTTCCCCAGACCGTACAGATAGCGCCGCAGAACTTCGCTCTGCTCTCGCGGCACCTCGAAAGGAGGGTAGTAGGCCGTTTCCGGCACATACGACGGCGGAAAAGACTGTTCAGCCTTTACAACATCCGCCATGGTTCCCTTCCCCCGCCGTATCAGTTGGGCCCCTAATAAAGCCGAGCAAATCATACCGCTTATTGCGTTTAGTTGCAAGGCACAATGCGAAGAGCGCGGAGAGCTCCGGAAATAGAGGGTTGAGCCACAACGCTTGACAGGGCCGAAGTCGGCTGTATGATTCGCCCGTGCGCTTCCTGAGCGCATTCAACGATGACCAGCGCAGATTGCGAAACTCGTATATTGATCGAGGCGTGCCGGCCGGGACAAAGTCCCGCAGGCAGCCCAATTTGCGCGCCTGAAGCCGACATCAACTGGCACCGACTTGTCCGCTATTCGGTCCGCCACTCGGTGCTGCCTTTGCTGTATCTGCGACTTCATCAAGCCGGCTCAGCTATCCCGGCTGAAACTCTGGAATCGCTGACCGTCCTGTACCGCCAACATGTCGTTCACTGCCTTCGTCTTTCAGCCGAGCTGGTTGAGCTGATTCGACTCCTCCGGCAGAAAGGTATCGACTGCATTCCGCTGAAGGGACCCGTTCTGGCCGAGGGCCTGTATCGCGATTGTACAGCGAGGCAGTTCAGCGATCTGGATATCCTGGTGCGCCGGGAACAAGCTGTCGAGCTATATGAGATTCTTGTCTCCACGGGCTTTTGCCCCAGTCATCTTTATTCTCCTCGGCAGTTGAATCAACACCTGAAGAGAACTTGCGAGGTGACTTTCACGCTCCCGGACAACGGTGTGCTTCTGGATGTGCATTGGCGGGTCATGGCCAGGTATGTGGGCGCCGACCTTGACACCCGCGAATTGTTTGAGGCAAAACGCACTATCCTCTTTCAAGGAGAAGAGATTTCGACTCTTTCGGATGAGCATTACCTTTTGTACCTGGCAATCCACGGCGCCTTTCACCGTTGGGACCACCTGGTCTGGATTGTCGACTTTGCGGCAATGGCGGCTCGGTTCAGGGACGCCGACTGGGCCGCCATAGTCCGACAGGCCGCGCGGTGCGGGATCAGGAGAATGCTCTTGACGGCGCTTGCGGTTGCAGCCGAGCTCGAGTACCTGCCGTTAGCGCCCGAGATTCAGGCCCTTGTGGAGAGGGATAGCGCGGCCACGCGACTGGCAGCCAGGGTCACCAGGGATCTGTTCCAACCCAACGAGCCGACCTTTCGAAACACCAATCAATTCCTCCTCGCTGCTCAGCAGTCTCTCACACGCAAGCTCCGTTTCTGTGGAACTCGGGCGTTTATCCCCACCGTAGCCGACTGGCACTGGTTGAATCTGCCGGACCGTCTCTACTTCCTGTACTACCTCCTGCGTCCGGTCAGGATTCTGAACGACTACAGGAAACAGACCAGACTGCTGAGAAACTAGTGCGGCAATCGTGTTCGGGCCTCTTCTCGAAACCCAGCCGGTAAGCCCGGTGGGGGTGAGGCGCTCGGATAAGTGCCCGGCGGAAAGTATTCCAACGCCCAGACGGATCTCTGCGTGTTGACACGCCAGAGTATCGGCTGGTAGTTTTTCATCCGTTGTTAAACATGTAGACCGCATCGCTAAGTGTGGCTGTTCCAAATGTAGGGTCGAGGTCGATGAATCCCGACGCAGCGGAGCTATCTCCCGAGCTGGAATTGCTGGTACTGTCGGCGCGACAACACCTGACAGATGTTCAGTCCAGGCGCATCGACGATTTGATCGCGGGCCGGTTGAACTGGCGTATGGTTCTCACCAGAGGCCGCGCATTGGGTGTTCTGGGATTGCTGCGGAATCACCTGCGCACTTCCCGTACGGTGCCTGTCCCGGTTGACGTTGCGGGCTTTTTAGAGCAGGAGTACCGCTTTCAGGCCTTGGTGAATCTGAGAATTCGCCATCAGCTTGACGAAATTGCCGAGGCGTTACGGCAACTCCAGGCTCAAGCTGTGCTGCTGAAAGGCGCGTTTCTCGCCTACTGGGTGTACGCGGACCCGGCTTTGAGACCGATGTCGGATTTGGACCTGCTTTGCCGGCAAGAGGATAGGGCAAAGCTGGACCGGGCTCTGCAAACGCTGGGATATGCGCCTTTCGTAAAGGCGGGGGATCTTCATCCCTTCCCCTCACATCGCACCTTCCATAGACCAAAGTCTGTACGGGTGGAGGTGCACTTCTGTCTGGACTGCGACTTGGATACGGCCGAGGCGATAAGTCGAAGCCAACCGCTTTTTCCTGGCGTTTTCCCTGACAGCAGTCCGTTCTTGACTCTCCGATTTGAGGACCTGGTTGAATACCTCGTGGCCCACCTGTCTCGCCACGTGAGAGCCGGAAGTCTCAGCCTTATCTGGTTCGCGGACATTCACGAACTGGCCTGTCGAGCCGAGGCTGGATTCGAAGCAGTTGCGCCCAGACTGTCCCAGCAGGCGGCTCGCCTTCCCTCCGGATCGGCTGCCTGGTCGTTTCTGATGAAACACTGGGTTGACTCGAGAATCGGGTCGGCTTCGGGCGGTCACGCGGGGGGATCGGCTGCAATCGTCCGGCAGATACGAGGGCACCGGATCGTTCCAATCTTCAGCTATTTGGACCCTGTCAGGAAGGTTCGGCAATACCGAGGGGTTGTGCAGAAGATCAGGTACCTGCGGTGGCTGTTCTTCCCTTCGCCCGGTTACCTGACCATGAGTGCGCCATCGCCTTCGAGGCTTGGTAAAGCACCGGCCTCTCTCCTCGTTGCTGCCACTCCCAACAAAAAACTGAGGGGTTACCCAAAACATCCCTTTCTGCTTGACAGCAAAGGGAGTTACTGCTAACCTCACGCGCGTGATTCAACACGGCGGGCAGCGCATCGAGCCATCCCAGGGACCGACGGAGCCAGCGAACACTCGCCGGCAGGAGGAACGATCGGAGTACGAGCCTCCCGTGATCGTCACTTACACGAGCGAGGAAATCGCGGCGCAGATCGGACCGGCACAGGCCTGCAGCCCGAGCCCTTGCGTAAGTGATCCCTAGACCGCTCGCACTCCTCTGGAAGTGCCCGAATAGAGACCCTGTCTGACAGGGAAGGTTTAGTTCTGCGTGTGCCCGTCAGATCAGAATCAGGCCGTACTTCTCGGTGACCTTCTTCTTGTATATCCCGACTATACTGTCTCTAACCGGCGCACATTCGTTGTCCTTCACCGTCACTCGTCCCGGTGGTTCATAACCAACCGGACAGGCGTCGAAATCTGCCGGGTTCTGGCGGAGACGGGAAGCAGGAGGACCGCCGCAGACCTGCTCGTCCGAAAATACGGGTTGTCGACCAAAGCTGCTGTCCGCGATGTCCGTCCTCTTGCGGAGTTCACGCAGCCCTTTCTGGCATCACCAGGATCCGAGACCGAGCGTCAGCCTTGCCTTAACAGCCTTTTTCTGCACCTGACCAGCCGGTGCAATCTGTCTTGTGTGCATTGCTATGCGGAGGCAGGAACGGCGCGTCCGGCTGATCTTTCTTTCCACCTGGTACTCGATCTCATAGGCCAGCTCAAGCAGGCCGGCGGGCATTCGTTGACTTTGAGCGGCGGGGAACCGTTGTGCTACCCAAAGATCGAGGCCGTCGTCGAGCATGCGTGCTCACAAATCCCCCTCGTGCAGCTGCTGACAAACGCGACCCTGGTCACCCGTTCGACTGCTTCAGCGTTGGCTCACGCCAACCTGGAAGTCCAGGTGAGCATCGACGGCGATGGCGCGACCTCTCACGACCGGATCAGGGGCAGTGGGTCTTTTGAACGTGCGATGGCAGGGCTCGCTGTGTGGATTGAAACCCTCGGGCCGCAAAAGGTGACACTTTGCGCAACGACGATGCGCGGCAACTTGTCCAGCCTCCCGGGCCTGGTTGAACTTGCGACCCGCCTGGGTGTCGCCCGTATGCGCTTGCTGCCTCTTCGCTCAGCCGGTCGGGCAAGCACCCGAGATCAGCGGCCGGACGCGGATGAATACCGGTCCTTTCTGGATAGCCTCCTGACAAGACAAATCACGGGGGACCGATCCTTGGATCTGAGCTGCGGGGTTAGCGGCCTTCTGCTTGACGTCGGTCCCGACTGCTCTGACGACACCTGGTGCCCGGTCGGTCGCAAGATAGTGGTGTCGGCAGGCGGAGACGCCTTTCCGTGTGTCCTGCTGATGCATCCGCGATTCCGGCTTGGCAATGTCAGCCGGACCAGCCTCCTTGAGCTTCTGGGAACGGAACCGATGAGAGAGTGTTGCCGGGCAGTCATTCAGAGGCGGCAGCGGATCCCCGAGTGCGCCGGCTGTGCCTGGCAGAACCTTTGCCAGGGGGGGTGCATGGGCCACGCACTTGAGGAGAAAGGAACCATCTGGGCGACAGACCAGTTCTGTGCGTTTCGTGCTGCCTGGTACCCAAGGATGTTCAACCTTCTGCTGGACAGCTCCACGCGGGTGAATCGTGTTTAGTCAGATCTACCGGATTCTCGACGTGCGGCTTTGGTTGGAGACGGACGACATTCAAGTTTTTGAACGGTTTGACCTCGATTATCGGTGCTTTCGCGCCTCTGACCCGGATGATGACAGGAGCGAAACCATCACCGACCTGAGGGCGCGCGTGCGACTGTCCGGCTCGTCTCCTCAGCTCGAGTTTGACGGAATCGTTCAGCCCCTCAGCGGACATCCGCATCCCCAGGCGCACGCTCTTAACCTGATTGTCCGGGAGCTCTTCGGAAGAGTCCGGGCGTTCGTTCTGGTCCATGCTTCTGTAGCGGTCAGGAACGGCCGGGCTGTCATCCTTTCAGGGGACGCCGGTATCGGAAAGACGACGCTGCTGTTGCATCTTCTAAGAGACCGGGCTTTCACCTTTTTTTCCGACGACGTGTGCCCGCTCGAGCGCACGTCCGGGCGGGTATTCCCTTTTCCACGGACCGCCTGGATCCGAAGCGAACCCGAAGGAGACAGCGCGCCTCTTTCGGGCGCCAAACGGCCGGTTGTCCTCGATCAGATACTTGCCGGCACGGCTCTGACGCCGTGCCGGCCGGGGCACGTGTTTCTGCTGGCGGGTGATCCTCCCCGGGAGATCGCAATCCGAGTGCTCCTGAAGCGCCGCGCAACCGATGATCTGATTTCCGCCCTCTCTCTTGCAGGCGCCTTCGTTACCGATTCCCAGGAGGAAGACAACTGTCTGGTCTTGAGGTACCCAGCCGGGGGGAGAGCAGGCCGCGAAGTGCGGCGGACGCTTGACCGCCGTGCCGACGAGATCTGGTCCTTTACGCGGATCGCGTGCGACCGTCCGGATTTTGTTCGGGGGCCTGAGGTTGGGGAGCTGGGCGCCAGGGAGCTTGCTTTTCGCCTCGCCAGTCAGCTGAAGAACGACGTTCTGATCCCGGACTCCCTGTTTAGCCCCGGCCAAATCATGTTCGAGCTTGCGAGTCTGCTCTCCGGCGCAAAAGGATATCTCGTAAAAACCGGGCGGCTTGAATCGGTTGCAGAGTTGGTGGTCTCACTCTGCTAAACGCAGCACTCCCGGGACTCTCAACGCCGCCTGCGCGCAGGGGGGAGAGTGGCGTTAATCGGCCCAAACGTGTTGGTGTTCCCGGAATCCTCTACCTCTTCAATCAAGTAGTAGTACTGCGCTCCATGGACGACATTCGTGTCGGTCCATTGGTACGCGGCGCCCTGCGTCGGGCTACCCTGCGCCGGGATAAGATCGCTCACCACCTGGTACGGGCCGCCGTCTTGTTCGGCTCTTCGGATTAGGAAGCCCGCGGTTCCTATTTCGCTGGCCGTCTCCCAGTCCAAAGTGACATCACGGCTACCAGCCGTGGCCGACATCTGGGCCATGCGGACGAGGGGTGGGTCGTACTTAGTGATAACCAGAGTACTGCCCGGTCCGTGAAGCTCATTATAACTGGTCCCATTCGTCACCCAGACCGTCGTGTCGAGCAAACCGTCCAAGGTGTAAGTCCCCACTGCATTGGGCGGGGTCGCGAAGTAGGCTTCGATCGAAAACGCAACTCCCGTGGGGTTGGGTGAGGGATCGACCGGCGGATTTGAGCGGGTCAGACGCAAGTAATTCGGACTGTGATCAACTGATTGCCCGTAATAGACCCAATGCCAAGTCTGTCCGTAAGCCTTCACTCCATCCGGCAGAATCTCGAACCAAGTATCGGTCGTTATGAAATCGTCTACTTTGAAAATAATCGTGACTGGACCATAAGGGTCACGTGCGCTCAAGGTGAGCTTATACCAATAGGGTCCCTGTGCCCACGTTTCCCCCAGTGCAAAAAGCGCTAGCACCACAATCAACAAGCATCGGGTTCTGGCTGTGCGCATAAACAGTCTCCTGAACGCAGTAACACCCAGTCGAAACACCGGACTCTGGGGACACCCAAACAGGCCAAAGCGCAGGTAAGACCCCCCAAAACGTCGACAGTTTACTATAAATGCAACAAATACAACACAAAAAAAGCAACACCGGTGTAATCCCTCAGTCTTGTTTGTAGTGCCGCCTTTAGGCGGCACTCTGGACTTTGGTGAAAATAAACAGATGTGTGAACGTCTTTTACGCCGAAGGCGTTAGGCAAGACAGCCCAGG
>JBHGBF010000162.1:0-20320 GCA_041946865.1 Acidobacteriota bacterium | reverse complement strand
CGCGAGCCCGGCAACCGGACTCTGGAGAGTCCGGCCACGATAAAAGCCGCTTGAATTTTGGAGATGGCGGGCGCCCCAAGGGGCATGATGGACTCCGAAAGAGCGCCGGCAACTACCGGCGCTTCAGAGGCGTGTCAGGCCCTTTTTCAACACCCTCGCTGTGTGCGCGGCTCGACGTGTCCTCGGCCTCCAATCCCGCTTGACCCCTGCAGCGGTCTTCACTAAGCTTGCCGCAAAAGAGCACTCCTATGAAAGAAACGATCCGATTCACACTTAATGGCAAGCCGACCAGCGTCAACGTCGAGGGCGACCGAATGCTTTTGTGGGTGCTGCGCACCGACTTGGGGCTCACCGGAACAAAGTACGGTTGTGGGGAGAACCTATGCGGCGCCTGCACGGTCGTCGTCGACAAGGAAGCGGTTCGATCGTGCCAGTTGCCGGTCCGTGAGGTTCGAGGCAAGCAGGTGATCACGATCGAAGGATTGGCGAAAAACGGGAAACTCCACCCGCTGCAGCAGGCGTTTGTGGATCATGACGCCCTGCAGTGCGGCTTTTGCACTCCCGGGATGATCATGACCGCCTATGCGCTGCTGTTAAAGAAACCCAAGGCCACGCGTGACGAGATTATCGCCGAAATGGACGACAATTTGTGCCGGTGCGCGTCACACAAACGAATCCTGGCGGCCATCGAAAGTGTCACGAAGACGATGCGGTGAGGTGAGAGTATGGACAACCAGATACGCAGAGAAAGCGGAGCGCTGGGACCCTGGTCGCTCGACCGGCGAAACTTCCTGAAGGCTTTCACCGGCGGGATCATCGTTTTTGTGTCGCTGGACTTCTCCCTTGAAGCCCAGGAATCCCGGACGAGGGGCTACCCTACTGACCCCAACGCCTACCTGAAAATAGGCGAAGACGGCCGGGTTACGGTGTACACGGGAAAAGTCGAGCTGGGCCAGGGTGTTATCACATCGCTGGCGCAGATGGCGGCTGATGAACTGGGAGTCGCGCTCGAATCGATCGACATGGTCATGGGGGATACCGACCTCTGTCCGCCGGACATGGGCACGTTCGGTTCCATGTCGATTCGTTTCTTCGGCCCCGCCCTGCGGGCGGCGGCCGCGGAAGCCCGGGCGGTCCTCGTCGATCTGGCGTCCCAGCAGCTGAAGGCGCCCGCCCAGGAGCTGGGCGTGGACAAGGGCGTCGTCTTTGTCAAGGCGGATGCCAGTCGCAAAGCCACGTTCGCCAGGCTCGCGGCGGGGCGGAAGATTGCTCGCCTGGTTGACCGTAAAGCCGTGATCAAGTCGGTGGCGGAGTTCCAGGTCATGGGGAAGTCGTTCAACCGTGTGGATGCGCGGGCGAAGGTGACCGGCGAGGCAAAGTACGCCGGCGATATCCGGCTCCCGGACATGCTGTATGCCCGCCTCGTCCGCCCGCCGGCTCACGGGGCAAAACTTCTGAACGTCGACACGTCGGCGGCAGAGAAAGTGCCCGGTGTGACGGTGGTGAAACAAGACGGATTGATCGCCGTGCTTCATGCGGATCCGGAAGTCGCGGCCAAAGCTCTTGCGGCGGTGAAGGCCGAATTCGATATCCCCAGGCCGGCCATGGATACCGAGTCCATCTTCGACTACCTGGTCGAGCATGCCCCTGCACCCCGGGAGGGAGAAAGGAGGGGAGACCTGGTCGAAGGTGAAAAAGCCTCCGCGAGCCTGTTTGAACACACCTACGTGAACGGCTACGGAGCGCATACCTCGATAGAAACGCATACCGCCCTGGCCAGGGTAGAGGGCTGGAAAGCGACGGTCTGGGCTGCCACGCAAACGCCGTTTCCCGCCCGGCAGGAAGTTTCGAACGCGCTCGGATTTCCCCTGGAAAATGTCCGAGTCATTACACCGTTCGTCGGCGGCGGCTTCGGCGGGAAAAGCAGCGGCGGACAACACGCCGTCGAAGCAGCCCGTCTGGCCAAGGCAACCGGAAAACCGGTCCAGGTGACGTGGACACGCGCCGAGGAGTTCTTTTACGACAGCTTCAGGCCCGCCGCAGTGGTGAAGATCAAGTCGGGCATCGACCAGTCCGGCAAGCTGAGCCTGTGGGACTACCGCGTGTACTTTGCCGGGTCAAGAAGCGCCGAGCAGTTTTACGACGTCCCCCATAACCTGATCCGCACCTATGGCGGTTGGAGAGGCGCCGGAACGGAGGTTCATCCGTTCAGCGTAGGTCCCTGGCGGGCACCCGGCGCGAACATCAACGTGTTTGCGCGGGAATCCCAGATCGACATCATGGCGGCCAAAGCCAAAACCGATCCGCTCGAATTCCGGTTGAACAACACGACCGACAAGAGGATGCGCGAGGTTTTGCGCGTCGCGGCCGAGCACTTCGGGTGGAAGCCTGCGCCGGCGCCGAGCGGACGCGGTTACGGCATCGCCTGCGGGATTGACGCAGGCACGTACGTGGCGACGATAGCGGAGGTCCAGGTCGACAACGCCACTGGGCGGGTCAAGGTCAAGCGGATCGTGTGCGCCCAGGAGATGGGCATCGTCATCAATCCCGAGGGCGCAACCCTCCAGATGGAAGGGTGTATCACGATGGGATTGGGATACGCCCTGGCGGAAGAGCTCCGATTCCGGGGCGGGGAAGTGCTCGACCGTAATTTCGACACGTATGAGGTACCTCGTTTCTCCTGGTTGCCCCAGATTGAAACGGTCCTGGCCAAAAATGATGAGCTTACGCCCCAGGGCGGAGGCGAGCCGGCGATTGTCCCGATCGGAGCGGTTATTGCGAATGCCATTTTCGACGCCTGCGGCGCCCGGCTTTTCCGCATGCCGCTGACCCCCGCCCGCGTGCTTGCGGCGACGGCGAAGACGTAGCGGAAATTCCGAACCGAGCCGCGATCGGCTCCCGCTCCTCCACGGCGAGGGTGTTGGAAATGCTCCTCGGACCAGCGTGGTTCCGCGGCCCGTTCGTAGCTCCGTAAGCGGAACCAGAAACGAAATGCACGCTGTGTCCGCTTGTCCACGTCGAGTCATGGTGACTTGATCACAATGGAGAGGGACGCGGACCTGGTCTGGGTGGCGGGGTCGTACACAGAGATCGGGAATTCGCCAGGTTTTGAGAAAAGGTGTGCCGGCACGGTCGCGGTCAATATTTCCGGGTTTTCGAAGGTTGTAACCAGCTGAGTATCCCCCCACACCACGACGCATGTCCGCGTGGCATTGCGGGTTCGCACCCACATGGCCCACTCCTTCCCTATGGCGTAAAAGCCCTGGCCGTCCGTCCGCGCTTCACTCGGTCCGATTGACCATAACTCAAGAGATGCTGATCGATTCGCCGATTTAAGATCGAAGGACGCGGGGCGAATCCTGTAAAGCCTGTGTGATTTGTTTTGCCAGACAACCCTGCAGTTGAATCTTCCGATCTCGTATTGAACTTCTTCTAAGCCGATGACTAGCGCTTCCGGATCGAGAATCACGTAGCCTTCGGTGTCCAGAAGCTCCGCCTGCTTGGGCAGGTTTCTGAAAATCCGTCCGGAAAAAAGTGAAATCCTGGGCGCCTGCCACCAGTTGACCGCGAAGATGCGCGCATCGGAAGGCAGCTGCGAGACGACCCGCGTAGCCTCGAGCCTCTCCTGCAACGCCGTGTCGGGCCGGCGGGGGAGAGAGAAGTCCACCAGAAAGCCTTCCAATTGGTGTGCACCCTGGAGCACGAAAAGCGTGCTGGCGACACCGACTACCAGATTCCGCATATTGGCCGATGGAACGCGGCGGTAGAGGTAGACAATGGCGATCGCAAAGAGAGGAATGTGCAGGATCAGAAAGGGAACCAGTCTTCGGAACCAGATGAGCCAGGCGCTGAAGTGGTACCAGTATCCCACATAAAAAAAAGAGATCCCGAAGAGGAAGACTATGACTGTTTGAGTCCTGTCAAACGCGGGCAGGCGGCGCTTCCAATTCCCCTGGGCGAGAGTCGCGAGGGTCAGTCCATAGCCTAGGAACATCGGGCCATACGCCAGGAAATAGGCGCCATAGCTCTCTTTCATGACTCTGAGGGCTTCGTAAAACTCTTTCCATCCCCTGGCTGATGCCGACCCTTCCCCCCCATACTGGCTCAGAACGATCAGCTTGCTGAAACTGCTCAGTTCGCCAACCAGCGCGTCCCATCCGTGTCGCAGCAAAAAGTACAAAGGGAGCAGTATCACGAGCCCGGTGAAGCTGAGCGCAAAAAAAGCGATGTCGCGTGGCCGGACCAGCCTTTGCCGCAGCCACAGATAGCCGAGGAGCATGAGCAACATCGGGAACAGCACCACCAGGTAGTTCTTGGTGTGCACGGTAAGAAAGAGCACTACGCCAAGCCACGGGTAGAACTTGCTATTCCCCAGGGCGAGGTATAAGACAAGCGCGCCAAGCAGGAGATAAAACGTGGCTGCGACTTCTCCATATCCCTGGAGCCCCAGGATCTTCATTTGCGGAAAGGTGTAGAAGAGCACGACCGACAACAGGCCGAGCCCCCAATTCTCGGTCAGGATGACGACAAGAACGCAGATGAGCACCCCGGTGAGCGCCAGAAAGATCAGATTGCTCGCCTGCAGAGTGAAGTGACTAATCCCGAAGAAGTGAATGAACGGCCAGTTCAGGATGTACTGTGACAACATGCCCTGCGCCAGATTCGTCAGAGGAAAATGCAGCTCGGACGGGCTCTTCACGTCCCACGTGTTGGCCAGCCGTCCGAACCGCTCCAGGGCGACGACTGGTTGACAGAATATCGCGCCGTCGAAAGACAGGTCGGTATACCAGGCGTTCCAGCCGTAGTAGCCCGTCACTGTCCCCACCATGGCAAAGAGCAGCAGCCAGGCTGGTCGATGTCCCCGAAGAGCGGTAAGGTTTTGCATGGATATTTCCGACAGTCTAGCGCGGTCCATTGCGAGTGAGCAATGTACGGGTGCGCTTGCGTGTCGGGCCGGCGGTGTGCTATTCGACTCGACGATGACAACCTCCTCGCATTCTTTTGTGGTACTGGCCTATGGCGAATCCCCCTACGTGGAGGAGTGCATTCAATCCCTGCTTCGCCAAACCAGGCAGGGCAAGGTTCTCCTGACGACGTCCACCCCCTCGCCGTATCTCACCGACATTTCCAGCCGGCTGGGCCTCGCTCTCATTGTCAACCCTGAGGCGGGCGGTATAGCGGCTGACTGGTCGTTTGCGCTGGCCTCGGCCGATACCCGGTACGTCACACTCGCCCATCAGGATGACCTCTACGACTCGACGTACGTTGAACACTGTGTCGAAGCTGCGGCCCGGCATCCGGACAACCTCATCACTTTTACCAGGTATCGTGAGATGCGTGGTGACAAGATCACGCATTACAACCTCAATCTCGTCGTGAAAAGCCTGATGTTGAAGCTCGCGTTTGGCTGGCGTGAATGCGCCCGGACACCGCGCCAGAAGCGCCGAGTAGTGGCGTTCGGCTCGCCTATTCCGTGTCCGAGCGTAATGTACAATCGTGACGCACTGGGGCACTTCGCCTTTTCCCCTGGCTATGAGGTCAATCTGGACTGGGATGCCTGGATCCGTCTGGTGGAAAGGCCGGGGAGCTTCGTCCTGGTGCGAGAGAAGCTGATGACGCACCGGATCCACTCCGCCTCGCAGACCACCGAGGGGATACTGAACAGCAGACGCCGGCAGGAAGATCTGCGTTGTTTCGAGCGACTCTGGCCGAGGGCGATTGCCCGCGCTCTCGCGGTCGCCTACTCGCTGAGTTACCGGTCAAATCGATAGGAGGCAGTCATGTGGAAGGCAGGATTGTGGACACTTGTTTTTTCCGTGGCGACGGCCTTGTCAATCGCATTAATGGGAGACAAGCGTCTTATATCGGGCAATCTCTTGAACCTCCGCCGATTTCTGGAAATGGCCCTGAGCTGGCAGTTCATCGTCGCCATGGCCCTCGCCTTTGTCTCTCGCGTGACCTTCATTCTGATCAACAATTCCCTGCTCACGGCCGAGCAGTTTCGAGACAACGCCACCACCATCACCGCTCTGGTGACGGCGGTTTCCTACCTGTTTGTCATCGCGGCAAACTACCTGCTTTGGGCTCAGCGCTTGTCGCTGTTCCAGGGCGTGGGCGCGTGTCTCATTCTCGCCGGGGTCTTCCTGGTGACTTGGAAGTAGGGTCGTGATCCTGGTCCCAATCCAGCGATACGGAGGCTTTTGGGTAACGGAGTCGGTGCCATCGTGCGCCGAATCATGGTCGCTGGGGCCCCCTTTCTTTGACCGCCCTCTTCATGCAAAATGTACACTTCCGGATCGCTCGGACCTTGACATGGCTTGATAAGGACTTAGCCGAATGAAGCATCGCCTTCCTGTTCCTGGAACGAATTAAATGGGATTCCTGGTTAGCCGGTTTGCCCGAATGTATGGGATGCCTTACTCGGCGGCGCAACGGCTGCTGCACGACATGTCTCTGATTTTGGGCTTCGTGCTGCTGGCGCTGGCTTTTCACAAGTACACGACGCTGACCTCGCTGTTTGTCTACCGAGAACGGGTCATCCATGTCTTCAATGAGCATTTCGCGCCCTTCGTCGTCGCTCATGTCCTGATCTTTGCGCTTCTTCTGCTGGTGTTTAGGATCCGTCCCCGGACCGCTTGCCTCTACTGGTTGGTGACGGCGGTATGGCTTCTGGCGCTCGGGGGCCCCGAACGGGCGCTGGCGTTTTCCCTGCTGGCCGTTTACGCCGCCTTTCTGCTCTTAATCGGAATGGCAATCGGGGACTTGATTGTGGAACCGGATTCCCGGTCCCTGGGGCTGTATCTGGCTTTGGGAATAGGCGCCGTTGCCTCCCTGGTGCCCTATCTTGCCTGGTTCCACATCCTTTACTTCTGGGTGCTGCTCCTTCTCTTTGCGGGCGCTCTGCTGCTCTCGATTCTGAGAATGAAGCGGCAACTCCGCCAGAGGATCTCGTCTGCCTGGAAAGAGGTGCAGGGTCAATGGACTGCAGGTCTGGCTCTGGGGATTGAGATCGCCGTCGTCATTGCCGCTTACCTCGTGGTTGCAAGCTCGCCGCCCGAGACCAACGCCGACGCTGTTCGCTTTTACTGGCCTTACATCAGATGGATGGAGCGGCTGGGCGGATTCGTCCACATGCCCTACCAGTGGTCCTATGTGATCCCGCAGGCTGGAATCGGTTTCTCCTCAACGGTCTTCATCCTGTTCGGCACGACGGCCGTGCGCTGGACGATGCTTCTGGTCTGGGTGGCCCTGGTCGGTCTCGCAGCACGGACGCTTTGGCCCCGCGCCGGCACGGAGAAGAGCGAAGCGGGCGCCGCCGCTCCGTCCGAAGGGACACTGACCGGCGTGGGACTGGGAATTGCCGCGGTGGTGGCCGCCTGCCCGACTCTCCTCCTCGCAAGCTGCTCGCTTGCAACGGACACCTTCGTCTCCATGGTGACGGTCTTGATGGCGGTCGTCTTAATCGGAGGGCGACGGCCGGAATCAGTCGCCTTCTGGGTCCTGGTTGGGGCGCTTTTCGGGCTGAACTGGTCGGCCAAATTCACCACCATTGCGTACGCGACGCCCCTATGCCTCATTGCCTTGGCGCGGGCGCTCAAGTTGGCAAGCTTTCGCCGCGTGCCTTTGTATTTCGGCGCATCCCTCGTCGGGATACTGCTGACCGCCGGACCGTGGCTCTGGAATTCGTACAAGCTGTCCGGTAACCCCATCTTTCCGCTGTTGTACACGATCTTTCCCTCTGAGGTCTGGCCCTACCGCTCCGGGATAGGGAACCTGGCGGATTTCCAGATGCGCCAGGGTTGGTGGCAGAAAATCACCATGCCGCTCGACATGACCTTCAAGACCGGCCTTTACGTGGAGGGATACCACGGAGTTCTGGGGCTGGCGCTGGTTCTGTTCCTGATTCTTGGTGTTCCGGCGTTGCGACGGTCTTCCTGGAGAAGTTGGGGCGTATTCGGTTCGGGGGTGTTCGGGACGCTCGCCCTTTGGCAAATGACGACCTATGTGCGTTACTGGCTTCCGGGCCTGTGGCTCATCGGGCTGGGACTGGCGCCAGGCGCCGCCGCCTGGATAAAGGGCCGTCGCGTCCGGGTGGTCTTTGTTTTTGTCAGCGGCGCCATCGCCGTCTACCAGATCCTGTTTGCTATGTCCAACATGTGGTCCGACCCCGATGGCTGGCCTTGGAAGTACTATCGGGGCGGCTTTACCGACGAGACTTACCTTGAACGGGGCTTTCCGGGCTTCCAAGGCCTGCGGAAAGTGCCCGAGTTGAACCAGGGTTGGCCAAAAGTCTGGTTTACGACGGCTGGGATCGTGGGACATCTCCCGGTGTTGCCCCTGGAAGCTGCAATCTGGGAGATGAATTCGCACGTAGAACCGGGGTGGCGAGCGCGGGTCCGATACCTGAGCGCGGTCGGGTGCCGATATTGGGTGGTCAATGAAGCTACGGGTGACGAAGTGTGGCTCCGGGCTACCGGGCTGGGCAGGTTCTTCTGGGACGAGAAGTTAAGAATTGCCAGGACCGGCCCCTACGGGGTTTTCCGGATGACGACGGCTGATGAAATCTTCCGAGCGGTGGATTCCAACACCTCTCCCGGCGCTGAGTTGCTGGCCGACGGCGGCTTCGAGTCGGTCTCCTACGCGAAGCCTGTTTTCTGGATGAACTTCCAAAACCCGACCGTGCAGTCCGATCCGGCAGGCGCAAAAAAGGACTCCCGCTACGCTGTCGTAAACGGCGTTAATTGCTGGGTGCAAGTCGTGCCGATCCCAAGAGAAATCCGGAGGGTTGCGCTCTCCGCCTGGATGAAACGGGCAGCGCCTGAACAGGCCTCTGCGGGCCAGCTTCTGTTGAATTGGGTAGACGCCGAGGGGAAGGTTATCGGAGTGAAAACTCAGGCGCACGACCTCGGATCGGACTGGGCCGAATACGAGGTGCAGATGGAAGTCCCGAAAGGAGCGGAAACAGCCTCGGTCTACGCCGCCGGAACGGCTGGAACCGGCTCAGTCCACGTGGATGAGCTACATTTTCGTGTCATCGACTGATACGATCAGCGTGAGCGGCTACGAGACACACAGGATGGCGTGAACGTGTTGCAGAATCGTAAAATCGCGGTAGTCATCCCCGCCTACCGGGTCGAGGCCCAGATTGGCCAGGTGCTCGATAAGATGCCCGATTGCGTTGACCGGGTGTTCGTCGTGGACGACGCCTCGCCCGATCGTGTAGCCGAGCGACTGTCAGGAAGTGGCGGGCGCGTCTCCCTGATCAGGCACGAGAAGAACCGGGGAGTCGGCGGCGCAACGGTCACCGGGATTTGCGCAGCGCTGTCGGAGAACTGCGACATAGTTGTAAAGTGCGACGGCGACGGTCAGATGGACCCGCGCCAAATCCCCGAGTTGCTGGTGCCGCTGTTGTCCGGGGCGGCCGATCACGCGAAAGGTTGCCGTTTTCATCACTTTGGAGAGTTGAGGCAAATGCCCAGAAGGCGTTTGCTCGGCAACATCGTCCTGACCTTCTTGACCAAGTTGACCTCCGGATATTGGAACATCCTCGACCCCGTTAACGGCTTTTTCGCCACGACATCGGAAGTGCTGCGTGAGATTCCCCTCACGCGGCTCTCGCCCCGCTATTTCTTCGAAACCGATTTCCTGATCCGGCTGAACATAGTACAGGCTCGAGTAGCCGATGTCGCCTTTCCTGCCTGCTACGGGGACGAGAAGAGCTCCCTCTCCGTGACGAGGGCCCTGTTCAGCTTCCCTCCCCGCCTGGTTGCGGGGTTGGTTCGACGCATCTTCTGGCGTTACCTGTTTTATGACGTCTCTCCGGTCGCGATTTTTTCACTCCTCGGGATTTGTCTGTGCGCCTTCGGGCTGATTTTTGGCGCCTACCACTGGATTACCGGCGCACTCAACGCCCGCGAGACGGGAGCGGGCACCGTCATGCTCGCGGTTCTTCCCTTGATACTGGGTTTCCAGCTCTTGCTGCAGGCGATCGTCCTGGATATTCAGAACACTCCAAAGCACAGCAGCTATTCGGCGGCCTCGGCGCATCCCCGATTGAGGTGATACACCCCGGGAGCTAAAATCGCCATCGTGACTATCGGCAAGCTGGCTCGTTCGCTTCTCGGCAGGTGGTTCCCGATTGCCGGCCGACTCTACCGTTCCGTCTTCGTGGACCTGAAGAAGGTCGTCGCAGCCTTCCCGCCGATCCCGCCGGGCGCAACGCTCCTCGACATCGGGGGAGGGGATGGAGAGGTGATAAACGAGCTTATTGCAAGATACCCCGACACGCAGGTCACGATGATCGATCTGAGCCCGAGAATCGGCGGAGCCTTGCGACCCGAGCTCAGAGATCGAGTACGCCTCTTTCCCGGAACCAGCATGCGTAAGTACGCGGAGCAAAATCCTAATCCGCCCGATCTCGTATTGATAAGCGACGTCATCCATCATGTTCCTCCCGAGCAGCGGAAAGAGTTTTTCGCCGATCTGCGGACTCTGGTTGGGAACTCGGGCGCGACGATCCTGATCAAGGACATCGAGCCAGGTTACCCGCGTGCGTACTTGTCCTGGCTCGCAGACCGCTTCATTAGCGGGGATGCGATTGTGGCGCTCGTGCCGCGGGCAGAAGTCAAGCGCCTTCTCCTCGAGGCCTTTCCGGCTTATGAGGTGGCAGAGACAAGGCTGATGGAAACCGACAAACCGAATTACGCTTTGGTTTGCACATGCGGTACGCCAGCCTCACTCTGCAGGTCCGGCGAAAGGATTTAGGACGCGGGAACCGACGGAGGCGAAACAGAGCCGCAAGCGCGGCGGTTTTCAGCGGACCGTCAGCGGACGGGGAGCGCGTCGGGTGCAAGCCAGAACCGACCAGCGAAAGTGGAAGCGCTTTGCATCCGACGCGCTCCCCGTCCGCTGAGAAGCGCTGCACTTGCGGCTCTGTTCCGCCTGGCTGCCGTAACGCCGACTCCCAAACCGGTCCGAAGCCTGGCGCCTGATTCGGGCAACACGCCCTTTAGACACGGCCTGCTCAGGACGACATGCATGATGTTTGCCGCGCCTGGGCCTGGGAGACTTCTGGGGTCCAGGATCGGACCGCTTTGGCTAGTACCGTTGGCGCTGTGGCTTCTCAGAGCTCTTCAAACGGGCTTTCTCGAGCCGGTGGCCTAGCGTGTCACGCCCAGTTGCTCAGCCAAAGTGGCCATGTCGAAATAGTGACGGGTCGTCTGGATCCTCCCGTTCGCGATTGTATGGATCTGGCACGCTCGTATCTCAATTCGCTTCCCCGTGGGCGATACTGTTCCTCTCGGTGTCTCCAGAGGACCGGTGTGCGTTCCTCTCCATGTTATTTCCACAACTACGGTGTCACCACTTTGAATGGCGGTCGAAATCTCTCCCTGAGAATCGGGAAAGGCAGCAGCCCAGCCTCGCCAGATTGCCAGCGCCTCATCGACGCCTTTCACCCGACGCCGTGTGGCGACTTCGTCGTAAACGTAGCCGGGGGCCATGTTCGCTCTGGCTGCGTCCCAATCCTTCTTGTTATAGTCGAGAACCGCTGCCTTCCCGATGTCAATTGCTGACTCAGTGGTGGTTTCTTTAGCCATAGCTTACGCTCCTCTCACTGCGTGAGCAGACGTTGCACCGTCAGGATTGGACGCTTGCCGCCCCTGGCGGAGTTTACGTCTGTCTCATATCAGACTCCAATTGCACAAAAAGTACAAGTTTGATCGTTCTGACTGCGCGCAGCGCGAGTCCCCCGAAGAAGCAGGACAACGTGGCCAGCACGTGCTCCTTGACCAGCGAATCATCCACCTGGCGGGCGAGAGTGTTGAACTCGAGCGAAATCGAGCCATCCACGTCGGCTACCGATCTGCGGATCGGCGAAAGCACCGAGGACGGCTGCGCAGACGTTCGAATCAAGAAGCTGGACCCGCCGAATCCGACCTTCTGACTGATCGGGAAGTAGGCGCACGCGCAGGTCTCTTCCCGTAGCGATCCGTACTTGGAATCTTTGGCGATTCCTACAATCTGAATGGGTGGTCGCGGTTTCCCTTGATCTTCTTCCAGCGGAAGAATCGGCCGACGGGATCCAGGTCAGGGTAAAACCGGCGTGCCGCCACCTGATTGATGATCGCGACCTTTAGCGCGTTCCCCGTGTCTTGAGCATCGAAATCGCGTCCCGCCACAAGCGGGATGCGCAGCGTCTGGAAATACCCTGGCGATACCGAGTTCAAGTACGTGAGCGCGACGTCGCCGCCTGGGGAATTTGGCGAGTCGGCATGAAGAAGCTGGTTCCACTCAGATCCACTGATAGGGGTCATGACGCTGCGGCCGACGGAGGTGATGCCAGGGAGTGAGGCCAGGCGGCGTTCGATTTCGTCCCAAGTGGCTGACCGCTTCTCGGGTGGCGCCCCGTCGGCCCGGGCCTGGGCGTGCGTTATCAGGACGTTGGTGCGGTCGAAACCGATATCAAGCGTCACCAGCTTCACAAAGCTCCGCAAAAACAACCCCGCGACGACGAGCACGACCAGAGACAAGGTCATTTGCGACGACACGAGCCATCGCCCGGAATGCAGTCGGACACGGTGTGGACCGTCAATCGATGGGCTGTCTTTCATACCGGCCATCAAGGAGACGTGCGTCGTCCGGAACGTGGGGGAGGACCCCGAACAAAAGACCGGTGACAATCGCCACCGAGGCGGTGAAACCCAGCGTGCGCCAATTGTGCGAGAGGTCGAGGAACACCTGGTTCCCGGTAGTCGAAATAAAACTCACCGGCAGCACGCTTCCCCAGCGTGCGAAGAGGATCCCCAGGAGCGCGCCTGCCGGCGAGAGCATAAAGCACTCCGTGGGCACCTGGCGTATCAGCCGCACGCGCGAAGCGCCCAGAGCGCGCCGCAAGGCGAGCTCCCGGTTGCGGCTGGCCGATCGGGCCAGCATGAGGCCGGCAATGTCGGCACACGCGACCAGGAGAACCATCAGGACAACTGCCATGAGGACGTTTACCCAGGGTAGCTGAAAAGCGCTACCCTGGGCTGTCATGCTTCACGCTTTCAGCGTTACGCTTTCAGCGTGATACAGCCACACAATCAAACGGCCCAGGGCAGGGCGAACTCCAAGCGTCCGGAAGAAGTCACCGCTGACCCAAAGTCCCTTGACATCCGTCCCGACGCCTTGTAGATGCCAGGTTCGTCTGGGTATACTCCTCTTATCAGCCCGACCGCGGTGCCCTTCTGGACCTTCCCAGGCTTGAAACCACGGCCTGTCCGTCCTGGCTTTTACGAGGAGGGACCCATGAAAAAACTATTCTGTGTTTCAGTTGTCTTCTGCGTCGTGGCTGCAGGAGTGCAGCTGTCAGCCGCCGAAAACCCCTTCGTGGGGACTTGGAAGCTAAATCCGCAAAAAAGCAAGTTTACCGGCGCCACCGTGACCTTCGAGCAACTTCCGTCCGGAGAATGGAAGTCGACTGCCGCCGGTATGTCTTACACCTTCCGGATGGATGGCAAGGAGTACAACGCGTCATTTGACCGTAAGGCGACTTGGAAGCAGGTGAACGACCGGACCTGGGAGTCGACCCTGATATTCAAGGATAAAACTCTGGCGACGGTGCGTTACGAGATTTCCCCTGATAACAAGACAATGACAACCACCGCACAGGGTACGACGCCGAGTGGCGAGAAGTTCAAGGAAGTCGCATCGTACAGCCGCCAATCGGGAAGCGCCGGATTGGCGGGCAAATGGAAAAGCGATAAAGTCGACATTAGTGCCCCGATGACCTTGGAGATCAAACCTCACGGGTCAAACGGCATCAGCATGGCGCTGCCTGCATATAAAGCCTCTGTTGATTTGTCGTTCGACGGCGCTGAGGCGAAACCGGTCGGACCAACTGTGCCCGCGGGGCTCACACTGTCTGCCAAAAAGCTGGATGAACGCTCGTTTCAATTTGTCGAGAAGCACCAGGGAAAAACGACGTCTACCATGACCTTCAAAGCGTCCGAAGACGGGAAGACACTCACGGAAACCGGCAAGCCGGCCGGGGTAAATGAACCATACACGGCAGTATACGACCGCGAGAAGTAGAAGCTTCCCCCGGCGGCAATGTAGGGTGGGTTTCGAAGCGCGACGGCGCTGAAACCCACCGCCCTGAAGCGCCCGGCGCCGGTTTCAGCGCTGTCGCGCTTCGAAACCCACCCCTTGCCGGGTTGCTTACCTCATGCCTTCGGAACCGCCTAACGGTAACCCCGCAGCCGGGGCTAAAACGCGTCGCAGAGCCGCAAGCGGAAAAGGGTAACGGGGTCCCGAAATACGTATAAAGTCCAGGCTCTACCGTCTCACCGTCTGCTGGGCTTCGACGTTGATCTGGCTTTCGGCCATGGTGGTCAGTTTCTTGTCGGTCATGCCCTCTTCATCCAGTGTCTGCTGAAGCAGTCGGGCATCCTCCTCGAAGCCGAGGCGGCGAGCCCAGGTCCGGGCGCAGCCGTAGCAGGCTATTTCATGGTGTTCGACCTTCTGGGCGGCGGCGACCAGGGCCGCATCCCTTACCGCGGCGTCTCCCTTGGCATCGATGATGTAACTCCCATCGTCGATGAGTCCGGCCACGGTGTTTGACTTTTCCTCCTCGGGTTCGATGTCCATTCTTCGGAAAATCCTCTCCAGCCGCTCCCGCTGGGTCTTGCTCTGCTGGAGGTGCGTCTTGAAGGCAGTGGCCAGCTCCGCGGAAGTCGCTGCTTCGGCCATGTTCGGCAGAGCATCGATAATCTGGTTCTCGGTGTAATAGAGACTTTTCAGCTCGCGAATGTACAGATCCTGAAGGTTGTTAAGTTTGATGTCAGTCAGTCTCATATTTCCTCCTTCTATGGGTTAGTTTGGGTCCGGAAACCTTGAGAGAAGGGCGCCTGATTCAATTGCGCCGATCAATGGAGCCGATCGAGGTGTGAAGGGGAAGCTGGTTGCTTCGGCTCCTAGCTCAATGATACATGACCGGTCCAAACACTCAACCGAAGCGGAGGTTAACGCTTCACCAGGTCCAGGACGTTCGCGAGCAGAGTACGGCCTTGTCTGAATCGGCCGCGCTTACCGTAGAGACCGGTAATCTGCCTCAATCGTTCTTTCTGCCTTGGCGAAAAGCGGACGGCGTCCATGTACGAACTGAGCAGGACCTCTCCCGCGCATTCCATCTCGGCCTCGGGCAGCGAGGCAAAGAGTTGGACAAGATCACGCGAGGCTGCCAGAACTTTCAGTGGAGATACGAGGCGAGGCAGGTAAAGACACTTCTCCAGATCGACCAGATGAAAGGTGCAGCCATCCGGTCCTTGTGTCAGCAGAATATGCCGCGTTTTCAAGTCGCCGTGAAAGAAGCCGGTGTCGTGCAGTGTCGCCAGAAATCTGCCGAGCGAGGCCGCCAACTCGGCCGACAGGCTGATCGTAGCGTGAATCTGGAACACATGTCGACCGGCCGACGGCAGCTCGTGGACCGATTGGAGGTCACCGGCAATCAGAAGGCCCGTCCAGTTCAACAGTTCTCCGCGGCGCTTCAGGGCGGCGAAAACGTCGAGCGTGGAAAAGCCATGCTTTTTGAGCCGCAGAGAGGTCCTCAGAGTCCGGAAGGCGTAAGACCGGCGCAGGCTTCGGCCGAGTGAGGCGTTGGTGAAATAGTAGGCAAAGCAGCTCCGGGGGACGCCTTCGAAGATGAGCGGAAGGCGATAGATTTGCCGTCCACGACAGTCCAGCAGATGCTCGGCGCCCGGGAGCCGGCTCATTTCCTCCGGGCGATCGAGCAGCTCGTCAGGCGGCTGGAATCCGTCGTGTATCCACCCGACAAACGTTCGTCCTGTATAGGGGGTAAATCCCGGTGGTGCCTTCATAGTTCCTTTCCACGGATTTTCGCGGATTTCACGAATTTCCACCAACCGTGGAAACTCGTGAAATCCGTGATATTTCGTGGCAATCCGTGGATTACTTTAGCAGGAAGACGTAGCGGATAATAAACAGCAAAGCGAATACTGAGATGAGTCCAGGTACCTCTCGGATCTTCCCTTGCACGCCCTTCAACAGGGTGTAGGAGATGAAACCGAACGCAATCCCCTCGGTAATACTGAATGTCATGGGCATGATCATGATGGTCAGAAAGGCGGGGATGGCTTCTCCGAAATCATCCCAGGCGATCCGGCGGACGTTCTTGATCATGAAGCAGCCCACGATGATCAGGGCGGGAGCCACGATCGGGTAGAGCCTCAAGCCTTGGCCGTAGTCGACTCCTCCGCCGATCATCCTCACCAGCGGGGCGAAGAACAGCGACAAAAGCAACAACACGCCTGTGACCATGTTGGCCAGTCCGGTGCGCGCCCCGGCGCTGACGCCCGCGGCGCTCTCGATATAGCTCGTGACCGTGGATGTGCCGAGCAAGGCGCCCAGTGACGTCCCGGTGGCATCGGAAAGAAGCGCTTCCCGCGCGCGCGGCAGAGTCCCGTCCGGACGTAGCAATCCGGCCTCCTGGCTGACTCCGATCAGTGTGCCGACAGTGTCGAAGAGCGCCAGGAAAAAGAAAATGAAAATGATCGGCACCATTCCGGCCTGCAGGGCGCCGAGGATGTCGAGTTTCAACAGGGAGGGAGCGATGGAGGGCACTCCACTGACTACCCCTTCAAAGCGCGCCATGCCGGTGAAAAGAGCAACGATCAGGCTGGCCCCGATTCCGATGAGGACCGCCGCCCGGACGCCCAGGGCTAACAGGATGGCCATCACCGTCAATCCGAAAAGCGAAAGCAGGACTGGAGGCGCATTCAGCTTCCCCATGCCCACCAGCGTTCCCGGGTTTGCCACCACAATCCCGCTCCACTCGAGGCCGACGACGGCGATCAAGAGCCCAATCCCGACGGCAATCGCATGCTTGAGCGTGCCGGGCACCTCGTTCAGCAATCGCTCCCGCAGGCCGACCCCTGAAAGAAGAACGAACAAAACTCCCGAGATAAAGACCGCTCCCAGCGCCTGCTGCCAGCTGTAGCCGAGAGTGAGCACGACGGTGTAAGTGAAAAAAAAGTTGTGGCCCATTGCGGGGGCCAGAGCGACGGGATAGTTCGCGACCAGGCCCATGATGAATGTGGCCAGAGCGCTTGAGACGCATGTTGCCACCATCGCCGCTTCGAGATCAATACCGGCGGCATTCATCACGACCGGCTGTACGAAGATAATATACGCCATGGTCATGAACGTGGTGATCCCGCCTGAAACTTCCCGCTGGATCGTGGTGCCGTTTTCCGCGAGTTTGAAGAATCGTGCGATCAATTGGATGCCCCTCCCCGTTTTTGCACCAATTACACAACCGACGCCTGACAAACTGACAAAGGCCAGGTTCCGGCCTGATTTTCACTCCAGCAACTCTGCCAGCCGCTTCAAGCCGGGTTTCAGCTCGCCGCGGAAGTGAATTCGCAAGACTCGCCGGCCTTTTTCCTCAAGGGCAGCAAAGTCAGCCAGGGCTTGCGCCTGCTGCAGAGTAGCGAAATCATATTCCTGCCCCGGAATAGGAACACTTTCCTCGGCATCGGAAGTTAGTAGAAGGAAGACGCCGCTGTCAGGGCCGCCCTTGTGCAACTGCCCGGTTGAGTGGAGGTACCGGGGGCCGTAAGCCAGCGTGGTCGCCACCCTGAAGCGATCGCGCAGGCCGACTCGCATGTGCTCCAGAATACGGTCGCGTGCCGGTGTCTTCCGAAAATAGGGGAGCAAGGCAAAATAGTCTCCGGGGCGGATGGAGTCTAGAAACGTGTTGATCAGCTTTTCGGGCGAGATACGCCTGTCCGCCGATCGGGCGTAAAGTGAGTAATTGGGGTTCTGGGCCGCGGGTTTCGGAATGTCGAATTGGCGGGTCCTCTGCCACTGGCCGAGAAGATCCGTGGCGTTCCTGGTCGTCTCGCCGACGTTCGGTTCATCAAACGGGTTGACGCGAAGGATCGAGGCGGCCGTGACCGTCGCCAGTTCCCAACGGAGAAACTCCTCGGCCAGTCCCATCCGGTCGGGCAGTGAGATCCTGACCACCGGATGGCCTGCCTTTTCGAGCGCGTTCACGCGCTTGTCATAGGCCTTGTTGTCTGCGGCGGCATGCGAGATATAGACGAACAGGCGGTCTTTCCCGTACACCCGGGGGCTCCCGACCGGTTCGCCGACGACCGGAATCAGGCCCCGCCCCTGCTTGCCCGTGCTTTCCGCCAGCAGCTGTTCCAGCCACCCGCCCAACGCGCCGATTGTATCACTGATGATGAACGTGACCTTGTCCCGCCCTTTCTTGGCCTCCAGCGCCGCCAGGGCGCCGAGCTCGACCGCAGGATTGCCGGCGGCCGGAAGGCCTTGTCCACTGCTGGTCTGGAGCTTCGCCGCCCGCTCCAGAAAAGTCCGGATGTTGATCCCCATCAAGGCCATCGGCGCCAGGCCGAAATAGGAAAGCGCGGAGTAGCGGCCCGGTATGTCGGGCGGGTTCAGGAAGCAATGGCGGAACCGTTTCGCCGCCGCTTCCCTGGCCAGCCAGGTGCCGGGGTCGGTAATGGCCAGGAAAGACTTGCCTGGGAGACCGGAACGGCCGGCCAGGGTATCGTAGAAGTATCGATAGAAGCTGATCGTCTCAATCGTGCTGCCCGATTTACTGGAGATCACGAAAAGCGAGCGGGTGGGCTCGATCTGGGACAGCAGGTGGGCAATGGCGTAAGGGTCCGTATTGTCGAGAAGCACCAGCTCCGGCCAGCCTCGGGCGGCGCCAAAGGTGCGGGCACAGACCTCGGGGCAGAGGCTGCTCCCTCCCATGCCCAGAATCACGGTGTGTTTGAAACCCTCTCGCCGCGCCGACTCCGCCACCGCCTGGATCTCCTCCACCCGGTCCAGGAACTCCCGGGGACTGTCCAGCCAGCCGAGGCGCTTTTGGATCTGGCTCGCGACACTGGCTTCCAGGCTCCACAGCGTCCCGTCTTTGGCATAAAGACGTGTCACGAAGCGCCGGACATCGAGGGCCCGCACGGCTGCCTTGATGCTCGTCCTGGACTGCTCAGAGAGCTGTTGCCGGTTGAGCTTTTTCCCGAGAAAGTGCCGGCGCTTGTCGGCCAGGGAAATCATCAGCCCA
Organism: Acidobacteriota bacterium; assembly: GCA_041946865.1. Lineage (GTDB taxonomy): Bacteria > Acidobacteriota > UBA6911 > RPQK01 > RPQK01 > RPQK01. The sequence continues at coordinate 1,224 of JBHGBF010000162.1, read as the reverse complement.
TCGAAGGGCTCCATGAACTTCCGGACTCCCTCTTCCTGAAGCTCCGCCGTGACCCGATCGAAATCCACGCCCAGGGCTGCGAGCTCCGAAAAGGTGTCGCCGGCGGCTTCCAGGTTGGATTCGAGCGACCCCGGGCAGAGCTTCCCGTGGCGGGCAAAAGCTTCAGCCGTTTGCTCGGGCATGGTGTTCACCGTGTCCCGACCGAGCAGCGATTCCACGTAGCGCACGTCATAGTAAAGGGGATCCTTGGTGCTGGTACTTGCCCACAGCAGGCGTTGCGGCCGCGCCCCCTTCTCCCGCAGTCTCTGCCATCGCTCCGAGCCCGTAATCTGCTGGAAGTGCGCATAGGCCAGTCGCGCATTGGCGATAGCCGCCTTGCCGAAGAGTCGCGCCACTCGGGCGCGCTCCTCGACACCTCGGGCCCGGCTCCAGCGTTCGCCGAGCAACTGGTCGACCAGCGTGTCGATACGGCTGACGAAGAAACTGGCAACCGAGGCGACGTTACGCACGCTCCGCCCCTCCGAAACCCGGCGCTCCAATGCCGTCAGAAAGGCTTCAGCCACCTGGCGGTAATCAGGCACCGAAAAAAGGAGCGTAATGTTTATGTTGAGCCCTTCGTATAGAGCCTGATGAATCGCCGGCACTCCTTCCCGGGTACCAGGTATTTTTATCATCAGATTGGGGCGGTCGACAGCGTTCCAGAGACGGCGGGTCTCCGCAATGGTCTGCTCCGTGCTGTAAGCCAGGTGAGGAGATACCTCCAGACTGACGAAGCCGTCTGCCCCCTCAGAAGAGTCATAGACCGGTCGCAGGACATCGCAGGCCTCGCGAGCGTCGGTGACGACCAGGTTCTCGTAAATGCGCGGAAGCGTGAACTCCTCGCTGCTGAGCTTGCGGATCTGTGAATCGTACTCCTGGCTGGCGGTGATGGCCTTCTGGAAGATGGCCGGGTTGGAGGTCACGCCTCGCAAGCCCTCGTTTATGACCCTGCGCTTCAGATCACCGTTCCTGATCATCGCCCGACTGAGATTGTCGAGCCAGTAACTCTGGCCGTATTCCAGCAGCTGTCGAAGCGTATTCATCGCCTCCTCAAATACTAAACCGTCCGGTTACCAGTTACCAGTTGCCGGTTACCGGTTACCAGTTGCCGGTTACCAGTTACCAGTTGGAGATATAGTCGAAAGTTGTGTACGGCATGAGAGCGAGCGTATCCTCTGGTTTTTT
>JBHGBF010000161.1:0-16835 GCA_041946865.1 Acidobacteriota bacterium | reverse complement strand
GACATCATTCTACACCATGCCTCATATTATGTACATGCAATTAAGAGACACTACACTAGTGTAGCGCTTTCCAGCGGAGCGTCAGCGGACGGGCAGCGCGTCGGGTGCGTGCCGTTGCACCCAACGATCTGGACACTTCACGCACGCGACGCGCTGATTTGGGCCTCTCGTTTTCATCAGTCCGTCCTGCTGTCGAATTCCAAGACTCGGTTAGTACTGAAGGTAGTGAATATCACCCGGAACCGCTCGCATCAGCTCGAGCATGGCCCTGACCGAGTAGATCGTGGCAATGTCGCGGAAATAGAAACCGGGAGCCAGGGTCCCATCAGGAGGTAGCATCCCCTCGAAGAACGCACCTCGCACTGCCGGATCCTCCACGTCATCCCGGAGCTGACAACGAAGCAGGAAGCCGAGCGAGGTCTCGATTTCCTTCAAGTACTTCTCTTCCCCTGTCCTCTTCCACAGGTCGATCCACATAATCATCGCGCACCCGACAGCAGACGTGCAGAAGTCAAAACTCAGGTGCTTCCCGCCAGACTTGGTGACGTTGTAGTAATAGCCGCCGTCCAGGTTATTGTTGTCGATGTACCACTGGGCGGCGCGGACCGCTGCATCCAGATATTTCTTGTCCCCGGTTAGATCATAAGCGGTGAGCATCGGGTATCCCCACCACCAGGCGTGGCGCGGATGCATCCTTCCCTGGCCGTCGAAAACATCCGGACGGCAAGGCGGGTACTTCATCCAGTTACCCGGCGGATCTTCCTCTCTTAGCAGCCGGTCGGCTGTCTCGAGAAAAATCTTGAGGTAACGAGGGTCGTTGAACTCGCGGTATCCGACGCCAAACACTGCATCGTCATTGGTTGGCCGCGATTTCTCAACCGGTGCGAACGAATCGGTAGCAGGTTCGTAGTGGTTGTAAAAAAGGCCCTGGCCGTCCAGGTAGGCGTTCTTTGCCACCCAGTCGAGAGCGAGGTGGAAACGTTCGCGCCAGCTCGGGTCCTTGGTGACCTTGTAGAGATCGTAAAGGGCCATGAAGTTTTCGACTTGTGATGCCGTGTTCGCCTGGGCGATCTCCCGACCATGGACAAATCCGTACAGCTTGTCCGACTTGTCCTTGATCTGGTGACGAGTCATGTACTCTCCGCCCAGAACGGCATGCTTAAGGTATTTCTCTTTGCCGCTATCCTGGTAAGCCATCAAGAGGACTCGAACCGCCTGACCGGTATGCCAGAACGGGCCATAAAACGCCCACTTCCGGGACCTGGTGTCGTATTCCCCTTTCATGGCGCCATAGGACGGATCATCTTGGGCTAAAACCTGACTCACGTCCGCCAGCCAGTCACATCCCTGCAACGCCCGCTTTGCCAGGTCTTCTCTCGAGATTCGTATCCGCTCCGGAGTGGCACTCTGGGAGTTCGCTCGGCTCTGGTCCAATTGAACTGCTGGTCCCTTTCGTTGCTTATTCGCTTGCTTGCAACCGCCCAGGCTGGAGACGAGTCCGATGACGATCCACACAACGACTTGTCTTACCTTAATCATTTCCCGCTCGTCCCCGGAATGCTGATAAACATTTTACTCACACCAACTTGCGCCGGAGTGACGTTACTACAAGCTGAACTCCTGAAATTCATTCGAGCAGGCAGGGCCGGCGGTGACCATGAATTTGCCTTCGGCGGGGCGACAGATGTAAGCACGCCGGGTATGCATCTCGAGCTCCCCGTGCTGGCAGATCCCGCCCGGAACCCGGTGGCTCCTGATAATCGCCTTCAAATTCTCCAAGGTCGGCTTGAAATCGGGGGCGGACGTGATGCGCTGAAGGTTGGCATATCGCTCATCGCTGTTTCTGTCACCGACTGCTCCGCGGCTTAACTCGAGCTCACGCATGGCCGGCGTCGCACAATGATTGGTGCAGAAAAGCGCGACTCCCTCTGTCCGCACGACGTTTTGTTTCGTCGGCGAACGTTCAATCAAAGCGGAGTTGCCCTTGCGATCAACCAAGGCAAACTGGAATCCCGAACGGATGACTGGGTGCCGTTCGACAAACCGAATCGCCTCCTCCACGTCGGAGCACTCTTGGAGAATCAATCGGGGCGTGAAATTGCGCAAGACACCTTTCTTGTTCGACGTCTTGAAATGCACGGATGACACCCCGACGGCCAGGCCCTTATCGTTGATCCCTGACTCGGTCGACAGCCCGCTGATACGCGACTCGCAGACCAGCGCATGTCCCGAGGAAGGGCGAACAATGCGCACTGTGGAGGTCTCTGCCCCAGGCGCGCTGGCGTCAAGTGTCTTCCCTAGGATCGGGCCATGATCACTCCGGCGGAAAACAACGTTCGAGCAGCCGCCTTCGTCTCTCCAAATCGGGACCCCGGCGCTGAGTTGCACGATTGCCATTTCCTGAAAGGGGATGCCTACGGCGTCAGCCATGCCCCGAATTTCGTCGAAGACGAACGGGAAGTCGTGTCTGAGCACGTCGAGCATGGCCTGGGTCACGGTTTGAACAGTTTCAGGACGGTTGTTCTTAGTGACTTCCCGCAGGCGGCCATCGACCCACTTTTTGAGCAGTCCCTGAACCCCTTCGCCGTATTGCCGGCCCACCTCGTAACCAGTCCCGGATGTCTCGACCTTGATCAAGGCGCCTTTGACCGCCAACCTGGCCTGGGCATTTTCGGCTTGATTGGCTAATGCTTGAGCTCGCCAGGTAGATAGTGACGCTGAGACGGCGAACGTCGTACACATGAAACCGCGGCGTGTCTGGATTTTGCTCATGAATCAACCCTTTCAGTGTTTCGTCTGGTTTCGAAACGGTCTCAGGCTAATCGACCGTGAGGAATCTGACAATGGGAGGGGGGTAGTGTAACAGTTAAGTAACGTGGGAAAGCGCGGCCCGCTGCCGTTTGGCTGGCGATTGAAGCTGAGCACCGCCCCGAAGGGCCAAGCGATCGCTTTCCACCGCTGTAGATACGGCGGAACGTGTCTGTGTGGCCCGGCATTCAACCCCTCCCCGCCGCGTCGATTACTGCGCGGACGTTCGCATCGGGGGTACCGAAGTCCATATTGATACAGCAGAGTCCAATCCCCTGCTCGGGATTCACCTTACGCAGCAGTGCCTCCGCATCTTGACGTACGATGTCCTCCGTCTCGTTCAGCATTCTGATCGGGCTCAGGCGAAGATTGAGAGCAGGAATTCCCGATACAGCGCCGGAGAGATCATCTGGAGACTGCAATTGCTATGCAGGAAAATCCGGGAATCGACGGCCAGGATCGAACGGTTTGTTGCGATCGAGCACGTTCCGGTTATCGAGCGAATGCGAGTCGCGACCGCCTCGATTGTCCGGGCGACCACTGCGAAAAGGTGTCTCACCAGGTCGGCGTCTTCCAGGAGATCGATGACTAGCTGATCGCCTCGGATCTGGAGTGCCACGTTTAGAATGCCGTCGACATCGAAGTCCCCGCAAACGTACCCTTCCTCGTACCGCATTTCAGCCCCCTGTCTTAGGAGGTCGGACATTGGCCACGTCCGCTCGATGTCCGGGACCCGCAGAGCCATCACCTGGTCCCGGTCGAGGTTACCCGTGAGCGCCACTGGGGCAGCGGACGGGGAAAAGCAGATCTGCCGTCCGAGCAGGGCCGGGACTACGCGCATGATGAACTCCAAAAGCGCCTGCCGCTTCGCTCGCAGAAAACTGAGCGGTTACCTCTTCGCCATGATCTGCGCACGGAATAGCAGATGAATCGCTGTTGATTCAAGCAGCAGCAGGTTGTGTAACTGTTAAACTACCCAGCTATCCTTGAGCCGCAGCCGGTTATCTGGTACTTGAGCATGCAAATGGGTGTGCTAAAGAAAGGCCAGAAGATGGTTCCATGGTTGTTGTCTTCGGTGGTTCTCTTTTGTCAGTGGGTTCAAGCCGGCGAATCCAGTCGAATCCAGGTCGCCAGCGAACTCAGAACGAACCAGAGAGCCGCCGGAGCACTATTTTCGGAGCATGTCGGAAACGAACTCCCTACATCGGTAACGCCTCCGAAAGACAGACAAGGGCCCGGACAGACCGCCGAAAAGCGGGCCAGGCACAGACAGATTTTCCTTTCGTTCTTCAATGGTCTTCACCCCGACAACGTCATCGGTTACAGGTTGCTCGAGCACCTCCCTATCATCAACGGCCGTGTTCCTGCTGCTGGGGATCCTTCCGTGACACAGAAAGCGGCGGCTCTCGAGGAGCAGTTCGCGAACAGAAAGAATGTATACATCCGCCGCCTCGCCGTTGGGGACTTCACCCGGCCACCCTGGGCGCCTCAAACCTGGACTTTCTACATCGTCCCCGTGCGGGACGGGTTTGACCTGCTTTGGGTGATCGACACCGGTGACGCGGGCCTCAACGACTGTTATTCGGTCCAGCAGTGTTTCCGCATGACCGGCCGGGCCAACGAAGCCTGGCGAAAGACGGTTGCCGAAAGCCCTGCCTTCAGCGAGTACGACCTCTGGCAGGACCAGGCGCGCCAGAACCGGCCGAGGACCAGTCTCTCATGGGTGCTTCGAAACGGCTTCTGGCAGCCCATCCCGCCCGTTGATGCTCACATCGTCTGTAGAACGCCTTTGGGGGTCCAAATCGACATGGACCGGAGTGGAGGAGATCTGGCGAAGATTCCTGCCACGCAGCCGCTATTCCAGGCTGAGACGGCAAGCACCTTTGAACCGCCGGTCGACGACGCGCCTGTCGTGCGATGCGATCCGGAAAGCAACTGGCTGAGCGCCCTGTGGTGGGAGAATACGACCCACCTCAGTAATCACCACCCGGCCGACTGCCTCCACACTTTTGTTAACCTGGGGCCCCTCGCACCGAACAGCAAGAAAGCTCTTCGAGGCCGCATCTACTGGGCTGAAATCAGCAAGGAGGAACTGCTCGTTCGTTGGAGAACCGAATTCGAGCGCCGTTGAGGTTTGGCCGCCGGGGAGGGCAATCTACAGGAGATCAAGAAGGAATGCAAGTACGCGGAAACCTGCCCGACGATTCAGGCGCGGTCTTGATCGTGATTGATGGGGACGTGGTCTCCGCCGTTGAGATTCTGGGGCCTGCGAATCCGCGCCTCCCGTACGTGAGTCCAGGGTTCATCGATCTACAGCTGAACGGCTTTGCGGGGGTAGATTTCTCTGCCTCCGACCTCACAGCCGAACAACTCCACACCGTGCTTCCCTCCATATGGCGGACCGGAGTGACGGCCTTTTGTCCAACACTGATCACCATGTCCCAGAGAGCCCTGATTCGGAATTTGGGTGTCATGGAGGAGGCACGCCGCAGGTTTCCCGATTTTGCCAGGACGGCTCCTTGTTACCACGTTGAAGGGCCTTACTTCTCCCCGTCGAAGGCCTCCGGGGTGCATGAGCCGAAGTGGATGCGTCCTCCTGCTAAGGAGGACTTCCAGGAACTGCAGCAAGCAGCCGGGGGCCATATCGGGTTGGTCACTCTGGGGCCCGAAGTCCCGGGGGCTCTCGATTTCATCCGGTACTTGTCGGGAACAGGAGTTGCTGTGGCGGTCAGCCATACCGAGGCAAGCCCGGATTTGATCCATCAGGCGGCCGACGCTGGCGTTATTCTCAGTACTCATCTGGGCAACGGATGCCCCCAACTGCTGGACCGTCAGCGAGCGCCATTTTGGGCTCAACTGACAGACGACCGGTTAGCTGCCTCTCTGATTTGTGACTCGTACCACTTAGCTCCAGATATGCTCAGGCTCATCCGTCGAGTCAAAGGCGCGGAACGCTGTATTCTCATCAGCGACAGCAGTCACATTGCAGGCCTGCCGCCCGGCCGGTACAAGTTCCTGAGGACCGATGTCGAGCTTCTGCCGGGAGGGAAGGTTATTCGGGCGGATGGGGGGTCTCTCGCATGCGCCTCGGTTGGCCTGGATCGAGGCGTCATGGTCTACTGCCAACAGACCGGCGCGTCATTAGCGGAAGCCCTGGCGACTGTGACGAGAAATCCCGCACGACTGATCCCGCAACTGAACCTCACCGGCGAGCTTCGCTCCCTGGAGCGGGCCGACCTCGTCATGTTCCGATTTAGTGTCGGTGGACGGACGCTCAAGATTGAAAACGTGATCGTCGCGGGGAAAAGCCGTCAATCCTGTTCGTCCCGTTAACCCTGTCCAAACGACTTCTGGACAGGATTAACAGGATGATAAAGATGGGCTAGAATCTCAACGCAGCGCCGATCTGGATGGAGCGGCCGGAACCACCGTCTTGAATAACTCCGAAAGTCTTGGGACTGCTCATGTTCGTCCCCGGGGCGCCCCAGATGCGTGCGTTGGTGAGATTGTCCGCCTCTCCTCGAATCTGAAGGCGAATATTTTCCCGAATCGTCACGTCCTTCAATATGGCCAGGTTGAAACAGACAGCACCAGGCCCGCGCAGCCAATCCAGCCGAGTTTCAGTTGAAGAGATGGTGTACTGATTGGGCAGCGCCTGAAATGCATCAGTGTCGAAAAACGGGTTGAGCACCTTGCCGGTTGCGGGGTCAACCCGGTCACCCAACCGTTCTGCGATCGGTCCCTCTTTGGTCGGATTACGCAAGGTAATCGGACGCCCGTTGGTATGGCTGACCGACAATGCGGCCCCCGACATAGCTTCGAGAAATCCGGACATCGACCAGCCTTCAACGATTCGCCCAAGCAAACCACCGGAAGAGGCCAAGGGCTTTCCGGGCCCAAACGGCAATTCGTACAGCAGGGCCATCCTCAGAACGTGCCGTCGATCCAAGCTCGAGACTGACCTATAGTTTCTTGTATTCACCCAGCTGGTGGTGTTGTTGACTATAGATTTCGAAAAAGTGTAGCTCAGCAGGCTGCTCAGACCCTGGTTGAAACGTCCCTGTAGTCGGCCCTGGAAGCCGTGGAATATGGCCCGGCCGGTGTTGGCGCCTTCCATGGTCAGACTGCTGTATTGCGGGTAGTTCTTCCACAATTGTCCCTGGCTGATGGTCGAACCCTTGCCCAGGCTCGAGAGCGGATCAAAGATGCCCAGGAAAGGATTGGGCATCTTCTTGGTCTCATCCGCCCCCAGCACGAGGTACTCATCGGGTTTCTCGTTCAGGTTGAAACTTTCCAGACGCTTAAGGCTGAGCATGCCCACATATGCCCCTTCGGCTACGAAGGCACCTGGGAGTTCCCTCTGAAGACTGATCTGCCACTGCTGGTTATACGGGTTCACGCGATTCTGGTCCATGATCGTCAGCGAGTCACCGTATCGGGCGGCAAGCCCCTTGGAATTCCCTTCGGGTCCGCGCAGTCCTCCCGGGAACGGGTTTTGAATCGTGGTGAAAGGCGTCGCTCCGCTATCAATTGTCCCGGTGTAGGTCGTAACGGCGTTGAACGTGGCCACGGCGCCATCAAACCCAGTATTGTAGCCCTGGGCGCTGAAGAACAGGCCATATCCGCCGCGGACCACTGTCTTGGAGTTGACGCTGTAAGCGAAGCCGAAGCGCGGGCCGAAGTTGTTAGCATCCACATTCCCCTCTCTGCGAGGATTGCCCCCAACTCCGGCGAACAACAGACCTCCCTTCAGTTCCAGCCCCGGCACATCGAGGGGCGAAGGCGCACTGAAATCGAACCCATGGGCGGTTCGATTGAAGCGCTCCGTGTAAGGAGTTTCGAGTTCATAGCGCAGACCGAAGTTCAGAGTCAAATGGGGGAGTGCTTTCCAGTCCTCCTGGACGAACAGCGCCAGGTAATGGTTCTGATTGGCCAGCGAGCTGTTGTAGCCAAGGCTGCCTGAGGCGGGGACACCGAGCAGCAACGAGGCCATCCCTGATCCTGAAGTATCAGCCGAACTGTTCACGAACGGGTTCTTCTGAGTGAAGACCGAACTGTACGTAAAACTCCCGGACTGGCCGTCACCCAGGTAGATCTTGTTCCAACGAGTGAGACGGTAATCTGCACCGAACTTCAAAGAGTGCTTCCCGATCATCTTGTAGAAGGTCGCAAGTCCGGTATGTGTGTACCAGTTCTCCACGTCGTTGCGGGCACCGATCTGAGGAATGTTCTCGCCCATATTGAAGATCGGGAACCCTCGTGTCGCCTGATTGTCCAAGATGATCTGAGGCAGGTCGAGAACGGCCGGGTCGGCCAGCTTCGACCCTTCCGCAACGCCCAGCAACTTGGGAAGATCACGGGTTGAGAGTCCGTATCTGAACGAGCCTACAAAACTGGGCGAGAATGTAATCGTGTCATCAACCGCCAGCGAGTGGAAGTACCGATACGAGACCCCAAGGTCCGACTGCCCGGGACCCGTGAAAGAAAGGACACCCGGAAACAGCACCGGAACGAACTCGTCGGCTCTGGTCAGCTTGCTATACCGCGCGAACATCCTCTGACGGGAGCTGAGCGCATGGTCGACGCGAATGCTGTAGGAATCCTCCAACACCTGGTAGACTCCTGCCCCCGCCCAGTTATTCACGCCGATCTGAGTTGTCGCCGCAACGTTCGGGAGAGGGTAGGCCTTCATCACCGCGAGGCCCGTTCGATCCAGTCGGTTCTGCGGGATCCTCGAGTTTGCGAACAGCGTCCGGGTCGCTTTGCTGCCGGTTCCCTGAGTGGTCCAGGGGTCATAGATCTCGAGAATAGCCGTCCCTTTGCGGTTCAAGGTTTGCGAGAAATCGCCGGCCCTCTCTAACTCGGTCGGTACCCTTGCTTCCCTCGTTCTCGGGCTGGCATCCTTCGTTTTTTCGAAGGAGAACATGAAAAACGTGCGGTCTCGCCCGTTGTACAGCCCCGGAAGAATGACCGGTCCGCCGAACATACCACCCACCTGGTTGTAGCTGACCGGCGGCCTCTCGAGGCCGAGATAATTGTTCCGCCAGCTGTTGGCGTTCAGCGCCCTCCAGCGCTTGAAATCGTACAGGCTCCCGTGCCATTGGTTGGTTCCAGCCCGGGTGGTAATGCTGATCGCTCCCGCATTGGAATGCCCGTAGGCGGCGTCAAAGAGAGTCGTCTGCACCTTCATCTCCTCGACTGAGTCCTGCGATGGGATGTACACGGCCACGCCGCCGCTACGCGGCACGGTGTTGGGTATTCCATCTATGGTGATCTCGTTGCGTGACTGATTGCCTCCGCCACCGTTGATAGTGATGTCAGTCTGGCCGTTGGACGTCACTGTCCCGCCGCTGCTAGCCACTGTCACGCCGGGTGTCAGTAACACCTTGTTCAAGACGTTTCGGGTCAAGCTGACGGGAATGTTCTGAACATACTTCTGCTCGACCACCAGCGCCAGGTCAGCGTTCGTGGAACTGACTGCCGCGGTTGATCCGCTGACCGTGACCGAGTTGGAGACTTCCCCGACTTCCAGAACACAATCCAAATCAAGGTCAGTGCCCGCCGAGATGCGGATTCCTGTTCTCTCCAAGCGGCGGAAGCCCGGGAGTTCGACTATTACCGAATAATTCCCCGGCAACAGGAAGGGAATTCGATAGCGCCCGATATCACTGGTTACAGTGCTCGTCGAGACATTGGTTTCAACATTGATGGCCGTGACCGTGGCGCCGGGTATCAATGCGCCACTAGCGTCCTTGACACTGCCCAGGAGGCTTCCACGAAACTCCTGCGCGCACAACTCGGCCGACGCAATGAACAGCAGAACTAGAAAGAAGACGGGAAATGCTCGTCGCAGAGCGTACATGACGACCTCCTCAGGTTCCCACTTAGGTCGAAATCCCCAGATTTTGCCATCCTGGCCTAAGAATCTTCGGACGATAGGTGCTGGGTGGCAACGACGTACCTATACAGATGCGCCAGCGCGGTTTCAATGTTGCGGAGGTAGTTTAACCGTTACGGTAACGTGCTGGCCGCCTGGCCACGAGTCAGGTCGAGGATCCCCGGTTATTTGAAGCGCACTGAGCGGATCTCATGCACGCCTCTATGATCCAGGCCCCGCCCTGGCTGCAAGGAATCGGAGATTTTCAACCGGATTGAAATCACGACTGATGTCGTTGTACTTGACCCAGAAGTAGGCGAGGACGTAGTCGTTCTTCAGAGACTCGACGAATTGTCCTCTCTCTTCCCAAGCCCTCAGGGCGTCCCCGAGAAGTTGTTGAGCCTCGCTCTTTTTAAGCCGGGCCATTTGGCTCTGGGCCTTTGGAAGGTCCATAACCTCGATCCCCGCCTTATAGAGATCTTTGGACTTTCGGGTGGCTTCAACTGTCAGCTGGGTGTACCTGAAGCCCTGCCGATAGAACTCGACTCGCTTTCGAACGATTGGGTCGGCGGCCAGACGATCCGCGTCTTGGAGCGCCTGGTCGCACTGCCCTAGCAGCTCCGGGGTGAAGAGATCGAGAAGGCGCGTCGTTTCCAGAGAGTTGCAGCTGACATCGGTCCCCTTCTCTGTCGCCTTGTTCCAAGCATCCTGAAGCATCTGTTGGAACCGCCGCACCGCCGGCCCGGAAGGGCCAAAAGCTTTCTGGTAGAAGTCTTCCAGGATTTGTCTCTCATCCAACCTGGTATTCCACAGCAGTTTGCCGGTGACGTAGTAGTTCATGCCGTTGATGGCGAACTCGTCGCCCGACTGGGTTTGGTAGAGATCGTAGCCGAGCGAATGCAGGTGTTTGATCGACTCCGCGATGTGAGACATGACCAGCCGATGCAGGCCAGGCCAGGAGCCATTTATGTCGTACTCGTAGATTCCCTTGCGCCGGGCCAGCTTTGCCCATCCGGCAGAAATTTCACGATGCTGATTCTTGAACTCCGGGCTCGCGTGTTTGTAGGCACTCCAGAGGCAGTATTGCGGGACGACGTTCGGGTGGAGGCGAATTCGCTGCGGCGGCGTAATGTACCGCGAGTACGCCATCGAGAAGACGAGCTTTCCGGGATGCGTCTTTTCGACTTCTTCGGCAATCTGGTTGATATATGTGAAGATCCGATCGGTGATGACGGTTCGCCTGGGTGCCCTGCCCATCTCTTCCGCCTCGATCCCCGGGCGCGCAACGAGGTTGGTCGAGTCAAGAGAGCGACATTTCTCACACTCGCAGAATCCCCCCGAGTCGTTCATCGTCATGTGAACCCCGTCAAAGTCGGGGTGTTTATCGAAAAAGTCCCTCGCCCAAGCGACAGCCGCCTTGACGACATCGGGGTTGCTCGTGCAGACCTGACCGCCGTGTTTGTAGTCGTAATCCGGCCCCGGAACCGCTCGTTTCCCATTGACCAGCGCGTAGTACTCCGGGTGCGTTTTGGCATATTTCTCCGGCGGGAACACCTCGCCGAGGCAATGGCCTCCATAAATCTTCAGACCGCCCCATTTATTCCGTTTCTCCCAGAGCTTGACCTCGGCCTGGTGTTCGGGCGTAATGCCAAGAAGCAGCGCTCTCCCGTCCATGTCGGTTGGTCCGCTGGTGGCACCCCAAAGAGCGCCTTCCGGCCCTCGGTCCCGCCATGCAAAATCCGGGCTTTGAGCAATGTCCAGTGGATCGACGGTGACCGTAGCCAACCGGGGAACGACTTCACCCAGCTCACCCGGCCAGTACCATCGGACACCCAGGATCTCCAGCAATTCCGACACCCCGCACCGGGTCCCTTCGTCATCTTTCCCGACAACGGCAAGGTCGTCGCCCATTGTTTGGATGACAAACCCACCCGCTTTTAGCTGCCCGAGGTCGACCCCGGCCTCGCGAGTCAAGCGGCTCGGGCCTATAAACACCCTGGTTTCGCTGATCTCCCGGCCATCCTCAGCTAGAGGAAGCGTTGCACCCGAGATCTTCTTCAAATAGGTTTGAAGCTCGGTCGCAGCAAAGCGAACTTCATCCCCGGCGCCGCTTGGAATCACGATTGTGGCCTTTGACTGACCTTCCTCGACCAGCGTCACCCGCCCACTTCCTGACGAACAGGCAGCCAAAGCCAAAAGAGTTCCAACACCCGCAACCAGGGCGGTCTTGGGGAGAGCAAAAGTCTTCATAAGTAACCTCTCTTTTAGCGGAGCCGCGCCTCCAGCATCCGAGGTGCGGCTGTTGTGTCTCAGCAAACCTCTTGGGGAAGTCAAAACAGGACCTTCAGAGCCAGCTGGATTACTCGAGCCGAGCTCGCGCCGGTAATTCTCCCCATCCTGCTGTCGGAAAGTTGATTGCGCGGATTGCCGAGATTCACCGAGTTGAACGCATTGAAGAACTCTGACCGGAACTGCAATTTGAGGCCTTCGCGACCCGGCAGCGGGAAGTTTTTGAAAAGGCCCAGGTTGGTCGTGGCGTAGGCGGGACCGACTATCGTGTTCCTGCCCGCATTCCCGAAGGTACCCTCACTGGGAAAAGCGAAAGCATCACGGCTGAACCAAGCAAGGATCTTCTCGTCTCGAGTACGGTTTTCCGGCAGGCCGGGATCACCAACCTGGTTGGGTCGCTGGTTACCGGTCCCGCTTAGAGCGTTATCTCGCCCTGTAAGGACGGTGATGGGACTACCCGAGCGCAGGTTGATGAATCCATTTAACTGCCATCCCCCAAGCACTCCCTTAACCAGGGCGTTTTGCGAGGCGAACGCAGGCAGATCTGATATCCAGGAAAAGGACGCTATGTGTTTGGCATGGAAATCGGAAAGCCCCCGTTCTGCACCGAGATCAAAAGGATTCGACACCGGTGTGCTGTTCGAGGTGATGCGAGAGAACTGATCAATGGACCGCGAGTAAGTATAGGCACTCTGGAGCGAGAAGCCTCGACTGAACCTCTTATTCAGCTCCACTTGCAGGGCGTGGTAGTTCGAGTTGGCTTGAGTGGTCAGTCCGCGATTGTCGCCAAAGCCAGGGTATATACGCCGGCTGTTTATGTTCGCCAGAGTTGCACCCGGCTGGTACAGAGCCGGGTTATGCGACATCCCGATGATCAGCTTGTGGCCGAGTTTGCCGACATATCCCACCTGGATAACCATGTCCTTCACGATTTCGTGCTGTACATTGAGGTTCAAGTGCTGAACATAAGGAGTGCACAGATCAGGGACAGGGTAGTTCAAGGTTTGGATTCCAACAAACAGAGGGTCTTGGAGATTGACTTCGAGGGGGATCTCAATTTGCCCCTTCAGCGGTTCGGAAAGGCTGTGCGGGACGTTAAACGTGAAGTCGTACCGGAAAGGCTGGCTGGACGGCTCGATCACATCGGCGTTGATAGTGTCGTAGAAGATGCCGTAGCCTGCTCTGAGTGAGGTGCGTCCCGTTCCGAAGAGGTCCCACGCGAGACCGATGCGAGGCGCCCAGTTGTTTCGATCGGCCTCAATCAGGCCCCGGGGGATCCCCGGGTCTCCCACGAAGACCATCCCTACCGGAGCATTTGGCACGACCTGAGACTTTTGCCCGGGTCTGAACGTTCCCCATCGGTCCCCAGCATTGACCCAAGGAGGCGTCGATTCGTACCGCAGCCCGAGGTTGAGCGTCAGCCGTGAATGGATTCGCCAGTCGTCCTGCAGGAAGTAATAGGTATGCAGCTGTGACGAGTCTTGGACGAGAGAAGGGCTGGCAATTCGCAACGAGGCGGCCTTCCCCAAGAGGAAATCCGCAGTGGGATTCCCGGTTATGGAACCATTGAATGTAAAGCCGCCGTTGACCAGGAACTTGGAGTCGTAGGCATACCGGTTCCGTAGCAATTCGAAGCCGACTTTAAGCGAGTGTTTCCCGGAGGTCCAATGGACGTTGTCCGATGCCTGAAACGATTCGTTTTCTTGAACCTGGCTCTGACCGGAACCGGCACCCAGCGTGAATCGTCCTGACACCCCGACATTGGGCGGAATCTTCTCGCCGCCGAAGATCGGGAAGTCGGCTCCGAGATCTGACAGGTGCATCTTGTTTAGGTTTTCAACGACGGCGAGCATGCGGTTGTAACCGATTCTTGCCCGGTTTAACAGGTTCGGCCTGATCGCAAACGTCTCCCCGACCGTAAAATTCTGCGATTTCGCCTGGCGGGAAACGGGCATATAACTGGGTACGTCTCCTCGCCAACCTTCGTCCTGGGCCAGGTTATAGTTGTAGCGGCTATCGATCGTGTGCCCTCCGAGATTGAGATCCGCTCTTACCAGAAAATTGTCGTTGTCCTTGGGTTCGGCTGCCGTAGTGACAAGCTGTCCGTCGGGTCGATTCGGAAGGGGGACGAAATCGAGCAGCTTCAGCGCAACGGGGTCGATCCGTGCCGCCGGGATTTGTTTGCCAGGAAAAGGCTGGCCGGTTTCAGGATCCTTGATCGGTTTGGTTGTGGTGGCAGACAGGTCCCCGCCCCTTTCGGCAGCGGTAAGGGGGAACACGCTGGCTGAAAGGGCCCCCGGCCGGATTCGAAGTCCTTCATATGACCCAAAAAGGAACAGCTTGTCTTTCTTGATTGGTCCGCCCAACGTGGCGCCGAACTGGTTCTGAATCAGCTTAGGCTTTTCGGAGCCCGCGAAGAAATTGCGCGCGTTCAGTTTGTCGTTTCGTGTGAACTCCCAGAGGCTGCCATGAATCTCATTGGTGCCCGATTTGCTGACAACATTGAATATCGACCCAGAATTGCGCCCATACTCAGCACTGAAGCTGTTAGTCAAAACCTTGACTTCCCGCAGTGAATCGGGGGGTGGGTAGTTCATTCCGGTGTTCCGAAAGAGGGCATTGAATTGGGTTCCATCGAAAAGGAACGAATTCTGATTTCCACGGGATCCTGACATCGACACAATCGGGCCATCCCGATCCCCGGTGAAGGTTTGTGGCGCTTCCACGGCGTTGGCGCCGGGCAGGATCGTGGCCAGTTCGATGATATTGCGACCGTTCATCGGCAATTCGAGGACCCGGCGGTCATCGATCAGCGTGCCCATCATCGAGGACCGGCTGTCTACGAGGGCCGCCTCACCTGAAACCGTCACGGATTGGCTCATTTCACCTACCTGGGGCACGACGTCCACACGGACATTCTGGTTGGATGTCAGCGTGACTGCGTCACGATGGAACGTCCTGAAGCCCGGGGCTTCTACGGTTACTGTATAAGTACCGACGGCTAACAACGGCACGACATAGGCCCCTTGTTCGTCTGTCAACACTGTGCGGGTGGTGGCACGTTCCTGGAGCTTCGCGGTCACTTCAACCCCCGGGACTACACCTCCCGATTGATCCTTTACCGTTCCGTGTAGGGTGCCTGTCCCTTGGGCCCGGAGGAAGTTGCCGTTAAAGATTGCCGGTATGAGGACGGCAATGAGGACAGACAGGAATCGCTTCGAGTACCGGTGCGTTAAGAGTCGCATCTGGACCATGTGGATACCTCCAGAATTTTGGGAGGAAACGCACCCCATTCCGTTTGCCGAGCCTGGGAGACAAACGTCCAAGTCCGGATGCGCTTCCCTCAGGCTCAGGTTAGTGTGTGAGATCCGCTTGCCGGGAAGTATCTATGGGTAGTTTAACGGTTACCTTAACGTCTGCCGGCTAGACTCTGTTCCCGTTACCTGTCCCACGGAGGCGTAAGCGTCGGATGTGCGGTGTAACGTCTCAGATGAAGCTTAAGCTTCCCGCCTGCCCCTCCAGCCAGCCTGACATCAAAACAGGCCGCACCCACCGGGACCGTCTTCCCCTGGATCTCCACAGACTCCACCCGGTGCTCGCCGCAGGCGCCTGCCTGAACGGTCACCCTTCGATCATCCAGTAGGTTCGTATTAACCAGCGTCACGACAACGACCTCGTCATCCAGCTTTTCGACAAGAGCGGCTACGTCGTTCGGAAGCCCGGGCCGACGCAGAACCGGATCAAAGTAGCGGAGTCGGGAGTGCAGAATATTGCCCCGGAAGCCGGGATCGTTGCCCCCGAGCGCTAGATTCACCAGGGTACCGGTTGGGATGGGACTGTATTTTTGGGGCGTGTCGGACCGGCGAGTGTCTGGAGTCGAGGTGTCCGATCTCATCGCCTGAACGCGCTGTCTGACGAATTCCAGTTCGGAACGGAGAGCTCTTTCAGGATAGTCCGGATCCTGGCCGGACAGATAGGCAAGCCAGCCCTCCCGGGGAAGGAACTCCGGATCGGCGAGCCCGGAGGAGTAAAGGAAGAGGTCGGCTTGAATCGGCAGGTATTCTCTTCTATCCTCGCTAAAGCCAAACCAGCCATCAGGACCTTGATGGCGGGGCAGCAACACTCGGCCATCCATCTCCCGGCGAGCGGAATAGAGGTTCGAAATCTGCCGGCGAAGCGGCTCCAGAAAGCTGACATCGCCAGTGAGTAAGAAGGCTTCGCCAAAGGCGATCCGAGGACCACGCATCACGTAGTCTCGAGTGAAATTCCGGGAAACGCCCCGCTCGTCTTTTACATCAACCGTGTAATTCCAGCCGAACACTCCGTCGTACCATTGGCCGTTCCACTCACCTCCGATCCGCCCGTCGAGACCGATGTTCGAAGGAATGTTCCCATCATTTGCGATCACCCGGTCTCGCCATGCGCCCACATAATCCAGAATCCAGTCACGGTACTTCTGCTCATGGGTAATCATGTAGGCATTCATGGAGAGACTGGCAGAGATGAGATTTAGAGGGTGATCGCCACGCACGTTCGAGGATTGGTCATAGCGAGCCAGGAATTCAGGATGTCCGGGGCGTCCCTTTCCGCGATCTACAGGCATATGCCCTCACGGCCGGTGAAACACCCGAGCGCCTTCGGCGCTGCTCGGCCGACACTAGAAGCTCAACCTCGCACCAATTTGAACGGTCCGCGGGCGACCGCCGGACAGAATGACGCCAAATGTGCTCGGGTTCGACATGTTCGTTTGGGGATTCGCCCATTGGGGGCTGTTAGTTAAGTTCGCGATGTCGCCCCGAAGCGTAACCGCTCAGTTTTCTGCGAGGGAAGCGGCAGGCGCTTTTGGAGTTCATCATGCGCC